>DATJEE010000307.1:0-11250 GCA_035496995.1 Solirubrobacteraceae bacterium | reverse complement strand
GACATGACGATGTCCCAGGCGCACATCTGGGCGTCGGAGAACATCGACCCGGCCAAGCAGCCGTCGGAGATCGTGCTCACCGAGCCCTACCTCATGGGCTCGCACGCGTCGGGCACCGGCGCGTGGGTCAGCGGGCCGGAGGACGTCGCGCCCGAGGGCTACCACTGGGGCTACAACCGCATGACGTCGGTCAACGGCCTGTTCGCCGCCGGCGACGCCGTCGGCGCGTCGGCGCACAAGTTCTCCTCCGGGTCGTTCACCGAGGGGCGGCTGGCGGGCAAGGCCGCGGTGCAGTTCGTGCTCGACAACGACGCGCCGCAGGTCGACGACGACCGCATCGAGGAGATCCGCCAGGACCTCTACAAGCCGTTCGCCACCCTCGAGCAGCACAGGGGGACCTCGACGAGGGTCGAGATCAACCCCAACTACCTGCTGCCCAAGCAGGCGCTGCTGCGCCTGCAGAAGATCATGGACGAGTACGCCGCCGGCTGGGGAGCGAACTACCGCACGAACCGGCCGATGCTGGAGCGCGGCCTGGAGCTGCTGCACAGCTTCCAGCAGGACTGCGAGAACCTCGCGGCGCGCGACCTGCACGACCTGCTGCGCTGCTGGGAGGTCAAGGACCGCGCGCTCGTGGCCGAGGCCAACATCCAGCACATGCTGTTCCGCGAGGAGACGCGCTGGCCGGGCTACTACTACCGGATGGACTTCCCCAAGCTCGACGACGAGAACTGGAAGGCGTTCGTGGTCTCGAAGTTCAGCCGCAACGGCAACGGCGACGGCAACTGGGCCAGCGGCTCCTGGGACATCGAGAAGATCCCCCACGCCAGCAAGATCGACTAGCCGATGACCGCGACGGGCAACGGCGTCGAGCCCGAGATCCGCGAGGGCGGCGTGCTCGTGATCGGCGGCGGGATCGCCGGCCTGACGGCGGCGATCGAGGCCGCCGAGGCCGGGCACGACGTCTACATCGTCGAGAAGGATCCCTCGCTCGGCGGGCGGGTGGCGCGGTTCTTCAAGTACTTCCCCAAGCTCTGCCCGCCGCAATGCGGCCTGGAGATCAACTTCCGGCGCATCAAGTCCGGGCATCGCCTGTTCACGGTGCTGACGCTCGCCGAGGTGGAGGACGTCGCCGGCGCCGCCGGCGACTACGAGGTGCGCGTCCGGCTGAACCCGCGCTACGTCATCGAGGACCGCTGCATCGCCTGCAACGCGTGCGCCGAGGCCTGCCCGGTGCAGCGGCCCAACGCGTTCAACTACGGGCTGGACACGACGAAGGCGGCGTACCTGCAGCACGGCATGGCGTTCCCGATGAAGTACGTCATCGACGGCGACGCGTGCGTCGGCGAGGAGGCCTGCGGCGCCTGCCTGACGGCCTGCCCGACCGACGCGATCGACCTGCGGATGGCGCCGCGGACGATCACGCTGCGCGTCGGCTCGATCGTCGTGGCGACGGGCTGGCAGCCCTACGACGCGCGCAAGCTCGGGCTGCTCGGCTTCAACGAGTCGGCCGACGTGATCTCCAACGTGATGATGGAGCGGCTCGCCGCGCCCGACGGGCCGACCCGCGGGACGATCGCCCGCCCCTCGGACGGGCGCGAGGCCAAGCGCGTGGCGTTCGTGCAGTGCGCCGGCTCGCGCGACCGCAACCACCTGGCGTACTGCTCGGCGATCTGCTGTCTGGGCTCGCTGAAGCAGGCGTCCTACGTGCTCGACCAATACCCCGACGCCGAGGTCTACGTCTTCTACATCGACATCCGCGCGCCGGGGATCAACGAGGACTTCTACCACCGCATCTGGGGCGACGAGCGCGTCTCGTTCATCAAGGGCAAGGTCGCGAAGGTGCAGGAGGACGCGGAGTCCGGCGCGGTGATCGTGGAGGCCGACGACATCCTCGCCGGCCGCAAGATCCGCGTGAGCGTCGACCTGCTCGTGCTCGCGACCGGCATGCAGCCCTCGACGGCCGGCAACCCGATCCCCGGCCTGGGCATCGAGTACGACGAGTACGGCTTCGCGGTCGAGAACCGCGACGCCGGCATCCAGGTGGCCGGCGTGGCCAAGCGCCCGCAGGACGTCGTCTCCAGCACGCGCGACGCGACCGGCGCGGCGCTCAAGGCCCATCAGACCATCGCGAGGACGTGAGCACCACGCACGACAACGCCGGCGATCAGACCCCGCAGCCCGTCCCCGCGGTACTCGACATCGCGACCCCCGACGCGATCCAGACCCTGGACCCCGATGCGCTCGTGGTCAACCGGCGCGCCGCCGCGTACGTCTGTACGGGCTGTGGCATCGGCGAATGCCTCGACGCCGAGGCGCTCGCGCAGGTGGCCCGCGACCGCGACGTCCCGACGCGCGTGAGCGGCCCGCTGTGCGTGCCCGAGGGGGTCCGTTCGCTGCGCGAGGACATCGCCGCACAGGGCGCCGGCCGCGTCGCGATCGCCGCCTGCTCCGGGCGCGTGAACTGGGACGTGTTCTCACCCGAGTCGCTGGGCGTCGACATGGTCGAGCGCGTCAACGTGCGCGAGCTCGTCGCCTGGAGCAAGCCGCCCGGCGAGGAGGAGACCCAGCGGCTGGCAGGCGACTACCTGCGCATGGGGCTGGCGCGCAGCGAGCGCACGGCGCGTCCGCCGGCCAAGCCGGCGGCGGTCGTCACCGCGGTGCTCGTCGTCGGTGGCGGCACCGCCGGCATCACCGCCGCGCTGGAGGCCGCCGACGCCGGCCACGACGTGGTCGTCGTGGAGCGCCGCGACCGGCTCGGAGGCTGGATGGCCGACTTCCACAAGTCGTTTCCCACGAGCGCGCCTTACGACGAGCTGCGCCCGATCGACGTCGCCGACCGCGCCCGGCGCCTGGAGGAGCACCCGCGGGCCACCGTCCACACCAGCGCCGAGGTGCAGAGCATCGAGGGCATGCCCGGGGCCTACGAGGTCACGGCGCTGGCCGACGGCGAGACGGTCTCGCTGCGCTGCGGAGCGATCGTGCTCGCCACCGGCTGGCAGGCGCTCGCCGACGAGGGGGCGCTCGGGCGGCTCGGCTACGGCGTCAGCCCCGACGTGGTCACCAACGTCACCTTCGAGGGGATGGCCCGCGATGCCAAGCTCGTCCGTCCCTCCGACGGGCGGCCGGTCAGGCGAGTGGCGTTCGTCCAGCGCCCGGGCATGACCGAGGCGGAGAAGACCTTCTCGCACGGCGCCGACGTGGTCGATCTGGTTGCGCTCAAGCAGGCGTTGTACGTGCGCGAGCTCGTCCCCGAAGGGCGGGCCTACATCCTCTACGAGAACCTCGTCGCCCCGGGGCTGTACGAGGCCTTCTACCGGCGCGTCCAGCAGGAGCCCGGCATCTTCCTCACCAAGGGCGACGTGCGCGCGGTCGGCGTGACCGAGGACGGCCTCGTCGTGGAGGTCGCCAACACGCTGATCGGCGAGCCGGTCAGCCTCGCCGTCGACCTCGTCGTGCTCGCGACCGGCATGGTGCCGGCGACGGCCGGCGAGGACGGCGACACGGCGCTTGCGCTGCTCTACAAGCAGGGCCCCGGGTTGCCGACGGCCAAGTTCGGGCTGGCCGGCTCGAACTTCATCTGCTTCCCGTACGAGACCCAGCGCACGGGGATCTACGCGACCGGATGCGTGCGCGAGCCGCTCACCGCGGCCGCCTGTGTCGAGGACGCCGCGGGCGCCGCGCTGAAGGCGATCCAGAGCATCGCGGTCGCGCGCCAGGGCAAGGCCGTCCATCCCCGCAGCGGCGACCTCTCGCTGCCGCATACGCGGACCGCCGGCTGCACGAAGTGCGGGCGCTGCACGATCGAGTGCCCGTTCAGCGCGATCGAGCTCGACGACCGCAGCTACCCCGTGCTGAACCCGACGCGCTGCCGGCGCTGTGGCATCTGCATGGGCGCCTGTCCCGTGCGCGTGATCTCCTTCGAGGACTACGGGGTGGAGCAGCTCACGGCGATGGTGCGGGCGATCGAGTTCCCCGAGGACGAGGAGATCCCGCGCATCCTCGCGCTCGCGTGCGAGAACGACGCCTACCCGGCATTCGACATCGCCGGCATCAACCGCGAGCGGATCGACGCGGCCGTGCGCGTCATACCGCTGCGCTGCCTGGGCTCGCTGAACATGGCGGTCGTGGCCGACTCGCTGTCGGGCGGCATCGACGGGATCATGCTCATGGGCTGTCGTACCGGCGAGAGCTACCAGTGCCACTTCATCCGCGGCAGCGAGCTGGCCCAGAAGCGCATGCAGAACGTCCAGGAGACGCTGGGGCGCCTCATGCTCGAGCCCGAACGACTCACCACCGTCGAGGTGGAGCTCACCGCCTACGAGCAGCTGCCCGCGATCGTCAACGGGTTCGTCGAACAGGTCCGAGCGCTCGGCCCCAACCCGTATCGGGGGTTCTGATGACCGTCGAGCGATCCGACCCGCTCGTCGTCGAGCAGCTGCTCGAGCTCGGCGGCGACCACCTGCGCAACTGCTACCAGTGCGGCACGTGCTCGGTCGTCTGCCCGCGGACGCCGCTGGACGCCGCCTTCCCGCGCAAGGAGATGGCGTGGGCGCAGTGGGGCCTGCAGGACAAGCTCGTCGCCGACGCCGACGCGTGGCTGTGCTACCAGTGCAACGAGTGCATCGTCGCCTGCCCGGTGGACGCGCGGCCGGGGGACGTGATGGCCGCGGTGCGCAACTTCCAGATCTCCAGCTACGCGGTGCCGCAGTTCATGGCGAAGGTCAGCCAGGGCCCGCGCCACCTCGCGCTCGCGTTCGCGCTGCCGATCGTGTTCGTCGGGATCCTGCTGACGCTGGCGATCGGCCTCGGCGACGGCCAGTTCACGCCGGACGGCGACGTGCTCTTCGAGAAGATGGTGCCGCACGTCTACCTCGACGCGGTCACGCTGACGCTGCTCGCGTTCGTGTTCGCCCTGGCGGGCGTGAGCGGCCGGCGCTTCTGGCGGGCGATCACCGCAGCCGACGATCCGGGAGCGCAGCAGCGCGCGTTCTGGCCGAGCCTGCGCTCGGCGCTCGTCGACGTGCTCACCCACCGCGACTTCAAGGACTGCAAGCAAAACCGCCGCCGCGCCTACGCGCACATGGCGATCTTCTACGGCTTCCTCATGCTCGTGGCGGCGACGACCGGGGCGTTTGTCTACACGGTCGTCTTCAAGGCGCTGGGCATCCACTGGCAGGACAACGAGCTCTCGCTGCCGCTGTGGGACCCGGTGAAGATCATCGGCAACCTCGGCTTCGTGCTGCTGCTGGGCGGCGGCATCTGGGCGACGGCCCATCACCGGCGCAACCGCGAGGAGGCCGGTGGCGCGGGCTACTTCGACTGGTTCTTCGTCGCGATGATCTACCTCACCGCGCTGACCGGCTTCGGGCTCATGCTGCTGCGGCTGATCAACGTGCCCGAGATCGCCTATCCGTTCTACGCCGTGCACCTCGTCTTCGTGTACGCGCTGTTCGCCTACTTCCCCTACTCGAAGTTCTCCCACGTGCTCTACCGGACGCTCGCCAACACCCACGCCAAGCAGATCGGCCGCCGTGCGGGCGCGTACACCGGCGAGGCCGTCGAGGCGCCGGTCGCCGGCAACGGCATGCCCGCCGCCGAGCCCCGGGTGCCCGCGTCCTGACGCGGCCGACGCGTCGCCGTGCCAGTGGGTCGTCCACAAACGTTTCGACCGGAGCCCCGGGCGCCGATCACCGCCTGGCGGCGTCCTCGGACGCTCGATGTGGCAGAGCCACCCCTTCGGTCCTGCGTCCTTGCCAGCCGGCGCCGGCATCCCGGGTTCCCGGTCGAACGTTCATGGACGACCCACTAGCGCTGCTCTACGACGTCCACGGCAACCTGCCCGCGCTGGAGGCCGTCCTCGCCGACGCCGAGGCGGCCGGTGCGCGCCGCTTCCTCCTCGGCGGTGACTACGCGCTGTTCGGCGCCTGGCCGCGCGAGACGATGCAGCGTCTGTGCGGGCTCGACGCCGACTGGATTCGCGGCAACGCGGAGCGCTGGACCGCCGACCCGGCCGCGGCGCCGGCGCGCGAGCCGCTGCACAGCGCACTGGGGGTCTGCCGCGAGCTGCTGGGCGAGGAGCTCGTGGGCAGGCTCGCCGGGCTGCCGGCGGCGCTCGTCCGCGACGGCGTGCGCTACTGCCACGCCTCGCCGGGCTCGGACACGGACGCCTTCGACCCCGAGCCCGGCCCGCGCGACGGCGAGCTGCTCGACGGCGTGCGCGAGCGACGCGTGGTCTTCGGCCACACGCACCTGCAGTTCCGGCGCGTCGCGGCGGGCGGGGTCGAGCTCGTGAACCCCGGCAGCGTCGGCCTGCCCTTCGACGGCGACCCGCGCGCCGGCTACGCGTTGGTGCGCGACGGCGCGGTGGCGCTGCGGCGCGTCCCGTACGACCATCGCGCGAGCGCGGCCGCCGTGCGCGAGCGGTTCGGCCCGTGGGCGGAGACCGTCGCACGCCGCATCGAGCGGTCACGCCTGGTACTGGCCGACTCGTAGGGGACGCGTCCGCAACTTCTCGCAGAACTTCCGGCCACGTCCACTGACGCTCGTGGCCCGCGAGCCGCCGGGCCCGCGTGTACTAAGCTGGGCCGCTCGTGCTCGGAACGATCCTCACGGCCTTCAGGGTCGCAGACATCCGCAAGAAGCTCGCGTTCACCGCGGCGCTGCTGGTGCTCTACCGCATCGGGAACCACATCCCGGTCCCGGGCGTCAACGTCGACGCGGTCGCGGCGGTCCAGAGCCAGTTCGGCGGCGGCGGCGTCCTGCAGTTCCTCAACGTCTTCAGCGGCGGCGGCCTGTCGAAGATCGCCCTCTTCGCGCTCGGGATCATGCCGTACATCACGGCGTCGATCATCCTGCAGCTGCTGACCGTCGTCGTGCCGTCGCTCGAGAAGCTCTCCAAGGAGGGCGAGGTCGGGCAGCAGCGGATCACGCAGTACACGCGCTATCTCACCGTCGGCCTCGCCTTCGGCCAGGCGATCGGCTACGTCTTCCTCTTCCGCTCCTTCACCGCCAGCGCCGGCGAGCCGATCATCGACAACTTCAGCGCGGCGCGGGTCTTCCTCATCGTCATCTCGCTGACGGCCGGCTGCGTCCTGATCATGTGGATGGGCGAGCTCATCACGCAGCGCGGCATCGGCAACGGCATCTCGCTCATGATCTTCGCCTCGATCGTGTCGCGGCTGCCGCAGGGCGTGCAGGCCTGGGCGCAGAGCTCGGACCCGGTCTTCAAGGTCATGATGCCGTTCATCTGCCTGGCGGTGATCGCCTCGATCGTCTTCGTCCAGGAAGGCCAGCGGCGGATACCGATCCAATACGCCAAACGCGTCATAGGCCAGCGCATGACGCAGGGCGGCCAGACCTACCTGCCGCTGCGCGTGAACATGGCGGGCGTCATCCCGGTCATCTTCGCCGCGTCGCTCATGGCCTTCCCGCAGACGGTCGGCCAGCTCATCAACAACAACGCCGGGCGCGACTTCGTCGCGTTCTTCAACTACGGCGGCTGGCCCTACATCGTCGGCGAATCGCTCTTCATCATCCTCTTCACGTACTTCTATACGGCGGTCACGTTCAACCCCGTCGACCAGGCCGACAACCTCAAGAAATACGGCGGGTTCATACCCGGGGTGAGACCCGGCCGGCCGACGGCCGAGTTCCTCGATCGCGTGCTTGCCCGGCTGACGTTCCCGGGGGCGCTGTACCTCGCGGTCGTGGCGGCCGTGCCGACGATCCTCGTCAGCACGACGAGCGCGAACTTCTTCTTCGCGGGCACGTCGATCCTCATCGTCGTCGGCGTCGCGCTGGACACGATGAAGCAGCTCGAGGCCCAGCTCATGATGCGCAACTACGAAGGCTTCCTGAAGTGACCCGCGCGACGGTGCGGGGACCGCGCCGCGCGCAGTAGGCTGCTGCACGCGCCGATGTCCGAGCTGAATCTCATCCTTCTGGGACCCCCCGGCGCGGGCAAGGGAACGCAGGCCGAGCGCCTGACGGACGACTTCAACCTGCCCTACATCGCGACGGGCAACATCCTGCGCAAGGCGGTCGCCGACGAGACGCCGCTCGGCAAGGAGGCGCAGAGCTTCATGAGCGAGGGCAAGCTCGTGCCCGACGACGTGATCACCGGCGTCATCCTCGAGGCGCTCGAGCAGTCCGACGCGCGCGACGGCTTCATCCTCGACGGCTTCCCGCGAACCGTTCCGCAGGCCGACGCGCTCGCCGCGGGCATGAAGGAGAACGAGCGCACGCTCACCGCCGTCATCCTCGTCGACGTCCCCGACGAGGAGCTCGTGCGGCGGTTGTCCGGGCGCCGCGTCAGCGTGAAGACCAACCGCGTCTACCACGTCGAGTTCGACCCGCCCAAGCACGAGGGCCGCTGCGACGTCGACGGCTCGCGCCTCGTGCAGCGCGACGACGACAAGCCGGAGACGATCGCCAAGCGCCTCGACGTCTACCACAAGCAGACCGAGCCGCTCATCGCCTACTACGAGGACCAGGGGCTCCTGCGCCGTTTCGACGGGACGCGGTCGCCGACCGAGGTGCACGACCACATCCGGGCGACGATCGCCACGCTGCGCCTCGAAGACGAGCTGTGATCGTCAAGAAGACGCCGGCGGAGATCGACAAGATGGCCGCCGCGGGGGCGATCCTCGTGCGCACGCTCGCCCTTGTCGAGAGCAAGATCCGCCCCGGCGTGACGACGGCCGACCTCGACGCCGCGGCCGAGCGCTTCATCCGCTCGCAGGGCGCCACGCCGGCCTTCAAGGGCTACCGCGGCTTCCCGGGCTCGCTCTGCACGTCGCCGAACTCGATGGTCGTCCACGGCATCCCGGGTCCCTACGAGCTCAGCCGCGGCGACGTCATCTCCGTCGACTGCGGCGTCGTCCTGGACGGCTGGGTCGCCGACGCCGCGCGGACGTTCGCCGTCGGCTCGATCTCCCCGACGGCGCGCAAGCTGCTCACGACGACGGAGGCGTCGCTCTTCGCGGCCGTCGAGCAGTGCCGCCCGGGCAACCGCCTCGGCGACGTCTCGCACGCCGTCCAGGAGGTCGTCGAGGCCGAGGGCCTGTCGGTCGTGCGCTCGCTCGTCGGCCACGGCATCGGGCGCGACATGCACGAGGACCCGCAGATCCCGAACTACGGGCCGCCCGGCAAGGGCGTGCGCCTGGAGGAGGGGATGGTCTTCGCCGTCGAGCCGATGGTCACCGTCGGCCGCCACGCCGTGCGGATGGGCGACGACCACTGGGCGATCTACTCCCAGGACGGCTCGCTCGCGGCGCACTTCGAGTTCACGATCGCCGTCACGGCCGACGGTCCTCGCGTCCTCACGCCCTGGCACGAGACAGCGGACTGAGGCGCTTCGCTATGCTCTCTGGTCGCGCCTGCGGCGGGATCACGGTCCTGCGCGCGTTTCCTCCAGTCTTCGAGAAGGGGCATATGAAGGTACGACCGTCGGTCAAGCCGATGTGCGAGAAGTGCAAGATCATCCGTCGCCATGGTGCGGTGCTGGTCATCTGCTCCAATCCACGTCACAAGCAGAGGCAGGGGTAGGGCATGGCGCGCATCGCCGGCATCAACATCCCCCTGAACAAGCGGGCCGAGATCGGCCTGACGTACATCTATGGCGTCGGGCGGTCGACCTCCAACGAGATCCTGCGCAAGACGAACATCGAGCCCGACCGCAAGGTCCGCGACCTCACCGAGGACGAGGTGTCGCGCCTGCGCGAGGCCATCGACGACCTCACGGTCGAGGGTGACCTGCGCCGCGAGCGCTCGCAGAACATCAAGCGCCTGATGGAGATCGGGTGCTACCGCGGGATGCGTCATCGCCGTGGTCTGCCCGTGCGCGGGCAGAAGACGAAGACGAACGCCCGCACGCGCAAGGGCCCCAAGCGCATGCAGGTGGCCGGCAAGAAGAAGGCCACCAAGAAGTGAGTTTCGCGAGGCCACAGGACGATAGCCGTCATCAAAGCGCGGGGCCGGACGCTCCGCGGAGGTAACCCAACTTGCCCGCACCCAAGCGCCCACAACGCGGCCGTCGCAAGCCGAAGAAGAACATCCCGATCGGTCAGGCCCACATCAAGACCTCCTTCAACAACACGATCGTCTCCCTGTCCGACAAGGACGGGAACGTCATCGCGTGGGAGTCCGCCGGTGGCGCCGGTTTCAAGGGCTCGCGCAAGTCGACGCCGTTCGCCGCGCAGGTGACCGCCGACGCTGCCGCGCGCAAGGGCATCGACCAGGGACTGCAGAAGGTCGAGGTCTTCGTCAAGGGGCCGGGCTCCGGGCGCGAGACCGCGATCCGCTCGCTGCAGGCCGCCGGCCTCGAGGTCACGGGGGTCAAGGACGTCACCCCGCAGGCGCACAACGGCTGCCGGCCGCGCAAGCGGCGGAGGGTGTAGGTCATGGCTCGAGATACCGGAGCAGCATGCAAGCAGTGCCGTCGCGAGGGCCAGAAGCTCTTCCTCAAGGGTGAGCGCTGCCTGACGGACAAGTGCGGCGTCGAGCGCCGGGCGTACCCGCCGGGCGACCACGGCCGCGGGCGCCAGAAGCAGTCCGAGTACCGCGTGCAGCTGCGCGAGAAGCAGAAGGCGCGCCGCTACTACGGCGTGCTCGAGAAGCAGTTCCGGATCTACTACGACAAGGCGTCGCGGATGGACGGGATCACGGGCGAGAACCTCCTCGCGATCCTCGAGTCGCGCCTTGACAACGTGCTCGTCCGGCTCGGCTTCGCCGCCTCGCGCCGCCAGGCCCGGCAGTTCGTCCGCCACGGCCACTGGACCGTCAACGGCCGCCGCGTGGACATCCCGAGCTACCAGGTGCGCGAGGGCGACATCATCGCCGTCAAGGCGAACACCCCGGTGGAGCCCGTCATCCGTGACGCCACCGAGCTGACCGCGCAGGTGCCTGCATGGCTGCAGGCCGACCACGACGCCCTCACGGCGAAGGTCCTGCGCAAGCCCGAGCGCCGCGAGATCGCGGCACCGGTGCAGGAGCAGCTCATCGTCGAGCTGTACTCCAAGTAATCCCGTCTTCCCCCGCCCCTCCCGGCGCGCGTTGTCTGATCGGCTCAGCGCGACGGCCCCAGTGACATCCCGACGTTAGGACCCTGATGCTCGATTTCCAAGTCCCCCGAATCACCAGTGAGACGGTCGAGGACAATCGTGGCTCGTTCACGATTGAGCCGCTCGACCGTGGTTTCGGCTACACGTTCGGCAACTCGCTGCGGCGGGTCCTGCTGAGCTCGCTCGC
>DATJEE010000306.1:0-10135 GCA_035496995.1 Solirubrobacteraceae bacterium | reverse complement strand
CGCTCGCCCTGCTCTGCCACGCGCCTGCCGCGATCCTCGCTGCCACGCAGCCCGACGGCACGTCCGCCTTCGCCGGCTACAAGCTCACCGGGCTCTCCAACCGCGAGGAGCTGCTCAATCGCTTCGCGAAGAAGGCCCCGTGGCTGCTGGAAGACAGGCTCAAGGAGGCCGGCGCCGAGTACTCGAAGGGACGACTGCCGTTATGTCCCCACACGGTCGTCGATCGCAACCTCTACACCGGGCAGAACCCGCAGTCGTCGGAGAAGCTCGCCGCGCAGCTCGTGGCCGACATCAGCGCCCGACCGACGCGCTGATCCCTCGCTCCTGGGTCCGTCGGTTCGTCCGTCCCTCGCCGCGTTGCACCCGGGAGCGATCGGTCCGATACTCGCTCGATGGCGGTGAGGGTCAGGCGGTTCTCGCCGGTGCACATCGAGGCGAGCGTCACGCTCCGCGGCCGCGGGCTGTTCTTCAGCCGCACGCCGGACGGGAGCTGGTGGGCGCTGCGCTTGCGCAGGCGGCGATGTGATGGTCCTCAATGGTTCGGAGAGCCACCGCCGCCGGACGCTGGGGTGCGCGAGCCGCGGCGACCGGTCGGGCCGGCGCCGAGCCGCGGAGCGGCGATCGATCTTCCCTGACGACGTGAATCCCGCGCAGCAGGACCGCAGCGCCTGGAGGCCGTGCGATACCGACCGGCACCCCGGTGCAGTCCGTGCGGCGCGCTCGAGCGGCTGCGCAATCGCCGACCTCCCGCGCGCATCTCGCTCTGCACCCGTGCGGCTGCGAGAGCTGCTGGCGCTGGTGCGGGAGTGCCGCCGGGTGGCCCTCGGCAAGGCGCCGCACCCAGCGACGCCGTGGCAGCCGGCCGGCCTACCGCATGCGTCGCATTGGCGCCGCTGTGGCGGCGGCCGCCAGCGGCCCAGCCACTGGTCTACGTGACGTTCGGGGGGCCGGGCGCCGAGCGTGGACAATGCGAGGACCGTGTCCGCGGTGACCACCCGCAAGCTGGCCGACGGCGCATCGATCCCGGTACTCGGGCTCGGCGTGTGGCAGGTGCGCAACGGGCCGGAGTGCGAGAACGCGGTCCGCTGGGCGCTCGAGGCCGGCTACCGCCACATCGACACCGCCCAGGCCTACGGCAACGAGGAGAGCGTCGGCAAGGCCCTGCGCGACAGCGGCGTCGCGCGCGAGGACGTCTTCATCACGACGAAGTTCTACCCCCGCGATTCCGACCCGGCGGCCGCCGCCGAGCGGAGCCTGCGACGCCTCGGCATCGACCAGGTCGACCTCTACATCATCCACTGGCCGCAGGGCGGCCCGACGTGGGCGTGGCCGGGCATGCAGACGGCACGCGAGCGCGGCCACGCCCGCTCGATCGGCGTCTCGAACTTCAGCGTCGCCGAGCTCGACGAGCTGCTCGCGATCGCGAGCACGCCGCCCGCCGTCAACCAGGTCCAGTTCAGCCCGTTCGAGTACCGCACGCGACTGCTGCAGGCCTGCGCCGACCGCGGCATCGCCCTCGAGGCCTACAGCCCGCTCGGGACCGGCCGCCACCTCGCCGACCCGGCGATCACCGAGATCGCCGCGCGCACCGAGCACACGCCCGCACAGGTGCTCATCCGCTGGGCGATCCAGCGCGACACGATCGTCATCCCGAAGTCGGCGCACCGGGAACGGATCGCGGAGAACGGCCGGGTCTTCGACTTCGAGCTGTCCGACGGCGACCTGGCGGCGCTCGACGCGCTCGACCGCACGGGCGGGACCGAGGCGGCTCGCGAAGGCAAGTGGTGGTGAGCCACAGCGGCCGCGTGCGCTGATCGCGGACCGACGCCGGTCAGCGCAGCGAGGGCGCCGTCACGGAGCGCCGCGGGTCAGAGCTGGATCGACTTGAGGTAGACGAACTCCCGGAGGCCGTGGGCGCCGAGCTCGCGGCCGTGGCCGGAGCAGCCGACGCCGCCGAACGGCGCGCAGGGGTTGAACGCGCCGCCGTTGACGTCGACCTGGCCGGCGCGGATCCGCCGCGCGACACGCAGCGCGCGCGCCTCGTCGGCCGACCAGACCGCGCCCGACAACCCGTAGCGCGAGTCGTTGGCGATCCGGACCGCGTCCTCCTCGCCGTCGTGGGCGATGATCGACAGGACGGGCCCGAAGACCTCCTCCTGCGCGATCGCCATGTCACTGCGCACGTCCGACAGCACGGTCGGCGCGACGAAGTAGCCGCGGTCGTGTCCCGCGGGCGCGTCCGCGCCGCCACAGACCAGGCGCGCGCCCTGCGCCAATGCCCGCCGGATGTGCTCGCGCACGCGGTCGCGCTGCTCGGCGGATACGAGCGGCCCCAGCTGTGTGGCGTGGTCCAGCGGGTCGCCGAGCGTGTGCGCCGCCGCGACCGCCGCGGCGATCGCCTCGGCCTCCGCCAGCCGCGCGCGGGGAACGAGCAGGCGCGTGAGCGCGATGCACGTCTGGCCGCTGTTGATCATGCAGCGCGTGACGCAGGTCGCGACCGCCAGCTGCATATCGGCGTCGTCGAGAACGACGCAGGCCGACTTGCCGCCGAGCTCGAGCGCGGCCGGCACGAGGTTGCGCCCGGCGACCTCGCCGATGTGGCGCCCGACGCGCTCGGAGCCGGTGAACGTCACGAGATCGACGTCCGGGTGGCCGATCAGGGCGTCGCCGACGACGGGGCCGTAGCCCGTCACGACGTTGAGCACGCCCGCGGGCAGGCCGACCTCGTCGCAGATCTCGGCCATGACGAACGCGCACAACGGGGTGATCTCCGACGGCTTGAGCACGACGGTGCAGCCCGCCGCCAGCGCCGGCGCGACCTTCGCGGCGATCTGGTGCAGCGGGTAGTTCCAGGGCGCGATCGCCGCGACGACGCCCAGCGGCTCGCGCACGACGAGCGAGTTGCCGATCTCCTCGGGCGCGAGCTCGTCGAGGAGCCCGGCCATCGACTGAAAGGACATCGTCGGCAGGCCGACCTGGATGAGGCGGGCGAGGCCGATCGGCATGCCCAGCTCGCTGGAGATCGTCAGCGCGAGCTCGTCGCCGCGCTCGGCGAGGCGCTCCGCGATGGCGCTCAAGAGCTCCGCCCGCTCGGCCGCCGGCGTGGCCGCCCAGCCGTCGAGCGCCGCGCGCGCGGCCGCGACCGCGCGGTCGACGTCGCCGGCGCCGCCGGCGGGGATCCGGCCGATGGTCTGCTCCGTGAACGGGTTGACGACGTCGATCGCGTCGGTGGTCACCGGCGAGATCCACTCGCCGCCGATGTAGAGGCGGTCGTGAACCTGGGTGGGGATCGTGGTGCTGGCCATGAGGGGCTCCTTACGCGTGGACGGCGCCACGCGCCGCGGGCGCCGCGGCGAGCACCGCGGCGGCGGTGCGGTGCGCGAGCGCCATGGTCGAGATCATCGGGTTGACGCCGCTCGCCGACGGCAGCGCGCTGGCGTCGCCGATGTACACGCCGGGCGTGCCGTGGACCTGCCCGGACGGGTCGGCCACGGAGGTCGCCGGGTCGTCGCCCATGCGACAGCTGCTCATCTGATGGGCGGAGAAGAGCCGGATGCCGCCCGCGCGCAGCGGGATGCGCTGCATCGCGGCGATGAACGCCTCGAGGTCCTCGCCGCGGCGCCAGCGGACGTCCGTCGCGGCGAAGGGGACGATCTCGTCGGCGCCCGCGGCGGCGTGGATGCGGATCTGCGCCTCGATCGACCTGCGGGCGACGCGGACGTCGAGCTCGTCGTCGAGCGCGTAGCGCACGACGGCGTTGCCGGACTCGTCGATCGCCACGCTGCCGTGCCCGCGATCGCGCTGCAACCCGATCAGCCAGGCCGCGTTGGCGAGCCGCGCCATCGTCTCCTTGTGCTCGGCGCCCGACGCGCGGGCGATGCCGCCGGCGATGATCGAGGGGGCCCACTGCGCGCCCTCGATCAGGAAGCCGTAGCCGTCCTCGACGTCCGCGAACTCGTCGACCAGGGCGGTCATCGGCGCCCCCCACCAGGGCCGCTGCTCGTCGGGATACAGCCCGAGGAACGCGGTGGCCGGGTGCAGGTGCAGGTTGCGGCCGACGGCCGGGCCGCCGATCCCCGAGCGCAGCAGCAGGGCCGGCGACTCCAGCGAGCCGGCCGCGACGACGACGCGCCGCGCGCGCACCTCCAGCGGCGCCACCGCCGCGGTGCGCGGATCGGTCCAGGTCGCGTGCACGCCTGCCGCGGCCCCGCCCTCGTCCACGAGCACCCGCTCGGCGCGGCAGCCGGCGACGACGCGCGCGCCGGCCGCGACGGCGTCCTGCAGGTAGGTGTGGCGCACGTCGTTCTTGGCGCCGGAGCGGTCGCCGAAGCCGATGTGGCCCGCCGAGTCCGGCGAGTAGTGCGCGGGGTCGGCGTTGCGTGCGACCGGCGCAAAGGACCAGCCCAGGGCGGCGGCGCCGTCGCGCATGCGCTCGTGCGGGCCGTTGAGGTCCGAGCAGCCGTCGTTGACCCCGAGACGGCTCCAGACGGCGTCGAGGTGGCGGTCGAAGTCGGGGCCGTCGATGCCCTCCAGGCCCGACTCGCGCGCCCACTGCTCGCGCACCCAGGACGGCGTGCGCAGGCAGTTGGACCAGTTGACCGTCGGCCCGCCGCCGAGCGTCGCCGCGGCGAGGAGGGTGAGGTTGAAGTCCGCTGTCGGCGTCGGGCCGCCGCGCCAGAACAGCTGCTGGAAGGCCGGCAGCTCGAGGCCGCTGAAGTCCGCCTCGCCGTACGCGGCGCCCGCCTCGAGCACGACGACGTCGAGACCGGCCTGCGCCAGCACGCCGGCGATCAGGCCGCCGCCGGCGCCCGAGCCGACGATGCACACGTCGGCCTCCAGCAGCGCGTCCGGGCCGTCGGGCACCGTCGTCTCGATCCGCGCGCTGCGGCCGGGCTGCATGCGCGGCGGTCCCGGATAGCCGATCGCCTGCCAGGTCGGGTTGCACCCGGTCCGCGGGTCGGGGGCCGAGTAGGCGAACGCGAGCGTCAGCGAGACGAGCGCGCTCATCCCCGCGGCGGGCGCCGCCCCCATCAGCGCGACGTTGCGCAGCAGTTGCTCGCGCGAGCGCTGCGACCCGGTGGCGAAGCCGAGCACGCCGAGCCCGTCGAGCAGGCCCTGCAGACCCTGCAGCTGCTGCGGCGCGAGCCCGGCGAGCACGTGGGCGACGCCCGCGTCGGCGCACAGGTCGCTGCCGCTGGCGGCCCAGAAGCCCGTCGGGTCGTCCGGGCGCTCGAGCGCGGGGACGAGCGTGTCGGCGAGCGCGGCCAGGACGGCGCGCTGCGTGTCGGTGAATACGGAGGACATGTGGGCTGGGTTCCTTTCTCAGCCGAAGACGGGGAATTTGCGGCGGGCGGCGAGCCGGTCCATGCCGGCCTGGATCGCCGACTGCACCTCGAGGTACATCTCGTCGACGTAGGCCGCGTCGTCGGCCTTCTCGGGGTCGGGGTCGAGGTGGATCGGCTCGAGCAGCTCCGTGCGGATCTTGGCCGGGAGCGGCACGTGCATCGGCAGGACCTCGACGGCGAGCGGGAACGGGAACCCGGACACGATCGGCATCGTCGCGCCGCGCAGGCGCTTGCCGAGTCCCGTCCACTTCGCGAGGAAGCGGCCCTCCGAGAGCACGAACACCGTGTCGTGTCCGCCGACGGTCGCGACCGGGACGATCGGCACCTGCCGGCGCAGCGCGAAGCGGACGAATCCCTTGCGACCCGCGAGCACCGCCTGGTCGCGCTTGCGCCAGTTGCGCATCGCGTCCTGCTCGCCGCCGGGCCACAGGATCACGTCGTGGCCGGCCTGCAATGCCGCGCTCATCGCTTCGACTGTCGGCGCGATCGTGCCCATGGCGCGGAAGTAGTGGCCCAGGCCCGGTGCCGCCATCAGGACGTCGTGCGCCGTCCCGTGCAGGATGCGCTCGCCGCCGAAGCGGCGCTGCCACTGCAGCGCCACGGTCCAGGCGTCCATCGTGAGCGAGCCGCCGGAGTGCACGCCGATCAGCAGCGAGGGGTCGGCGGGAAGCCGGTCCCAGCCGTCCATCTCCATGCGGAAGTAGTGGTCCATCACGGTGTTCCAGATCGGCATCTGCGCGCGCATCAGGCGCTCGTCGGGGCCGTCCACCGTCGTCGTGGTCGTCGTCATCAGGTCGCGTACGTCAGGACCTGGATGGCGAACCAGACGTTGGTCACGACGAGCGTGACCATGAGCCCGGTGAGCGAGAGCAGGTCCTTCTTGGAAGTCGTGGGCTGCATCGTGTTCCTCCGAGTGCGCTGGGGTCGGCAGCCAAGCTACGACCGCCGCGGACCCGCTCGCCTGTGGCGTGCGACCAAGCGGCGGGAGCGGCGTTTGGTCCGCCGCCACAAGTGCCGCCGGCCCCCCGGGACGACACTTGCGCCATGCGCCAGCTCTCCAGCCTCGACGCGCAGTTCCTCGCCTTCGAGGACGCGCGCAACCTCGGCCACGTCGCCGCCCTGTCGGTCTACGACCCCGCGACCGCCCCCGGCGGCGCGCTGACGGTCGACGCGCTGCGCGACCTCGTCGCCGCGCGGATGCACCTGCTGGCGCCGTTTCGCCGGCGCCTGGCGACGGTCCCGTTCGGGATCGACCACCCCTACTGGATCGACGACCCGGACTTCGACCTCGAGTTCCACATCCGCGAGCTCGCCCTGCCCGCGCCGGGCGACGACCGGCAGCTTGCCGAGCAGGTCGCGCGCATCCACGCCCGCCCGCTCGACCGCGGCCACCCGCTGTGGGAGCTGTACCTCATCCACGGGCTCGCCGGCGGGCGCGTCGCGCTGCTGACGAAGATCCACCACGCCGCGATCGACGGCGTGTCGGGGATCGAGCTGCTGAGCGTGCTGCTCGACGCGTCGCCGGCGGGCCGCGAGCTGCGGCCCGCGTCCGAGCGCCGCCCGCAGCGCCGGCCCCCCGGCGAGCTCGAGCTGCTCGCGCGCGGCGTCGCGGGCGCGGCGCGCCAGCCGCTGCACGCGCTGCGCGTCCTGCCGCGGACGCTCCGGCACCTCGACGACGTCGTCACGCTGCGCACCCTGCCGGGCGTGGGCGCGCTCGCGGGCGTCAGCCGGCGCGTCGCAATGGTGCCGCCGGCGGGCGACGGCGGGGTCCTGGAGGCGCCGTCGCTGCGCGCGCCGCGGACGTCGCTGAACGGTCGCATCTCCGCGCACCGGCGGGTGGCGTTCGCGTCGCTGCCGCTCGCCGACGTCAAGGCGGTCAAGGATGCGCTCGGCGTCACGGTCAACGACGTCGTGGTCGCGGTGTGCGCCGGCGCGTTGCGGACCTGGCTGGCGGATCGCGGCGAGCTCCCCGCCGCGCCGCTGCTCGCGATGATCCCGGTGTCGGTGCGGACGGAGTCCGAACGCGGCGCGTACGGCAACCGCGTGTCGAACATGATCGCGCCGATCCCCACCGACGAAGCCGATCCGGTCGCGCGCGTGCTGCGCGCCCACGCGGCGCTGCGCTCGGCCAAGGACCGCCATCGCGCGGTGCCCGCGACGCTCCTGCAGGACGCCAACCACTTCATCGCGCCCGCGCTGTTCGCGCGCGCCGCACGCGTCACGACCTGGCTCGCGACGCAGCGCGCGCTCGAGCCGCCGGTCAACGTCGTCATCTCCAACGTCCCCGGTTCGCGCGCGCCGCTGTACTGCGCCGGCGCGACCCAGCTGGCCGCGCATCCGGTGTCGGTGATCATGGACGGCGTCGGGCTGAACATCAGCGTGATGAGCTACCGCGACAGCCTCGACTTCGGCGTCGTGGCCGACCGCGACCAGGTGCAGGACGCATGGCCGCTGATGGACGCGCTGCGCGCTGCGCTCGGCGAGCTCGTGGAGGCGCTACGGCCCGCCGTCGCCGGCCGCGCGTAGGGCCTGCGCCAGCTGGAGGGCGACCTGCAACCGCAGCCGGCGCTGCGTCGCAGGTCGCTCCAGCAGCTCCTCTGCGCGCGTGACGCGGTACGCGACGGTGTTCTGGTGGATGCCGAGCCGGCGCCCGGTCCGCACGTTGCTGGCGTTCTCCTCGAGGAAGACCTGCAGCGTCGCGCGCAGCCGCGTCGTCGCGTCGTCGTCGGCTGCCAGCGCACCCAGCTCGCGCGCGACGAAGCGGCGCGCGCGGGGCAGGTCCGCCGCCAGCAGCGCCTCGAGCTCGACCGCCCGGTAGCGGATCACGGACCCGCCGCGCCGCCCCGCCAGGCAGGCCATGCGATGCGCGTTCAAGGCCTCCTCATGCGTCTCGCGGAAGCCGTCGACGTCGGCCGCCGGCTCGCCGAGCGAGGCGTGCACGTCGGGCTCGAGGCGCGTCGCGCGCAGCAGCTCCAGCGCCGCCTCGTCCGGGACCTCGCGCGCGCCGACCCAGCCCCACAGCAGCGTGCCGACGACGAGCAGCAGCGGCTCGTCGAAGCCCGCGGCCGCGACGAGCGCGCAGGCCGCCTCCTCGAGGCCCCCGACGTCGCCGGCGCCCGCGTCGCGCCACAGGACGAGGCCGAGGTGATGGCGGCGCAGCTCGTAGCCGAGCGTGCGGCTCGCCGCATCGCGATCGACCGGGCTCGCGTCGAGGATCGCCCGCACGACGTCGGCCCGGGCGGCTGCCGCGCTGCGCACCCAGCGCGCGCGCTCGGCCTCGTGCTCGTCGACGATCCGGTCGCAGATCGCGTCGATGTAGCCGAACATGTGGCGCGAGCTGCGCGCGAGCAGGGGCGGCTGATCGGCCGGCGCGACGGATTCCGCGATCGCTGCCGCCAGCCGCTCCCACGCCAGCGCATGACCGAGCCGGTACGCGCGCAGGACGACCGCGAGCGACGCGCCGCGGCGCACGAGGCTGCGGGCATGGTCGAGCGCCTGCTGCGGCGTGTCGGCCGGCTGCGCGTCGCGGCCCTCCGCGAGCATGCGGAACACGAGCTCGATGTTCGCCTCCGCGCTGCGCCGCAGCTCCTCGACCGCCTGCTCGTCGCCGCCCGCGCCGAGCCCCGGGATCTCGGCGTAGATCGCGCCCGTCAACGCATCCGCAAGCGGCTTCGCATCGTCCGCGAAGGCGATCGCCAATCGGCGCAGATCGTCCGGGACCCCATCCGTCGCGGTCATGCGGTCGCCGGGACCCGCGCACCGGACTGCGGCGTATGCCGGACGCGGTCGTAGCCCGGCCTGCGGTAGGTGACGACCGTCGCGATCGGGCCGTTGGGCAGCCAGGGCTGCTCGCGCACGGCGTCCTTGACCGCCCAGCTCCCGCGCTCGACGACGCCCACCGCGGCATCGATGACGAGGTAGTCCTGGCGGCCGGAGCCGAGCGCCTCGGACTCCGCCCAGACGACGATCAGCTCGCCGGGCGCGAAGCGGCAGCGCGCCTGGACGGCCTCGATCATGCGGCGGTCGTGGAGGTGGCCGTCGCCGAAGTTGAAGCCGACGATCGCGTTGGCGCAGAACTCGCCCTCGCGCAGCGTGTAGGTGTCGACGTCGTCGCCGAGCACGTTGAGCATCACGGAGTTCAGGCCGCGGCCCTGGCTGTGCATCGCGCGCCAGCCGAGGATCTGCTGCATCACGATCTCCGTTTCGCCCTCGGCGTACATCGCGAGGAGCTGGACCTTCTGGACCTTCGCGGACTTGACGATGTGCTCGTCGATCTTGTCCTCTGCTCCGGGCGCCAGGGCCCACATGCTGGTCGCCCAGTTGCCCGCGTACTGGCGCATCGAGGGCAAGAACGACACGAGGTCCGGACGCAGGTTGCCGAGCACCGGGAAGAACAGCAGCCCGCCGGCGGTCAGCGCCAGCAGCGCCGGATCCATGTCCCCCAGGCCGTACCCGTCGGCGTTGGGATAGCCGAGGAACAGGAACGCCGCGAGGTACATGAACAGCGCGTTCCATTCCAGCGGGACCGCCAGGGGGAACGTCGAGATGATGAACGCGTGGAAGACGAGCATCGCGACGACGCCCGCGACCGCGACGGTGTGATCGTGCGAGAACAGCAGCACGAGCGGTGTCACGAACTCCACGAGCGTGCCGCCGACGTGGGCCAGGGCGACGGCGCGCTCGGACGGCCGTAGATCCTCCGGGAAGTCGCGGTAGTGCAGCCGCTTGACCGCCTTGACGCGCAGCCATGGCGTGTTGCTGACCATCGGCGGGATCACGCAGGCGAAGTG
>DATJEE010000305.1:0-6461 GCA_035496995.1 Solirubrobacteraceae bacterium | reverse complement strand
ACGCGACCGCGGCCGCCGCGTGGTAGGCGGCGCGATCGCCGTCGTCGATCTGCAGCGCGCGCATGCCGAGCGCGTCGGCGAGCGACCCGGCCGCGCGCAGGGCGCGCGCGCTCGTCCCGGCGATCACCGCGGTCGCACCGGCGAACCGCGCGCCCGCCGCGGTGACGGTCATGAGCGGATGCAGCGAGAAGGCCTCGTGCGGCGCCAGCGCCGCGAGCGTCGTCGCGGCCGAGCAGTGGCCGACGAGCAGGCCGGCGGGGAGCGCCGCCGCGGCGGTCTCGATCTGGGTGTCGGGGACGCAGAGCAGGACCGTGCGGGCCGCGCGCGAGGGCGCCTCGTCGCGGCCGAGGGGCCCCTCGACGGGCAGGCCCGCGCCGCCGAGCGCCGCTGCGAGGGCGCCGCCGAGCCGACCGGCGCCGACGATCGCGATGCGGTCGGGAATGCGCGCCTCAGCGCGCCTGGAGCTGGGGGTCTGCGTGGCCGTCATATCGGTCCAGTCCTCGTAGGTACGGGGTACCGGTCGCGTCTGCTGTGTCCTGCACCGTGGACGATAGCCAATCGTGGTCGGGACTACGATGCGGCCGTGCCAACGAGCGCTGAGCGTCGCGAGGAGCTCAAGGCCGTCTACGCGGAGGCCCGCGCCTGTACGCGCTGCCCGGAGCTCGCGCAGACGCGCACGCAGGTCGTCTTCGGGTCCGGCAACGCCGACGCCGACCTGATGTTCGTCGGCGAGGCGCCGGGCGCGCGCGAGGACGAGCAGGGGGTCCCGTTCGTCGGCGCGGCCGGCAAGCAGCTCGAGGAGCTCCTGGGGGGCGTCGGGCTCAAGCGAACGGATGTGTTCATCTGCAACGTCCTGAAGTGCCGGCCTCCCGGCAACCGCGATCCGCTGCCCGCGGAGATCGAGAACTGCCAGGACTACCTCATGCGCCAGGTCGAGCTGATCGAGCCGCGCGTCATCTGCACGCTCGGCAACTTCGCGACCAAGCTCCTGCGCGGCGATCCGACCGGCATCTCGCGCCTGCACGGCCAGGCCGAGATCCGCGTCGTCGGGCGCCGGGCGGTGCGGCTGTATCCGCTCTTTCACCCGGCGGCGGCGCTCTACACGCGCTCGCTCATGGACACGCTGCGCGCGGACTTCGCCCGGCTGCCGGAGCTGCTGGCGCTCCCGCTGCCCGAGCAGCCCGAGCCCGTCGCGCCGGCGCAGCCTGACCCCGAGCCCGAGCCCGCGGCGCCCGAGCCCGCGGCGCCCGAGCCGGACGCTGCACCCGGCCCGCAGCCCGAGCCCGGCGCCGAGCAGCTCGGCCTGTTCTGACTACTCGCCCTTCGGCTCGAGCGTCAGCGCGCAGCCGTTGATGCAGTAGCGCTCGCCGCTCGCGCCCGGCCCGTCGGGGAAGACGTGGCCGAGGTGGCCGCCGCAGCGCTTGCAGACGACCTCCGTGCGCGTCATGCCGTAGCTGCGGTCGGTGTGCAGCTCGACGGCGTCGGCGACGGCGGGATCGGTGAAGCTCGGCCAGCCGGTGCCGGAGTCGAACTTCGCGTCGGAGGCGAACAGCGGGGCGCCGCAGCCGGCGCAGTGGTACATGCCGGGCGTCTTCTCGTTGACGTAGGGCCCGGTGAAGGCGCGCTCGGTGCCCGCCTTGCGCAGGACCTGGTACTGCTCCGGGGTCAGCGAGGCGCGCCACTCCTCGTCGGACTTCGTGATCGGGGTGCTGATGTCGGTCTTCTCCATGAGGACCAATCTAGCCACGGGTCCTTACGGGGATCTGAAGCGCGCGAAGCGCCGGCGGGCGAGGCCGCGGGCGAACCACGGCAGCTGCGCGGCCTGCGCGATCGCGTCGAGCACGCGCTCCCCATGGCTGAGGTCGGCGCGGACGTATTCGGCGAGCGCGCCCTCGCGATCGAAGTACCGCCAGCCGCGCGACCCGCCGATCGTCCGCAGCAGCCCCGCGGTCAGCGGCGGCAGCGCGAACGCGCCGTGGACGAACAGCGAGCCCCCCGGGACGACCCGGCCCGGCCAGGTCTGAAACAGCTCGACGGCCGCGCTGTAGGGGCTCGCCGGACCGATGAAGAGCACGTCGATCGAGCCGTCGACGGCGCTGATCTCGTTCGCCTGCAGGACCTCCACCTCGACGCCGTCGAGCGCGCCGGCGCGCACGGCGGCGACCGCCTCGGGGGCGACGTTCCCGGTCATGACGATCCTCGCGGGCGGGCTGAGCACGCGCGCACAGGCGTGCAGACGCTGGGCCTGGGCATCGGTCAGCACCGGGGCGACGGTAGTGGTCCCGGCGGCAACAGTCCACCGGCCGCGCCACCGACTAGAGTGCCCCACGTGCCGATCTCGCGCCGAATCGCAGCCCTGATCGTGGCCGCGGTCCTTGGCGTTCCCGCCGCCGCGGCCGCCCAGACGACGACCATCCCACGGGGCGGGGCGGACGTCTCGAACACCCCGCCGGTGCCGCTCGCCGGCCCCAAGGCGAGCAGTGCGACGACCGCCGCAAGCAGCCTTCCGAACACCGGCAGCGACCCGCGCCTGCTGTTTGCCTGCGGCATCGCGCTGACGCTCATCGGCGTGGGGCTCCGGCTCCGTACCGCCGATGCCGAGCTCTACTAGCAGCGCATCCGCGGCCCAGACCGAGGCGATCGCGGCCGAGCTGGCGCGGCGCCTGGCGCCCGGCGACATCGTGCTGGTGTCCGGCGACCTCGGGGCCGGCAAGACGACGTTCGTGCGCGGTGCCTGCCGGGCCCTCGGCGTGACCGGCCCCGTCACGAGCCCGAGCTTCACGATCGCCCGCCGCTACGACGGCGACGTCCCGATCTCCCACCTCGACCTCTACCGCCTCGGCGACCTCGACGCCGAGGACCCCGCGCTGCTCGCCGACGAGCTCGCCGCCGACCGGATCGCGTTCGTCGAGTGGCCCGAGGTCGGCGCTCCCGTCGGCCTTGAGCCCGAGCGCGTCGCGGCGCGCGTGCGCCTGGAGCACCGCGGCGGCGACACCCGCGGCGTGTCGATCGAGTTCGATCGCTGATGCTCGTGCTCGGCTTCGATACCGCGACGGCGGCGAC
This sequence comes from Solirubrobacteraceae bacterium, assembly GCA_035496995.1. Classification (GTDB taxonomy): domain Bacteria; phylum Actinomycetota; class Thermoleophilia; order Solirubrobacterales; family Solirubrobacteraceae; genus CADCVQ01. Next base: position 3,398 of record DATJEE010000305.1, on the reverse strand, counting down.
GACGGTCGGCCTGCTCGACGACAGCGCGCCCGGCGACGTCCGCGAGCGCCGCCACGAGCCCGCCCCCGGCGAGCGCCCGGGCCACGCGGCCCAGCTGCTGGCGCTCGCGCAGGACGTCCTCGGGGACGCCGGCGTCGCGTTCGCCGACGTCGGCCGGATCGCCGTCGGCCTCGGCCCGGGCGGCTTCACCGGGCTGCGCATCGGCGTCGCGACGGCGCGCGCGCTCGCCCAGGCGACGGGCGCCGAGCTCGTCGGCGTGTCGACGCTGCGGGCGCTCGCCGTCGCGGCGCGGGACGCGGCCCCCGCCGGGGCCGGCGTGCTGGCGGTCATCGACGCCCGCCGGTCGGAGGTCTTCGCGGCCGGCTGGCGCGACGGCCGGCAGGTGCTCGACCCGCTCGCGCTGGCCCCGGGGGCGCTCGCCGAGCGCCTGCGCGCGGGCGGGGAGGCGTGGCTGGCGGTCGGTGACGGCGCGATACGCTTTCGGTCTGACCTGGAAGGCGCCGGATGCATGGTCGAGCCCGACCGATCGCCGCACCACGGCGTCCGCGCGGGGACGATCTGCAGGCTCGCGCTCGAGGCCCCGCAGGCCGGCGCGCGCGACCTCGTCGTCCCCGACTATCTGCGCCCGCCCGACGCCGCCCGCTCCCGCCCCCGCACGACATGACCCCTGACGCGCTCGAGATCCGCCGCCTCACGTACGCCGACCTGCCACAGCTCATCGCGATCGAGCGGCGCGCCTTCCCGACGCCGTGGTCGATGGCGATGTTCGTCCTCGAGCTGTCCAAGCCGGCCGGCGTGTGCCTCGCGGCGCTGCGCGGCGGCGAGATGCTCGGCTACCTCGTGTGCTCGCGCTACGACACGGTCTGGCACATCATGAACGTCGCCGTCGACCCCGAGCACCGCCGCGCGGGGATCGCCACGGCGATGCTGCTCGACCTCTTCCGGCGCATCGACTCGCAGACGGCGCGCTTCACGCTGGAGGTCCGCGAGTCCAACGTCGCCGCGATCGAGCTCTACGAGCGCTACGGCTTCCGCGCGGCGGGCCGGCGCCGGCGCTACTACCAGGACAACGGCGAGGACGCCGTCGTCATGTGGCGCACGCAGTCGACGCTGCAGGGGAGCTTCGACGACGTGCCCAACGCGTCGCCCGCCTAGTGGTCGGCCCCGCGAGTACGCGCCGGCCCAGGCGGCCGCTGATCACCGCCCGGCGGCGTCCTCGGTCGTCGATGTGCCAGAGGCACACCTTCCTTCCTGCGTCCTTGCCGGACGGCGCCGGCGACCCCCTGGACACGGCCCGTATCCACGGGGACGACCACTGATGCTCATCCTCGGCCTCGAGACGAGCTGCGACGACACCTGCGCCGCGGTCGTCACCGGTGACGGCGACGTGCGCGCGAACGTCATCTCCTCGCAGGGCATCCACGACGCCTACGGCGGCGTCGTGCCGGAGATCGCCTCGCGCCATCACCTCGAGCTCGCCAACGCCGCCGTCGACGACGCGCTGCGGCGCGCCGAGGCGACGCTCGACGACATCGACCTCGTCGCGGTGACGCAGGGGCCGGGCCTCGTCGGCGCGCTGCTCGTCGGCGTCGCGACGGCGAAGGGACTGGCGGCCGCCCGCGGCCTGCCGCTGGCGCCGGTCGACCACCTCCAGGGCCACGTGGCGGCGAACTTCCTGCGCTTCGGCGACGAGGAGCCGCTCGAGCCGCCGTTCGCCTGCCTCATCGCCAGCGGCGGGCACACGCTGCTCGCACGCGTCGACGACCACGCGACCTTCACCGTCCTCGGGCGCACGCTCGATGACGCCGCCGGCGAGGCCTTCGACAAGGGCGCGCGGATGCTCGGGCTGCCGTTCCCCGGCGGCCCCGCGCTCGAGCGCCTCGCCCGCGACGGCGATCCCGCGGCGTTCGCGTTTCCCGTCGCCCGCAACCTGCCCGGCCTGGACTTCTCGTTCGCGGGGGTCAAGACGTCGCTGCTGTACCGCCTGCGCGACCTCTCCGCCGAGGAGGCCGCCGCCCGCGCCCCCGACCTCGCCGCCGCCTACCAGGAGGCGATCGTCACGGCGCTCGCCGAGCGCTGCGAGCTGGCGCTCGAGCAGACCGGCCTCGATCGCCTCGCGATCGGCGGCGGCGTCGCGGCGAACGGCCCGCTGCGCGAGCGCCTGGCGTCGCTCGGCGCCGCGCTGCGCGTGCCGCCGCGCGCGCTGTGCACGGACAACGCCGCGATGATCGCCTCGGCGGCGCGCTGGGTGCCGGCGCAGCCGTTCCCGGCCTACCTCGCGCTCGACGCCTACGCCTCGGGCCAGCGCGCGCTCGCATGACGCCGCGCCTCGTGCTCTACGGGCGCCCCGGGTGTCACCTCTGCGACGACGCCCGCGTCGTCCTGGAACGGATCGGCGAGCCGTTCGCCGAGGTCGACATCACGACCGACGACGCGCTGCACGCCGCCTACCTCGAGCGCATCCCCGTCGTCGCGCTCGACGGCCGCGAGCTCTTCGACTTCCACGTGGACGAACCCGCACTGCGGAAGCTTCTGGATAGAGTGAGTCGCCGATGACGACCGGCGAGCGAGTAGTGCCCCAAACCGACTCGGCGGTCCCGCGTGATGGCGCGATCGGCGGGGGTGAGCGCCTGTCACTGGGTGTGGCCGCGCGCCTGTCGCGCTACCTCCAGGTGCTGACGCAGGCCAAGAAGATGGGCAAGGAGACGATCTCCTCCCGCGAGCTGAGCGACTACACGCACGTCAACCCGACGCAGATCCGCCGTGACTTCTCCGGCTTCGGGAAGTTCGGCAAGCGCGGCGTCGGCTACAACGTCGACGCGCTCGTCTCACAGATCCGCAAGATCCTGCGGACCTCCGGCCAGCACAACATCGCGCTCTTCGGCGCCGGCCACCTCGGGCAGGCGATCGCCTCGTCGGACATCTTCGCCGACCACGGCTTCCGCGTCGTCGCGATCTTCGACAACGACAAGCGCAAGGTCGGGCAGGTCGTCGGCCCGACGACGGTGCGCCACAGCTCCGAGCTCATGGCGATGGTCGAGGACGAGGACATCGTCGTCGGCGTGCTCGCCGTCCCGACCGCCGCGGCCCAGCCGATCGCCGACGAGCTCGTGCGCGCCGGCGTGAAGATCATCTTCAACTACTCCGAGGCGTTGCTCCAGGTGCCGCCGGAGGTGACCGTCCACACGTCCTCGCCGGCGGTCGACCTGCTGTACGCGCTGTACTTCTATCTGACGTAGCCGCCTGCGGCAGCGCTCGCCATGCCCATCGATCTCGACAGAACCGAGGAGATCTTCGCGTCCTCCCAGGACCTGACGGTCGGGCTGGAGGAGGAGTTCGCGGTCCTCGATCCGCAGACGCTCGACCTCGTGCCGCGCTTCGAGGAGCTGCGCGACGCC
>DATJEE010000304.1:0-4162 GCA_035496995.1 Solirubrobacteraceae bacterium | reverse complement strand
CCGCCGATCGCCTCCGCGACCATCCGCATGACCTCGCCGAGCCCGCGCTCCTCGAGGACGAGCCGCTCGAGGCGGCCCTGGATCGCCGTGCTGCGCCGCAGCGCCTCGTACTGCTCGCTGACGAGATGCGAGAAGGCGCGCTCGGTGATCGCGATGAACGGCACCTCGTAGGGGACCTCGAAGATCGGCAGCGCGTGCTCCTCGGCCGCGGCGCACAGCGCGTGAGGCAGCTCGGAATGCTCGAAGCCGACGCCGAGCCCGACGCCCGCGATGCCGTGGGCGACGAGCCGCTCGACGTATTCGCGCTGGCGCTCGGCGCTGTCGAGCTGGCTGCCGGTCGTCAGGACCAGCTCGCCGCCGGTGAGCCACGGCGTCGGGTCCGGCAGCTCGGTGCTGTGGACCCAGCGCACCGCGGTGCCGGCGGCCGCGTGCCCGGTCGCGAGCTTCAGGCCGACCTCCGACAACAGGCGCTCGACGGTGAGCATCAGCGACCGCTACCGCTTGGCGACGCGCGCCGAGGCCTCGGTCAGGACGGCGCGCAGGATCGCCTCCATCTCCTCGAACTGCTCGGGCCCGCAGATGAGCGGCGGCGCGAGCTGGATGACGGGGTCGCCGCGGTCGTCGGCGCGGCAGATGAGGCCGCGGCGAAACAGCTCGCCGGAGAGGAAGCCGCGCAGGAGCTCCTCGGACTCCTCGTGGTCGAAGCCCTGCTGCGTCTCGCGGTCCTTGACGAGCTCGATCGCCTGGAAGTAGCCCGCGCCGCGGACGTCGCCGACGATCTGGATGTCGCGCAGGCTCTCGAGCATCGCCCGGAAGGCGCCCTCGTTCGCGCGGACGTGGCCGCAGAGGTCCTCGCGCTCCATGAGGTCGATGTTCGCCAGGGCGACGGCGGCGGCGACCGGGTGGCCGCCGAACGTGAAGCCGTGGACGAAGGACTCGTTGCCGACCATGAACGGGGCTGCGACGTGCTCGCCGACGATCATCGCGCCCATCGGCTGGGCCGCCGAGGTCAGGCCCTTGGCCGTCGTGATGATGTCCGGCGTGTAAGCGAATCGGTCGCAGCCGAAGTAGTGGCCGAGGCGCCCCCAGGAGCAGATGACCTCGTCGGAGATCAGCAGCGCGCCGTGGCGGTCGCAGATCTCGCGGACGCGCTGGAAGTAGCCGTCGGGCGGGGTGAAGCAGCCACCGGCGTTCTGGACCGGCTCGAGGATGACGGCGGCGACGGTGTCGGGGCCCTCGGCGATGATCCGCTCCTCGATCGCGTCGGCCATCCAGAGCGGGTCGCGGTCGGCGGGCTGGCGGAAGGAGTTCGTGTTCGGCACGTGGCAGGCGCCGGGGGCGACGGGCTCGAACGGTGTCTTGAGGCCCTCCAGGCCGGTCGCCGCGAGCGCGCCGAGCGAGGTGCCGTGGTAGGCGAGGTCGCGGGCGATGAGCTTCGTGCGGTGCTGGCGGCCGTGGAGGCGATGCCACGCGCGCGAGACCTTCCACGCCGACTCGACGGCCTCCGAGCCGCCCGAGGTGAAGAAGACGCGCTCGAGGCCCTCCGGCGCGAGCCCGGCGATCCGCTCGGCGAGCTCGATCGCGCGGGGGTGCGCGTAGCTCCAGTTCGTGAAGAAGTCGAGCTCGCGCATCTGCGCGGCGGCCGCGTCGGCGAGCTCGGGGCGGCCGTGGCCGCTGTTGACGCAGAAGAGCGCCGACAGGCCGTCGAGGTAGCGCCGGCCGTGCTCGTCGTAGACGTAGCAGCCCTCGCCGCGGACGATGATCGGGATCTCGGCATCCGGGCCGTAGGCGCCCATCCGCGTGAAGTGCATCCAGAGGTGGCGCCGGGCCACCGCCTGCAGGCTCGTGGACTCGATCTCTCGCTCGGTCAGATCGGTGGGCATCTCGCTCCTCTCGTTGCGCACGCGGTGGGGCGCCCTCGTCGCTGTCCGCTTCGGACAACGGTATCGCTGCGAGCAGTGACCCTCAAGAGGGTTTACGGGCACATATGTCCGCTGGGCGTTGTACATCTTGTCCAACGAGGCGACGCTCCATTTGGCAGTGCGACTCTTGTCGCGGTCGCCGGTGGCGCGTAGCGTCTCGCCCCGGAGGCCGCCAGACAAGGAGAGAGCCATGGCCGGTGCCGTCGTCAACCCGCCCCTGTCCACGCCGGCGCCCGGCGCCGGCAGCCATGTCGTCGACAAGGGGCTGCGCAAGGGCGCCATCGGCGTCATCTCGAGCATCGTCATCGGCGTCGCCTCGACGGCCCCCGGCTACAGCCTCGCCGCGACGCTCGGGCTGATCGTCGCCGCGGTCGGCTTCCAGTCGCCGGCGGTCCTCTGGGTCGCGTTCATCCCGATGCTCTGCATCGCGAGCGCCTACCTCTACATGAACCGCACGTACCCCGACTGCGGCACGACGTTCTCGTGGGTCGCCAAGGCGATGGGACCGTGGGCCGGCTGGCTCGGCGGGTGGGCGATCATCGTCGCCGACGTCGTCGTCATGGCGAACCTCGCCCAGATCGCCGGGCTGTACTCGTTCAAGCTCTTCGGCTGGGACGCCGCCGCGAGCTCGACCTTCGCCGTGACGCTCGTCGGCGTCGCCTGGATCGCGGTCATGACGGCGATCACCGTCATCGGGATCGAGCTGTCGGCGCGGACGCAGTGGTACCTGCTCGGCGCCGAGGTCGCGACGCTCGTCATCTTCTCCGTCGTCGCGCTGATCCGCGTCTACGCCGGCGACGCGTCGGCGGCGGCCGAGCACCCCGCGCTGTCGTGGTTCTCGCCGTTTGCGATCGACGGCGGGACGGCGGCGCTGACGGCCGGCGTGTTGCTGGCGGTGTTCATCTACTGGGGCTGGGACAGCGCCGTGAGCGCCAACGAGGAGACCGAGGACCCGACCGAGGCGCCGGGCAAGTCGGCGATCGCATCGACGATCCTGCTCGTCGGCATCTACCTGCTCGTCGCGACCGCCGCGCTCGCGTTCGCGGGGACGAAGGAGCTCGCCGACCAGGACGACGTGCTGTCGGTCATCGGCAACGACGTCCTCGGCGGCACCTTCGGCAAGCTCCTCATCATCGCCGTGCTGACGTCGGCCGCCGCCTCGACGCAGACGACGATCCTCCCGACCGCGCGCACGACGCTGTCGATGGCGCGCGCGGGCGCGCTGCCCGAACGGCTCGGCGTCGTGCACGAGCGCTATCAGACGCCGCACTTCTCGACGATCCTCTTCGGCGGGCTGTCGATCGCGTGGTACGTCGGCCTGACGATCGTCAGCGAGAACATCCTCTTCGACTCGATCGCGGCGCTCGGCCTGATGATCGCCTTCTACTACGGGCTCACGGGCTTCGCCTGCGCGCTGTACTACCGCCGCGAGGGCCTGAAGTCCGTCAAGGGCATGCTGTTCGCCGTCATCGCCCCGTTTGTCGGCGGCGCGATCCTCACGTGGGTCCTCGTGAAGTCGATCATCGACCTCTCCGACCCCGCGAACTCGGAGTCGGGCGACTCCTGGTTCGGCGTCGGCCCGCCGCTGATCATCGGCATCGGGTTCATGGTGCTGGGGGCGGCGCTGATGCTCTGGTGGAGCCGCGGCCACCGCGCGTTCTTCCAGCAGAAGATCGAGGTGTTCCGGGCGGAGTAGCTCGTGTCGGCGGGCGTTCGCCCCCGTCATACCGCACCGCTCAGTCGCCCATCTCGTAGCCGGTGATCTTCGACGCCAGCGCGAGCGCGAGCAGGACGCCACCGAGGATCGAGGCGAGCACGAGCACGGCACGAACCTCGGCGCCGGCGATGCGCGTCCGCGCCCGCCTGTACCACTCCGCCTGGAGGTTGCGGAGCACCTCCCGGCCGTTGAACGCGACGTGGACGGCGAAGCACCCGATCCACGCCCAGAAGCTGGCCACGTGCAGGCCGCCGATCGCTCCCTCGCTCTGCCCGTCGATGAGCATGATCACACCGGTGGCGAACAGGCCGACGGTGGCCGTGACGAACAGCGGGGCGATCGCGCGCAGCAGTGTCGGTGGCGGGCCCTTCTCGCGATATTCGCGGGCGCCCGTGTAGTAGCGGAGGAATCGATAGCCGGTGGCGCCGAGCTTGAGCGCCACGGGGCCGAGCAGCACGACGCCCACGAACAGATGGACGCGGATCATGCCGTCAAGCGCGAGGACGGTCACAAGCTGGACGGC
>DATJEE010000303.1:0-5648 GCA_035496995.1 Solirubrobacteraceae bacterium | reverse complement strand
TCGGCGTCGCCCGCGGTCGTGCGCTTGATCGCGCCGACGGCGAGCGGCGCCTGCCCGCCGAGCTTGCGCGCCCAGGCGAGCGCCTCGTCGAGCAGCTCGTGGTCGGGGACGACGCGGTTGACGAGCCCGATCTCGAACGCCCCGGCGCCCGAGATCGGATCGCCGGTGAGGTTGAGCTCGAGCGCGCGGGCCGTGCCGACGAGCCGCGGCAGGCGCTGGGTGCCGCCGAAGCCCGGGATGATCCCGAGGTTGATCTCCGGCTGGCCGAAGCTCGCCGACTGCGCGGCGATGCGCACGTCGCAGCCCATCGCCAGCTCGCAGCCGCCGCCGAACGCGACGGCGTTGACCGCGGCGATCGTCACCGTCGACGAGCTCTCCATCCGCCGCAGCAGCGCGTGGGCGTCGCGCAGCATCGCGATCCCGGCCTCGGGGTCCATCTTCGTGAAGGCCTTGATGTCGGCCCCCGCGCAGAAGAGCATCGGGTTGGCCGACGCGATGACGAGCGCGCGGATCGCGTCGTCGGCGTCGACGTGGTCCCAGATGCGCCCGAGCTCGGAGATGACCTGCGGCGACAGCGAGTTCGCCGGCGGGTTGTCGAGCCAGGCGATCGCCGTCGCGCCGCGGGTCTCGAGCTGGACGGCCTCGCCCTGTTCGAAGCCGTCGTCAGGGCGCTTGTAGGCGAAGAAGCCCTGGCCGGACTTCGCGCCGAGACGCCCCTGCGCGACGAGCCGGCGCAGGATGAGCGGCGGCGCGTAGCGCTCGCCCCACTCGCCCTCGGCGCGCTCGAGCGCGGCGAGCACGTTGTCGAGGCCGGTCTGGTCGGCGCGCGCGAACGGCGGCGGGATCAGCCCGGCGCCGGCCATCATGCCGAGGTCGATGTCGCGGATCGTCGCCATGCCCTCCTCGAGCACGAGGCAGGCTTCGACGAAGGCCTTCAGGACGAAGCGCTGCGCGAGCTCGTCGTGGTCGAACTCCGTCTCGCCGTCGCTGCGCGGCTGCCCGTTCTCGTAGAAGCCCTTGCCGCCGGTCTTGGCGCCGAGCTCCCCGGCCGCGACGAGCGCCTGCATGCCGCTGTGGACGTAGAAGCTGTCGCCGTAGGAGGCGAGCATGTGCTCGGCGACGTGGTTGACGGTGTCCAGGCCGAGCAGGTCGGAGAGGAAGAACGGCCCCATCGGCGCGATCCGCGCCATGCCGACCGCGTCGTCGATCGCCTTGATCGACAGGCCGTTTGACTCCTGGAAGCGCCAGACCTCGCTGATCGAGGACATGAGGATGCGGTTGACGACGAAGCCCGGCTCCTCGCCGCAGGCGATCGGCATCTTGCGGATCGTCTGGGCGAACGTCGTCGCCGTCTGCATCGTCTCGGGGGACGTGTCGGCGCCCTCGACGATCTCGACGAGGCGCATCATCGACGCCGGGTAGAAGAAGTGGAAGCCGACGATCTTGTCGGGGCGGCTCGTCGCCTCGCCCATCTCGGTGATCGACAGCGCCGACGTGTTGGAGGCGATGATCGCGTGGCCCGGGATCACGGCGTCGAGGTCGGCGAGCACGGCCTGCTTGATCGCCATGCGCTCCGGCACGGCCTCGATGACGAAGTCGACGTCGCCGAAGCCGTCGTACTCCGTCGTCCCGGTGATCCGGCCGAGGATCGCCTCGGCCTGCGCGTCGGCCTGCTCCTGGGTGATCTTCTGCTTGTGGACGAGCCCGCCGAGCTGGGCGCGGGTGACCTCGCCGGCCTTCTTCAGGCCGAGGTCGACGAACTCCTGCTTGACGTCCTTCAGGACGACCGGGATGCCGGCCGAGGCGATGACCTGGGCGATCTCGCCGCCCATCGTTCCTGCTCCGACGACCGCGGCCTTGAACACGAACACGCTGGTTGCTCCTTGTTTGAAGTCAGATGAGGTCGCGATCGGCCTGCAGCTCGATCGCGAAGCGCTCCAGGGTGCGCCGCAGCGACTCCCGTAGCGCGTGACGGACGAAGAAGACGTCGGTGACGACGCCGCCGAACCCCGGTCGCTTGAGCTCGTAGGAGAGCTCGAGCGACATCTCGCAGCTCGAGCCCAGCGGCGCGAAGCGGACGGTCTGGGTGCCGTGCAGCTTGGGATCCTCGACGCGCACGCTGTGCGACGCGCCGGGCTCGTAGGCGAGCACGCGCTCGGCGACGCGACCGCGCCCACCGGGGCGCGAGTCCCACAGCAGGCGGGCGCCCGGCTGCGGCCAGTCGCCCTCGAGGCGCCCGACGGTCGCGAAGCCGTCGACGAAGCCCGGCCAGCGGCGCAGGTCGTGCCAGAGCGTCTCGGCCTCGGCGACGACCGCACCCGGGAGCACGCGCCGCGCGACGATCGTGCGCATCAGCCCAGCAGCTCGCCGCGGATGAGGTCCACGGCGGCCGCGAGGTCGTCGAGGCGCGGGCCGATCTCCGAGCGCAGCCGGTCGCGCTCGGCGGCGCCGTCCGGCGTCAGGCGGTAGAAGCGCCGCGAGCGGCGCTCGGGGTGCTCCCACTCGCCCGCGGCGAGGCCGGCGGTCTCCAGCGCGCGCAGCAGCGGGTACATCGTGTTCGGGTTCACTGCGACGATGCCGCCCGTCAGCTCGCCCACGCGCTCCATCAGCTGGTTGCCGTAGGACGGCGACTGGCCGAGCAGATGCAGGACGAGCAGCCGCAGCAGGCCCGCCTTGCGCAGGCCGGCGAGCAGCGGGTCGGATGATCCCGGCCCGCCCGCCCCGCCCCCCGCCCCCGCCGCCCCACCGGCTGCGGCCGCGGACGGCGCCCCCGCGGCGGCGCGGACGTCGCTGCGGGCGGCCGTCTCGGCGACGGCCGCCTCGGTCGAGACTCGGCGCGGGGCCATCGCCCGGAGTATGCCCGCCGCGGCTCGTGGCAGCGGCGAGCGGGGCGATCGGCACCGGCGGACGGAGCCGGTCGGTGTCGTGCGTTGACGCGTCCGAGGACCGAGCGGGGCGGTGACGACACCGATTCTTCGTACTGGTCGTACGGGGAATCGGTGGCGGTGCCGCATCCGCGACGGTCGTCGGGCGCGTCATCGTGCGAGACCGGCCGGCTCCGTCCGCTTCATGCGGTCGCGGTGGCCGGCTCCTCGATCCGCCGCGGCAGCAGCGTCTCGCGGGCGATGACCAGGCGCTGGATCTGCGACGTGCCTTCGTACAGCTGCATGATCTTCGCGTCGCGCATGAGCTTCTCGACCGGGTAGTCCTTGATGAAGCCGTAGCCGCCGTAGACCTGGACGGCGTCGGTGGCGACCTCCATCGCGGAGTCGGCGGCGAAGCGCTTGGCGTGCGAGGACTCCAGCGTGTTGCGGCGGCCCTGGTCGAGCAGGACGGCGCTGTTCCACGTCGCCAGGCGCGAGAGGTGCACCTTCGTCGCCATGTCGGCGATCATGAACTGGATCGCCTGGTGCATCGCGATCGGCACGCCGAACTGGACGCGCTCCTTGGAGTACGTCGTGGCGAACTCGAAGGCCGCGCGCGAGATGCCCGTCGCCATCGCGGCGACGCCGGGGCGCGTGCGGTCGAGGACCATCATCGCGAGCTTGAAGCCCTTGTTCTCCTCGCCGAGGAGGTAGCGCGCGTCGACCTCGGTCTCGTTGAAGGTGATGGTCGCGGTGTTCGATGCCCGCTGGCCCATCTTGTCCTCCTTCTTGTCCACGATGACCGTGTCGTCCTTGCGGACGAGGAAGGCGGAGATGCCGCGGTGGCCGGCCTCCGGGTCGGTCTTGGCGTAGACGACGAACCAGTCCGCGTAGCTGCCGTTCGTGATGAAGCACTTCGAGCCGTTGATGACGTACTTGTCGCCCTTGCGGACGGCGCGCGTGCGCATGCCGCTGACGTCGGAGCCGGCGTCGGGCTCGGTGAGGCAGAAGGAGGCGAGCTTCGGCGAGGCGACGAGGTCCTCGGCGAACTCGCGCTTGACCTCCTCGGAGCCGCCGAGCATGACGGGCGCGGAGGCGAGGCCGTTGGCGCCGAGCGACGTCTGGACGCCCGAGCAGCCCCACGACAGCTCCTCCTCGATGATGCAGCCGTCGAGGTAGTTCAGGCCCGGTCCGCCGTACTCCTCGGGGATGTGCGTGTTCATCAGCCCGACCTCGTGGGCCTTGTCGATGATCGCCTGGGGCCAGCTGCCGTCCTTGTCGAGCTCCCAGGCGACCGGGCGGATCTCCTTGGCGGCGAAGTCGTGAGCAAGCTCACGAAGGCTTTTCTGCTCGTCTGTGAGCGTGAAATCGACCATGGTTGGCTCCTGAGAAAGGGGAAGTTCGGCGTTAGATTGACTGGTCAGTCAATGTCTATACCCGGGAGCGTAGCGGAGGTCACACCGAAACTGAACCGCGCTGCGACAGGTGTCCAAGCGACCGGCCGCGACGGTGCCATCATGGGGTTGTGGAGGACGCCTTCGGGACCGTCGTCATCGTCGTCGCGGTGGTCGGCGCGGTCATCGCGCTCATCACGCTCGCGGGCACCGGGCGCAGCTACCGCGAGATCGGCGGCGGCGGGCTGACGCACGACAGCGACGCCGGGCCGGCGGGGGCGCAGCCGGGCGCCGACGCCGAGCGCGACGAGGAGATCCGCCAGATGGTCGGGGCCCGCAACGCGCGCCGCGAGCGTCGCGGCGAGGCGCCGGTCGACGTCGACGCCGAGCTCGCGCGGCTCGCCTCGCCGGCGGCCGATCCGGGACTACGCGACGAGGTCCGCGATCTCGTCGTCGCCGCCAACCACCGGCGGGTGCGCGCCGGCAAGGAGCCGCTGGACGTCGAGAGCGAGGTCCTGCGGCGGCTGCGCGACCTGAACTGATAGAGATAGCACCATGGCCAAAGCTCGCCAGTACGACCTCGAGGACATCGTCAACCGCCCCGGGACGTACTTCAACCCGCAGACGGAGGTGCTCGTCGTCATCGACGACTCGCCCGACGTCGACACCGAGATCTTCAACCTCGAGGACTTCGAGGGCGCCGACTGGGTGCTGATCTCCGACGAGTCACCGATCGACGAGCACGTGCGCGACGAGCTCATGCAGGCCTTCCAGGTCCGCCACGGTGCCGGCGCCGGCGCGCTGGACGCCGGCGACGACCTCGTCGACGACGACGAGAACGCCCCGCCCGAGGCCGACGAGCTCGACGACGAGTAGACCGGGCCGGGCGACCTGTCGCCCGCCGCCCGCCGATCGCCTACATTGGCCGTGGTGCGCCGCGGCGCACGCGAGCGGCGGTTCATGCGAGTGCGACACCGACAGCAGCTGGGCGTGGCCCTGTTTCCTCCGGGCGCGTTCGCCGTGCACCAGCTGCGCTACGAGCTGGCATTCGGCTCCGATGCCTCGCGCCGCCTCGCCGGGCAGGGACACGCCTACCTGCACCGGCTCCTGCCGCTGGTCGTCCTGACGCTGGCGCTCGCGCTCGGCGGCCTCGTCGCGCGGCTGGCACGGGCGTGGCACAGCGGCGAGGCGGAGCGCGGGCGCGGTCACGGCGCCCGCGCGTTGTGGGCCGTCGCGTCCGCCGGGCTGCTGGCGATCTACGTCGGCCAGGAGCTCACGGAGGGCCTGATCACGACGGGGCACCCGCTCGGCCCGGGCGCGATCCTCGGCGGCGGCGGCCTCTGGGCGCTGCCCGCCTCCATCGCCGTCGGCGGCCTGCTGGCGCTCGTCG
>DATJEE010000302.1:0-7712 GCA_035496995.1 Solirubrobacteraceae bacterium | reverse complement strand
GGAGCGCATCGACGACCGCATGCTCGCGATCGAGGGGCGCCGCGGCGTCATGGGGCCCGCGCACCGGCGCTGGACGCAGCACTCCGTGACGACGAACCGCGAGGTCTGGTCGGGCTGGGAGTGGGAGGGCGGCGGCGAGGAGTGGACCGCGTCCGAGGCCTGGAAGGCGAGCCTCGTCAGCGACGTCCTCGAGCCGACGATGCCGAGGGGCGGCACGATCCTCGAGATCGGCCCCGGCGCCGGGCGCTGGACCGGCGCCCTGCACGCGCGCGCCGCCGAGCTCATCCTCGTCGACATCACCGACACGACGCTCGAGCTCTGCCGCGAGCGCCTCGGCGACCCGCCGAACGTCACGTACGTCTGCACCGACGGCACCGGCCTGCGCGATGTCGCGACGGCCTCCGTCGATGCGATCTGGGCCTTCGACGCGTTCGTCCACATCGCCCCGCTGGACGTCGCGAGCTACCTCGCCGACATCCGCCGCGTCCTCTGCAGCGGTGGGATCGCCGTCATCCACCACACCGGGCGGCGCGACCCGAAGGGCTGGCGCAGCCCGATGAGCGCCGCGCTGTTCGCGAACCTCGCGCGCGAGCGCGGGCTCGTCGTCGAGCGCCAGTTCGACACCTGGGCCGGCGGCCGCTACGGCGTCCGCCGCCAGGGCGACGTCGTGACGCAGTTGCGCCACGCCTGACCGTTCGGGCAGGTCGAGCGCTCGTCGTCGCGGCGCCCGCGCGCTAGCGTGAATTCATGCGCGCCGCGTCCCTCGTCCTGCTCGTCGCGCTCGCCATCGCCGCGGGCGCCGGGGCGGGCGCTGCGTCGGCGGCGGGCGGGCAGGTCGCCCACCACGAGATCATCGCCGGCAGCCGTGGCGCGAACCTCCCGGGCGAGCGGCTGCGCGACGTCGGGCGCGTGCTGCGCAGCCGGGGGGAGGCGACGCGCGTCCTCGGCAAGTGGGGCCTGGACCGCGCGGCCGTCAAGGGCGTGGACTTCAGCCGCCACAGCCTCATCGTCGTCCTGGCGAACTACCGGCCGAGCGCCGGCTACCGCGCCCGCGTCGCGAGCGTCGTCGTCCGTGGCCGCGAGACGGTCGTCACCGCCGACGTGCGCTTCGAGGCCGCCGGCAAGCTCGTCGCGCAGGACCTCGAGCGGCCCTGGGTCGTCGTCGCGGTGAAGCGGGCGGCCGTCGCCCGCGTGAACCCCGAGGTGCGCGTCAGGACCCGCGGAGCAGCGCCGGCACGGTGAGCAGCAGGATCTTGAGGTCCAGCGCCAGCGACCACTGCTCGATGTAGAAGTTGTCGAGCTCGACGCGGTCGGCGAGCGGGGTCTGGCCGCGCATGCCGTGCACCTGGGCCCAGCCGGTGATGCCCGAGCGCACGCGGTGGCGCTCGTTGTAGCGCTCGATCTCGTGGCGGAACATCTCGGCGAACTCGGGCCGCTCGGGGCGCGGGCCGATGAGGCTCATCTCGCCGCGCAGGACGTTGACGAGCTGCGGCAGCTCGTCGAGCGACGTGCCGCGCAGGAGCTTGCCCAGGCGCGTGCGGCGGTCGATCCCCTCGACGCCGCCGGGGGCGATCCCGCGCGGCGCGAGCTCGGGATACAGCTCGTAGGCCTGGGCGTCGTCCTGCTCGATCATCGTGCGGAACTTCAGGAGCTCGAAGAGCTGCCCGTCGCGCCCCGCGCGGCGCTGGCGGAAGAGGACCGGCCCGGGCGAGGAGAACTTGACCCCCAGCGCGATGAGCCCCATGAGCGGCGCCAGGACGACGAGCAGCACGGCGGCCGCGATCCGGTCGACGACGTGCTTGACCATGAAGCGCCAGCTCTCGCGGTCGACGGCGCGGAGGTTCAGCAGCGGCTGCGTGCCGAGGTACTCGAAGCGCGTCTGGTGGTTGACGGCGGCCGACAGGCGCGGCACGACCGTCGTCTCGAGGCCGAGCTCGTCGCAGCCGGCGACGAGCGTCAGCGTGTCGTGGTGCGAGCCCGCCGGGAAGCAGACGATGACGTGGCTCACGCCGTGGCGCCGCGTCACCTCGGCGAGGTCGCCGAGGCGGCCGAGCAGCGGCAGCGCGCCGGGCGGGTGGGGCAGGGCGCGCCGCGCGTCGAGGAAGCCGATCGGCTCCAGGCCGTACTCCGGCAGGCGCCGCAGGCGGGCGGCCATCTCCAGGCCGGTGGGATCCGTGCCGACGATCAGCGTCCGGCGCCGGATGAGCCCTCTGCGCCGGGCGTTGCGCTGGATCGCCGTGAGCGCCATCGCGACCGACGTCACGGCGACGATCGAGACGAGCCAGGTCCAGGCCAGCACCGGCCCGCCCGGTGTCTGCGCGCCGGTGAGCACCTGCAGGGCGAAGATCGTCATCGCGCTGATCGAGATCGCGCCGAAGCCGGCCCCGGCGCTGTCGAGGGCGGCGTCGCGCATGCGCTGGCGGTAGCGCCCGCCGGAGTCCAGGCACAGGAGCGTCAGCGGCGGGAACAGCGCGAGCAGCGGATCGATCCCCGCAGCGGGGTCGATGCGCGTGGCGATGGCGCAGGCTGCCGCGAGCACCACGAAGTCCGACAGGATCCGCAGCCCGAGCCAGGGCGCGCCGTCGAACAGGCGCAGGAGCGCGGGCGCCCGCTGCGGCACGACGGGCGGGGCGGCGAGCTGCCGCTCGGCGGTCGCGCGCGGTCGGATCCTCGGCCCCCCGGGCGCCGGCATCGCCACCTCGGAGGTGAAGGGATCCGTCCCTTCGATGAGCGGTTCGCTGTGGTCCATTCCGTGCCGCGGAGAAGAACACAGCGCCCCGCGGCTGCGGGAACGCTGCGCCACTCGCACAACTTCAGCGCTCGGAGACGATGAGGTAGTGCGTCGCGAGGTTCGCGCGGCCGGACCGCTCGGCCCAGTTCTCGTAGCCGAAGTACGCCGCGCGCAGCGGCAGGCAGAAGTTGAAGTACGAGCCGCCCTGGTAGATCGGCCGCACGTCGGCCGCCGCCCAGCCGCTCAGCGCCCGCGTGAGCGCGCTCGCGTGGCAGCGGTCGTAGTGCGCGGGGAAGACGGAGTCCGGCGGGCGGCGCAGGAGGCGCTCCATGAGCCAGACGCCGGCGCCGGCCGGCACGACGCTGTTGAGCATCCCGAAGATCGAGAAGCGGCCGGAGAGGATCGCGACGAGCCGGCCGCCGGGGCGCAGGTAGTCGTGGAGGTTGCGCAGCGCCCGGTCGGTGTCGCGGACGTGCTCGAGGACCTGCCAGCTCACGATGAGGTCGAACTGCCCGCGCAGCGCCGGGACCGGTTCGGTGATGTCGGCGACGACGTGGTCGCTGTAGGACCCGCGCGGCGCGAGCTCGAGCTCGGAGGCGGAGATGTCCAGGCCCGCGTAGCGGCTGCCGGGCGGCCGCGCGGCCGGGTCCAGCGCGGGCCGGCGCCCGGAGCCGACGTCGAGGATGTCCAGGCCGGGGCGCAGGTTGGCCCGCACGGCCTCGTCGAAGAGCTCCGCCGGGTGGCGGTCGTAGCGCGGCGGGATCGGCCGTGCGCTGCTCATCGCGAGGACTCGCGATCGGTGTCGACGGCGACGACGGTCGAGCAATGGCGCGCAGTCATGCCGGCACGAGCGCCGCGGCGGCGCGCGGGTCGCGGACGGCGCGCTCGAACGTGATGTACGTCCCGAGCGCGAGGACGGCGATCGCCCCGACGTAGACCCACGCCGCCCCGCGCGCGCCGGCGCCCGGGATGACGAGCATCGCGGCGAGCAGGCAGCCGGGCGCGCAGGCGCAGGCGACGCGCAGGACGTCGCGCTCGCGGTGCCAGGCACAGAGCGCGAACCACGAGATCCAGAGCATCCCCATGAACGGGACGCTCGCCATCATCGCCGCCGTCAGCGGGCCCGACGAGGCGTAGGCGCTCCCGAAGACGGCGCTCGTGACCTGCGCGCCGAAGGGCGCGACGGCCGCGGCGAGCGCGGCGCCGGACACCGTCGCGAGCGCGATCGCCTTGCGCACGAGGCGCGTCGCGCGCGCGGGATCGCTGCCGCGCATCGCCGCGACGCTCGGCAGCAGCGCCTGCCCGGCGGTCAGCGCGAGCATGTAGAGCGCGTCGGCGAAGCGCAGCCCGGCGGAGAAGGTCGCGACGGCGACCGCCGAGCCGCCGGCGCCGAGGACGATCAGCGGCCCGCGCGTGGCGATCGCCGTCGCGCCCGCCGACAGCGCGAGCCTGATGCCGCTGGCGACGAGCTCGCGGCGATGGCTCGTGACGCCGCGGGCCGGGCGGCCGATGTCCGCGCGCAGCAGCAGGTGGCAGGCGAGCGCCGTGAGGAGCGCGTGCGCGAGGAAGACGCCGAGCACGGCCGTGACGCCGAGGCCGGCGGCGGCGACGGCCGTCGCGGCGGCGATCAGCGTGAGCGTCCCCGCCGTCTCGACCGCGGCCTCGGTCCCGAGGCGCCCGAGCGCGCGCAGCATGTCCAGGCCGAGCCCGGCGACGCGGTTGGCGACGACATAGCCGGCGGCGACGAGCAGCACCGCGACGGTCTCGCCCGGGCCGGGCGCGACGAGCGCGAAGGCGAGCATCGCGCCCGCGCCGAGGGCGCCCGTCGCCACGACGACGGGGAACGCCGTCCAGTAGCTCGCGGCGGCGCCGTGGCGCCCGGAGGAGACGTCGCGACCGGCGATGACCGTGACCTGCGGGTCGGCGAGGATCGCGAACGTCCCCGCGAGGACGAGGACGTAGGAGTACAGGCCGTACTCCTCCTTGCTCAGCAGCCGGGCGGCGAGGACGAGGAACGCGACGATCGAGAGCTTGGAGACCAGGCGGCCCGCGACCGTCAGCGACGAGCGCGCGAGGACGCGGCCGTCCGAGCGGGTGCGGTGGTCGAGCCGCGCGGGCGGCGACGGCGGCGGTTGTTGCAGCGGGCGCTCCGGCAAGCTGCCGGGAAGGTAGGCCGCGATCGCGTTGTGGAGCGCGCGACGACGCAGGAGTTGGAGGAATCGGGCCCCGCGGGCTCAGCGTTGCACTGCATTGCCGTCCGTCACCCGGGCGCGACGTAGCTTGCCGCCACAGTGAGGGTCCCGCCGCAGCCTGCAACCAAACGCCCGGCCAGGACAGGCGGCCTGCGGGCGACGGCGCTGTCGGCCGCCGCGACGCTGACCCTCGTCGCCTGCGGCTACGGCGTCGCAGCGCTGCCGGGCGCGACCGTCGCCGCGCTCCCGCACTGGGGCCTGATCGCCGTCCTCGGCGCCGCCTCGCTCGCGACGCTCGTCGTCGTCTGCCGCGCCGGCGACCTGCTCTCGCCGCTGGGGATCGTCGCGCTCATCACGCTCGTGTACTTCGTCATCCGCCCGCTGCAGCTCGCGCTGTCGGCCGACGAGCTGCTGCACCAGTCCTACGACGTGTTCGCCGACCCCGTCGACGCGATCCTCAACCTCCGCGGCCAGGAGGTCTCGCTGTTCGTGCACTCGCGGATGGTCGGGAGCTTCGACGCGGCGATGACGAAGGCGATGGCGGCGCTCGTCGTCCTCTACGGCGCCGTGCTCTGGGGCTACCGGCTGCGCTTCGGGCGGCTGCTCGCCGTCCGCTCCTCGCGGCTGTTCGCCGGGATCGGCGACCTCGACCTGCGCTGGGTCGTCGCCGCCTGGCTCGTCGTCGGCCTCGGCGGCGAGGCGATCGTCTTCGCCCGCATCGGCGGCCCCGGCGGGGCGCTGGCCGGGTTCTCGACGCAGGGCAACTTCGCCGGCGACTTCGTCTCGCTCGTGCTCCTGAACTTCTACACCGCGGCGCTCGTGCTCTGGGTCTGCTTCCACCCGCCGGCGCAGCGGCGCGAGCAGGTCCTGCTCGTCGTCGCGGCGGCGCAGCTGGCGGCCTTCTTCGCCCTGCTCGGCTCGCGGACGCTCGTGCTCGTCCCGCTGCTGCTCGTCGTGCTCGCGTGGAACGAGCGCGTGCGGCCCTGGCGCGGGCGCACGATGGCGATCGCCGCCGTCTGCGGGCTCGTCTTCGCCTCGGCGTACCTCACGCTGCGCGAGGACGTGCGCGACCGCCCGCTGCTGGCCGCGATCGCGAACATCCCGCACCACGTCGTCGACGTGCGGGCGATGCTCAACGCGAGCCCGGTCTTCGACCAGCTCCTCGCCGAGACGAACTTCATCCCCGCGGTCGCGCCCTACCGCTACGGCGGCGAGCTCGCGCAGGGCGTGCTCGGGCAGATCCCGAGCATCGTCTACCCGGCCAAGCCGGAGGCGACCGACGTCACGTTTCGCAAGCTGCTCTGGGGCGAGCGCTTTCTCGCCGGGCGGCCCGTCGGCATCGCCGGCGAGCTGCATCGCGACTTCGGCTTCCCCGGGATCCTGCTCGGCGGCCTGCTGCTCGGGATCCTCGCGCGCGCGCTCACCGGGATGCGGTCGCGCGCCGGCGCGCTGCCGGGGCGTGAGCTGCGCGCGCTCGTCTACGTCGTCTGCCTCATGCTGCTCTACCAGTGCCTCATCGGCAGCTGGTCGCTCGTCTTCGGCTCGGCGCTGGCGATCGCGATCCCGCTCGTGCTCGCGGTCCGGATCTTCGCGCGGCCCGCATGACCGGCCACGTCGCGATCGTCCTGCACGAGGGCCACGTCGGCGGCGCGACGAACGCCGTCCTGCGCCCGCTGGCGGCGCTCGAGGCGCAGGGCTGGAGCTTCTGCTTCTGGGCGCCGCGGCCGAGCGCCGTCGCCGACCTGCTCGAGGCGCGCGGCCACGCCGTCGCCGGCGAGCAGCGCGACCTGCGCTACAGCTGGGCGGCGCTGCAGGAGCCGCCGGGGCCGCTCGCGCGGACGGCGAGCGTGCCGGGCTACCTCCAGGCCTTCCGCCGCTTCCTCGCGCGCGCCCAGCCCGACCTCGTCCACGCGAACACGATCCTCACGATCCCGGAGGCGCTCGCGGCGCGGGCGGGCGGCCGGCCGACGCTCCTGCACGTCCACGAGATGCTCGGCGGCGCCGGACGGCGCAACCGCGCGGCGCTCCTGCTCGCGGGCCGCGTCGACGGCGTCGTCGCGGTGTCGCAGGCCTGCGCGGCACCGCTGCGCGCCGCGGGCGTGCGGACGGGGATCGTCACGGCCGGCGTCGATCCGGGCCCCGCGCGCCGCGCGCCGCGGCGCGAGCGCAAGGTCGTCGTCGGGATGCTCGGCACGGTCTGCGAGCGGAAGGGCTCGGACGTCTTCGTCGACGCGGCGCGGGCGACGCTCGCCACCCGCTCCGACGTCGAGTTCCGCATCGTCGGACCGCTCGCGCCGGGCGCCGAGGAGGCCTGGGCGCGGGCCGTCGTGGCGCGCGGCGAGCGCGCCGGCGTGCGCTGGAAGGGTTCGACCGCCGACGCGGCGGTCGAGCTCGCGACGTGGGACGTCTTCGTCCTGCCGACGCGCCGCGACCCGTTCCCGCTCGTCGTGCTCGAGGCGATGGCCGCCGGGCTGCCTGTCGTCGCGACCGCCGTCGACGGCGTGCCCGAGCAGGTCGACGAGGCCTGCGCGACCCTCGTCGCCCCCGACGACGCGCCGGCGCTGGCCGGCGCGATCGAGCGGCTCGCCGGCGACGCGCGCGCCCGCCTGGCGCTGGGCCGCGCCGGCGCCGATCGCGCCGCGACGCACTTCACGCCCGCGCGCAACTCCCGCGAGCTTGCCACCGCGTACGAGTGGGTCCTCGCGACCGGCTCGCTGCGCAACGGCGCAAGACGACCCCTGCCCTGAGTAAGGATTCGCCCCCAATGGTCACGCCCATGATGAGCCAGA
>DATJEE010000301.1:0-6559 GCA_035496995.1 Solirubrobacteraceae bacterium | reverse complement strand
CCGCGGCTGTCGATCGACACGTCCAAGGCGCTCGTCGCCGAGGCCGCGCTGCAGGCCGGCGCGACGATCGTCAACGACGTCACGGCGCTGCGCGGCGACCCCGACATGGCCGCGCTGCTCGCCGCGCACGACTGCGACGTCTGCCTCATGCACATGCTCGGCGAGCCGCGCACGATGCAGCGCGACCCGCGCTACGACGACGTCGTCGACGACGTGAAGGCGTTCCTCTCCGAGCGCCTGGAGTACGCCGTGGCGCAGGGGATCGCCGAGGAGCGCGTGTGGCTCGATCCCGGGATCGGCTTCGGCAAGACGATCGAGCACAACCTCGGGCTCCTGCGGCGCCTCGGCGAGCTCGTCGCCCTCGGCCGTCCGCTCGTCGTCGGCACGTCGCGCAAGTCGTTTCTCGGCACGATCACCGGCCGCGGCCCGCTCGAGCGCATCCCGGGGACGATCGCGACGAACGTGCTCGCCCTCGCCGCGGGCGCGCGCGTCTTCCGCGTCCACGACGTCGCCGAGGCGCGCGATGCCCTCGACGTGGCGGCTGCTACGTTGCGCGGGCGATGGGCCAAGGAGACGACGACGCCGACGACCCCATCGACGACGACGAGTTCGACGACGACGAGCCGTCCGTCCGGACGATCGTGACCGTCGAGGTCAACGGCCTCTCCCTCTACACCCACCATGGCGTCACCGCCGCCGAGCGCGAGATCGGCCAGCGGCTGATCCTCGACATCCGGATGGAGCTCGGCGAGGCCGACGCGACGGTGACCGACCGGCTCGAGGACACGGTCGACTACGCCCGCGTCTGCGAGGTCGCGGCGCTCGTCGCGACACAGCGGTCCGACAAGACGCTCGAGCGGCTCTGCGCGGCGATCGCCGATCGGCTGCTGCGCGACTTCGACGCGCAGGTGGTGTCGGTCAAGGCCGCCAAGCCGGAGCCCCCGATCCCGCTTTCCGTGGACGACGTGTCGGTCGAGGTCTGGCGTGAGCTGGGGGACATCGACGACTAGGGCGCCCCGGCAGATCGGCTACCTCGGCCTGGGCTCGAACGTCGGCGACCGGCGCGCCAACCTCCAGGCGGCGGTCGACGCGCTGCCCGCGCACGGCGTCGAGGTGCTCGCGAGCTCCTCGACGTACGACACCGACCCCGTCGGCGAGATCCTCGACCAGCCCGAGTTCCTCAACGCCTGCCTGCGCGTGCGCACCGCGCTCGAGCCCGAGGCGCTGCTCGACGCGGCGAAGGCGATCGAGCGCGACCTCGGCCGCGTGCCCGGCGGCCCGAAGGACGGCCCGCGCCCGATCGACGTCGACGTCCTGCTGCTCGGCTACCGCGAGCACACCTCCGCGCGCCTGACGCTCCCGCACGCGCAGGTCCTCGCCCGGCGCTTCGTCCTCATCCCGCTGCTCGAGCTCGACTTCGACCTGGAGACCCCCGCGGGCGAGCGGCTCGCCGACGCGCTCGCGGCCCTGCCCGTCACCGAGGGCGTCCGCCGCGCCGGACCGCCGCTCGCGATCGCGTAGCGTTCGCGGTCATGAGCGCCCACGACAGCGGCCGCGCGACCACCGAGACCTCCGAGGGGCGCCGCCGCACACCCGCCGAGGAGGCCCGCACGCTCGTCTCGTCGATGACCGTCGGCTACCTCGCGACCGTCGGCGAGGACGGCGCCCCCTGGAGCTCGCTCGTCGTCTACGGGCCGACGGCGGACGGCAACCCCGTGCTGCTCGTCTCCGCGCTCGCCGAGCACGGCCGCAACCTCGCCGCCGACCAGCGCGCGAGCCTCGCGATCAGCGACCCGGCGGCCCCCGGCGACCCGCTCGACCGGCCGCGCATCACGCTCGCCGGCCGCGCCGTCAAGCCCGAGGGCGACGCCGCCGAGGCCGCCCTCGACGCGCATGTCGCCGCGATCCCCGGCGCCCGCCTGTACGCCGGCTGGGACGACTTCAGCGTCTGGGTCCTCGAGGTCCAGCGCGTGCGCTGGGTGGGCGGCTTCGCGCAGATGGACACCGTCAGCCACGAGGACTACCTCGCCGCCGAGCCCGACCCGACCGCGACGATGGCCGCCGCGCACGTCGCGAAGCTCAACAAGGAGCACGCCGACGGGCTGCTCGCGATCGCCCGCGAGATCGCCGGCGCGCGCGGCGCGGTGTCGGCGATCGCCACCGGCCTGGACCGGCACGGCCTCGACCTCAGCGTCACCGGCGCCGGTCAGGCGGCCGCCGTGCGCGTCGCCTTCGAGCCACGCCTGGACGATGCCAAGGCGATCCGCCCCGCGGTGCTCGAGCTCGTGCGCCGCGCCTACGCGGCTCAGGCGCGGGCGGGCACCCAGCCGGAGGGGTAGGCCCCGGCCGGCACGTCGCCGGGATAGACGGGGAAGAAGCGCAGCGCGAGCTCCTCGCAGGGCCGCCCCTCCAGCAGCGGGCGCATGTCGCCGATCGTCGACAGCAGCCGCAGCGAGGAGCCGATCTGCAGGTCGGCGGCGTTGGGCGCCGGCCCGCCGAGGACACCGGCGGCGATCCAGTCGTCGACGATGTCGAGATGGCCGGGCAGCGCGCGCAGGTCGGCCCGCACGGCGTCGTCGTCGGCCTTGTGGATCGCGCTGAGCGTGCGGACGATCAGCGGCGCCGCGACGCGCACGACCGGGCGCGGGAACTGCGGCAGCTGCGACGCCGCCTGGAAGCTCGGCACCGCGCTCGTCCGGCGCTTCATCGCGCCCCAGAGGATGCGCCGCGTCAGCGGCTGCAGGACCTCGGCGCCCCAGCTCTCGGCGCCGAGCACCTGCGCGCGGGCGCCCTCCTCGGCCGGCAGCAGCGGCGGATCGGCGACGAGCTCGTCGAGGCGGCGCATGATCGCGACCGAGCCCTGGACCCTCTCGCCGCCCTCCAGGCGCAGCGCCGGCACGCTGCGGGCCCTGAAGCGCATCCGCACGAGCGCGCCCTGGATCGGGAAGGGCAGCTCGACCGTCTTGTAGGCGATGCCCTTGAGCGCCAATGCCTCCTTCACCGCTTCACACGGATGCGAGGAGTGCACGACGTAGAGCTTGTTCACATGCAGAGCATAAGGTGCCGTCCATGCTCCTCGCGGTCGACGTCGGCAACACCCAGACGCACTTCGGCACCTTCCGCGACGGCGAGCTGTTCGAGCACTGGCGCTTCGCCACCGTCGCCGAGTCCACGCGCGACGAGCTCGGCGCGGCGCTGCGCGCGCTGCTGGAGCTGCGCGGCGTCGGGCTCGCCGACATCAGCGCCTCGATCGTCTCCTCGACCGTGCCCGCGCTCGAGCCCGAGTGGCTCGCGATGGGCGAGCGCTACCTCGGCCACACGATGCTCGCCGTCGGGCCCGGGCTGAAGACCGGCATGGCCCTGCGCTACGACAACCCGCGCGAGATCGGGGCCGACCGGCTCGCCAACGCCGTCGCGATCAAGGAGCGCTTCGGCGGCCCGGCGATCTGCGTCGACTTCGGGACCTCGGTGAACTTCGACGTCGTCGGGCGCAAGGGCGACTTCCTCGGCGGCGTGCTCGTCCCGGGCGTCGAGATCTCGCTCGCCGCGCTCACCGCGCGCGGGGCCAAGCTCCCGCAGATCGACCTGCTGCCGCCGCGCACGGTCATCGGCAAGAGCACGGTCGACGCGATCCGCTCGGGCGTCATCTACGGCTTCGCGGGCGCGATCGACGGCATCCTGCGGCGCGTGCTCGACGAGCTCGGCGAGGAGACGCACGTCATCGCCACCGGCGGACTGGCGGGCGCGATCGTCCCGTTCACCGAGCTCATCGACGAGATCGACGACCAGCTGACGCTCACCGGGCTACGGTTGTTGTATGAGCGCAACGCCCCGTAGCCTCAGCGACTCCTGGCAGCTCGCGCACCTCGAGATCCCCAACCGGGTCGTGCTCGCGCCGCTGGCCGGGATCGGCAACTGGTTCGTGCGCCTGCAGGCCAAGCGCTACGGGGCCGGGCTGGCCGTCTCGGAGATGGTCTCCAGCCACGGCGTGCACTACGGCAACGACAAGACGTGCACGGAGATGCTGCGCATCGAGCCCGCCGAGCGCGCCGGCGGGCCGGTCGCGATGCAGCTCTTCGGCCAGGATCCGGACGTCATGCGCTCGGCGGCCGCGACGGTCGCCGCGGCGGGGGCGGACCTCATCGACCTCAACATGGGCTGCCCGGTCCCGAAGGTCTGCAAGACCGGCGCCGGCGCCGCGCTGCTCGACGACCCCGACACGGCCGTCGCCGTCGCGCTCGCCGCGCGCGAGGGCTCGGGCCTGCCGGTCACGGTCAAGCTGCGCTCGGGCCGCCTCAACGGCACGATCGACGGCTTCGACCTCGCGCACCGGCTCGTCGCCGAGGCGGGCGTCGCCGCGATCGGCTTTCACCCGCGCTCTGCGCAGGTCCACCACAAGGGCTCGCCCGACCTCGACCTCGCCCGCGAGCTCGTCGCGTCGCTGCCCGCGCCGGTGATCCTCAGCGGCGGGATGCACGACCCCGAGACGATCCTCCATGCCTTCGAGCACACCGGCTGCGAGGCCGTCATGCTCGCGCGCGGCGCGCTCGGCAACCCGTGGCTCTTCGCCCGGCTGCTCGGCACGCGCGACTCGGAGCCGACGACCGCCGAGGTCCTGGCCGAGCTCGACTGGGTCATGGACCGCGCGGTCGAGCATCTCGGAGAGCGCCGCGGCGGCCGCTACCTGCGCAAGTTCTACCCGTGGTACGTCGACCGGATCGGCGGGTCGAAGGCGCTGCAGTCGGCGCTCCAGGCCACCGACGGGGTCGCCGAGGCGCGCGCCGTGCTCGCCGGCGTGGACGACCTTTCGGCAGCCGCTTGACGCGCTGGTATCCTCTCGCGTCGCCCGCCGCCAGGAAGGCCTCTGAACCGGGTGGCTCGTGCCGCACCTCAACCCCTCCGGGAGCCATGCCCAAGGACGTCATCCTCACCGCCGATGGACTCGAGAAGCTCAAAGTGGAGCTCGCTCATCTCCAGGGCGAGAAGCGCCGCGAGGTCGCGGCGCGCATCAAGGAGGCGCGCGAGTTCGGAGACATCTCCGAGAACTCGGAGTACGACGACGCCAAGAACGAGCAGGCGATGGTCGAGGCGCGCATCGCGCAGGTCGAGGAGCGCCTGCGCTCGGCGACCGTCGTCGACGCCAAGGACGTCTCGACCGAGATCGTCCAGGTCGGCTCGGTCGTCAACGTCAAGGACGAGGACTCCGGCAAGGTGCAGAAGTTCACGATCGTCGGCTCGCCCGAGGCCAAGCCGCCCGAGCGCCTGTCCTACGAGTCGCCGGTCGGCAAGGCGCTGCTGGGCCACAGGCGCAACGACGTCGTCGAGGTCCCGCTGCCCAGCGGCCGCAAGCTCCAGCTGAAGATCACGAAGATCGACGTCGGGCTCTGAGGCCTGCATGTCCGAGCTGCTCGCCGTCAGGCGCGCGAAGCTCGAGAAGCTCCGCGCCGACGGGATAGATCCCTTCCCGCACGAGTTCCCGGGCGTCGAGCCGATCGCCGACGTCCTCGCGGCGCACGCGGATCTCGCCGCGGGCGAGGAGACCGAGGTCCGCCACCGCGTCGCCGGGCGGCTCGCCCTGCGGCGGGGCGGCAAGATGATGTGGCTGGACCTCGTCGACCGCTCGGGGCGCCTGCAGCTGCAGGCCCGCATCGACGTCCTCGGGGAGGAGGCGCACGAGCGCCTGAAGCGGCAGATCGACCTCGGCGACATCCTCGGCGTCGACGGCACGGCCTTCAGCTCGCGAACGGGCGAGCTGTCGCTGCGCGTCGACGACTACACGGTGCTCGCGAAGTCCCTGCGCCCGCCGCCGGAGAAGCACCACGGCCTCACGGACGTCGAGACGCGCTACCGGCGCCGCGAGCTGGACCTCATGTCCAGCGCCGAGGCGCGCGAGCTCTTCATCACCCGCGCCCGGGCGATCACCGCCGTGCGCCGCTTCCTCGACGACGCCGGCTTCATCGAGGTCGAGACGCCCGTCCTGCAGCCGCTGTACGGCGGCGCGCTCGCGCGGCCCTTCACGACGCATCACAACGCGCTGGACCGCGAGCTGTACCTGCGGATCGCGACCGAGCTCTACCTCAAGCGCTGCATCGTCGGCGGCCTGGAGCGCGTCTACGAGCTCGGCAAGGACTTCCGCAACGAGGGGCTGTCGACGAAGCACAACCCCGAGTTCACGATGCTCGAGTTCTACGAGGCCTACGCCGACTACCTCGACGTCGCCGACCGGCTCGAGGCGCTCGTCACCTCCGTCGTCGCCGAGGTCGGCTCGACCGGCCCGATCGACTTCGGCTCACCATGGCGGCGCATCACGCTGCGCGACGCGATCCGCGAGAAGACCGGCATCGACTTCCGCGCCCATCCCGACACCGAGAGCCTCGCCGCCGCGATCGGCACGCTGCTGCCGACGGAGGGGCGGACCTGGCCGCAGCTCGTCGACGACCTCCTGAGCAAGTGCGTCGAGCCCGACCTCCAGCAGCCGACGTTCGTCATGGACTACCCGGTCGACCTCTCGCCGTTCGCGAAGGCGCACCGCAGCGAGCCGGGGCTCGTCGAGCGCTGG
>DATJEE010000300.1:0-2593 GCA_035496995.1 Solirubrobacteraceae bacterium | reverse complement strand
GACGGCGACGACTCCGACGCCCCGGTGATCAACGACATCGTCACCCCCGGCGGCGGCGAGTCGGTGACCGAGGGCACGATCCTCGAATGGTCCGTCGCCCCAGGCGACGCGGTGCAGGACGGCCAGACGATCGTCGAGGTCTCGACGGACAAGGTCGACATGGAGCTGCCCGCCCCGACTGCGGGCACGATCACCGAGATCCTCGCCGAGCCCGGCGAGACGGTGTCCGTCGGGCAGGTCATCGCCCGGATGCGCGCGGGTGCGCCGGCCACCGCGGACGGCTCCAACGGCGCCGGGGCCACGCCGCCGGCGCCGCCGCAGCCTCAGGCGCAGCCGGCACCGGTCGCCGACGGCGTCCCGGCGTCGCCCGTCGCGCGCCGCGTCGCGGCGGTCGAGGGCGTCGACATCTCCCACCTGCACGGCAGCGGCCCGGCCGGCCGTATCACGAAGGCCGACGTCCTCGCGGCGAAGGCGGCGCCCGCCGCGCCCTCGATCCCCGCCGGCGCGACGCCGTTGCGCGGCGGCGCGGCGATG
Source organism: Solirubrobacteraceae bacterium (assembly GCA_035496995.1). GTDB lineage: Bacteria > Actinomycetota > Thermoleophilia > Solirubrobacterales > Solirubrobacteraceae > CADCVQ01. Next base: position 2,059 of record DATJEE010000300.1, on the reverse strand, counting down.
CTCGCCCGCTACATGGACGAGTCGCGGCAGGTCCCGACGGCGACGTCGTTCCGCGCGATGACCGTCACGGTCATGGACGCGCGCCGCCGCGAGCTCAAGGCCGCCGGCCACCGCGTCTCCTTCACGCACCTCATCGCCTACGCGATCGCCCGCGCCGGGACCGAGGCCATGCCGGTCATGGCGCACCACTTCGCCGAGATCGCGGGCAAGCCGCACCGCATCGACGACGGCGCCGTGAACCTCGGGATCGCCGTCGACGTCGAGAAGAAGGACGGCTCGCGGACGCTCATGGTCCCGGTCATCCGCGACGCGGGCCGGCTGAGCTTCCCGGAGTTCCTCGACGCGTTCGGCGCGCTCATCGCCGCCGCCCGCGACAACACGCTGACGGCCGACGACCTGACGGGCGCCAACATCTCGCTGACGAACCCCGGCGGCATCGGCACCGTCGCCTCGGTCCCGCGGCTCATGCCCGGGCAGGGGACGATCGTCGCCACCGGCGCGATCGGCTACCCCGCGGGCCTCGCCGCGATCGGCGACATGATCGGCGCCGAGAAGGTCATGACGATGACCTCGACGTACGACCACCGGGTCATCCAGGGCGCCGAGTCCGGCCGTTTCCTCGCCGTCGTGGAGGAGTACCTCCAAGGCGAGCACGCGTTCTACGACCAGCTCTTCGCGCAGCTGGGCGTCGCGCTGGGCCCGCCGCCGCAGGCCCCCGCGCCCGCCGCCGCCGCGGCCGCCGTCCGCGACAGCGCGCCCGCCGAGCAGACGTCCGGCGAGCAGATCGAGGCGCTGATGCAGGCCGTCCAGGCGGCGACGTCGCTCGTCAAGGCGCACCGGACGCACGGCCACCTCGCCGCCCGGCTGGACCCGCTCGGCCGTGAGCCCGAGGGCGACCCGGCGCTCGACCCCGAGCCGCTCGGCCTGACGCCGGAGATCATGGCCAAGATCCCGGCGAAGATCCTGCGCATGCACGTGCCGGGCGCGACGCTCGCCGACGCCCTGCCGCACCTGCACGAGACCTACACCGGCACGATCGCCTACGAGATCGAGCACATCGCCTCGCACCGCCAGCGCACGTGGCTGCGCGAGAACATCGAGGCCGGCACGTACCGCATGGCGCTGAGCCCCGACGAGCAGAAGGCGCTGCTCAAGCGCCTCGTCGAGGTCGACGCGCTCGAGCGCTTCATGCACAAGGCCTACCTCGGCCAGAAGCAGTTCTCGATCGAGGGCCTGGACATGACGGTGCCGATGCTCGACGAGCTCATCCAGCTCGCGGCGGCCAACGGCGGCCGCGAGGTCGTGCTCGGCATGGCCCACCGCGGCCGGCTCAACGTCCTCGCCCACAACCTCGGCCGCCCGTACGACACGATCTTCGCCGAGTTCGAGGGCGCCTCGACGCTCGAGGCCGTCACGACGATCCCGCAGGGCGGCACCGGCGACGTGAAGTACCACCACGGCGCGCAGGGCTCCTACCAGCTTCCCGACGGCTCGTCGATCCTCGTGAACCTCGAGTCCAACCCCTCGCACCTGGAGTACGTCGGCCCCGTCGTCACCGGTGCGACGCGCGCCGCGCAGACGACGCGCCAGGGCCCGCACGCGCACCGCGACACCGACGCCGCGGTGCCGATCGTCCTGCACGGCGACGCCGCGATGCCGGCCCAGGGCGTCGTCCCGGAGACGCTGAACCTCCAGGGCCTGGACGGCTATGCCGTCGGCGGCACGCTGCACCTCGTCCAGAACAACCAGGTCGGCTTCACGACCGATCCCGACGACGCCCGCTCGACGCGCTGGGCCTCGGACATCGCGAAGGGCTTCGACGTGCCGATCATCCACGTCAACGCCGACGACGTCAGCGGCTGCGTCGCGGCCGTCCGCCTCGCCTGGGCGTTCCGCAGCGAGTTCGGCCACGACGTCCTCATCGACCTCATCGGCTACCGCCGCTTCGGCCACAACGAGGCCGACGAGCCCGCCTACACGCAGCCGGAGATGTACGAGCGCATCAAGCACCACAAGCGCGTCGCCGACATCTGGGCCGATCAGCTCGTCGCGCAGGGCG
>DATJEE010000299.1:0-51902 GCA_035496995.1 Solirubrobacteraceae bacterium | reverse complement strand
CGACGGGGATGACGGAGGACGAGCGCCTCGACGTCCTGGACGCCGCCGGCATGGTCGTCGACCGCCGGCGCAAGAACGCGCTCGTCGGCCACGGCGAGCCGGCGTCGCGCTACGGCGCCGCGGCCGAGGTCTTCGGCGGGGACGGCGCGTGCGTGCTCTATCGCCGCGAGGTGCTCGAGGCCTGCGCTGTCGGCGGCGAGGTGCTCGACGAGGACCTCGAGCTCTGGGCGTCGGACGTCGACCTCGCCTGGCGCGCGCGGCTGCTCGGCTGGCGCTGCATGTACGAGCCGCGGGCCGTCGCGTGGCACATGCGCTTCTACTCGCCGACGACGCGCTCGCAGCTGCCCGAGGCGCACCGGCGCCTGCAGTTCCGCAACCGCCTGCTCATGATGGCCAAGAACGACGCGTGGGCCGACGTCCGCGGCGACCTGCACCGCATCCTCTTCTACGAGCTGCTCGCGATCGGCCACGTCGTGCTGCGCGAGCGCCACCTGCTGCGGGCCTACGGCGAGGCCTGGCGCGGGCTGCCGGCGGCCCGCCGGCGGCGGGCGGTCGTGCAGGCCAAGCGCCGGGCGCACCCGCCGTTCGGCCTGCGCGCGCCGCGCTGAGCCTGGCTAGGGCTGCTCGGTCGGGCGGATCAGCAGCTCGTTGACGGCGACGCGCCGCGGCCGCGTGACGATGTAGGCGATCGCGTCGGCGATGTCGGCGGCCTCGAGCGCCTCGACGTCGCCGAGGCGGCTCTCGACGGCCTCGCGGATCCCGTCGCGCAGGTGGTCGGTGAGCTCGGTCGCGACGGCGCCCGGCTCGACGAGGCTCACGCGGACGTGGCGCTGGGTCACCTCCTGGCGCAGCGACTCGCTGAAGGCCCCGACGCCGAACTTCGTGAGGTTGTAGACGCCGGCGTTGCGACCCGCGATGCGCCCCGCGACGGAGCTGATGTTCACGATGTCGGCGACGCGGCGCGGGTCGTCGGCGGCGGCTGCGAGCAGGTGCGGCAGCGCCGCGTGCGCGACGTAGAGCAGGCCCTTGACGTTGAGGTCGATCATCCGCTCCCACTCCTGCGTGGGGGCGTCCTCGATCGGCCCGAGCAGCATCTGGCCGGCGTTGTTGACGACGGTGTCCAGGCGTCCGAGCCGCTCGACGGTGGTCGCCACGAGCGCGCGCGCCTGCGCCTCGTCGGTGACGTCGGCCTCGATCGCGAGCGCCGTGCCGCCGGCGGCCTCGATCTCGCTCGCAAGCGCATCGAGGCGCTCCTTGCGCCGCGCCGCGATCGCGACCGCCGCGCCGTGGCGCGCGAGCTCGCGCGCCGCCGCCTCGCCGATCCCGCTGCTGGCGCCCGTCACGAGCGCAACCGTCCCGTCAAGTCGTTCGGTCATACGCCCCCTTATGCCCTCGCGGCGGGGGGCGAATCTCGCGAGGCTGATCGCTCATGGGCTATATGCGCCCATTAGCGATCAGTGTGGCCAGGATCGCCGACCGGCAGTACGGCCGGATCACGGTTGAACAGCTGCTCGGCGCGGGAGTCGATCACGACCGCATCAAGCGCTGGGTTGCCGACGGGCGGCTACGACGTGAGCACGTCGGCGTCTACACCCTCGGCCACCCCGACCCGTCGGCGCGCGGCATGTATCTGTCGGCCGTCCTCGCTGCCGGCGCGGCGGCGGTCGTGAGTCATCTCGCGGTGGCGCACCTGCTCCGCCTCGTGCGCGGTCGGCCTCCCGCGCCCGAGATCACCATTCCGGCCGGCGGGTGCCGCAAGCGACCCGGCATCACCATCCATCGGTCGGCGCTCCATCACCTCGACACCGCGGACCTCGACGGCATCCCGATCACGACCGTCCCGCGCACGCTGCTGGACCTCGCGCCGCGAACCGCGCCCGAGGAGCTCACGCGCATGTGCCACGAGGCCTGGATCCACCACCGCACGACCCCCGCCCACATCGCCGCATGCATCGCCCGCAACCCGCACAAACCGGGGGCCGCCAAGCTCCGACGAGCCCTCGGCGCAGACGTTCTCCTCAGTGAGCTCGAGCAGGGCTTCAAAGCGCTGCTGCGTAAGAGCGGGCTGCCGCTGCCCCGGACCAACATCGACGTCAAGGGCGACAAGGTCGACTGCCACTGGCCGGCCCTGGGCCTCACGATCGAACTGCACAGCTGGCGCTACCACGCGACCCGGCGCGCGTTCGAGCAGGACCTCGCGCGGCGCCGGCGCTCGAACCACCTCGCCTACAGCTACGGCGACGTGTTCGAGCGCGAGGCGCAGACCGCGAACGAGCTGCGCGCGCTGCTCAGGCCGCCCTGACGCGCTCGCGCGCCGCGGCGAAGATCTCCGCGATGGCGGGGTCCATGTAGTAGTCGGTCCCGCCGTCCTCGCGGCCCTCGGTCGCGATCGGCAGCTCGCGGGCGAGCTTGCGCGAGTAGCGCCCCGGCCAGGCGAGGATCCCGGCCACGCCGTGGGCGCCCTTCTCCAGCCCGAGCGCGGCGGCGATCTCGTTGCCGGGCCGGCGCTCACCCGGGGTGTCGATGAGGAGGTCGAACAGCGCCCGCGCGGGCTCGGCGAGCTTGCCGTAGAGCCACGTGGCCTGGTCGCCGTCGGCGGCCGACCACGCGGTCGGCTCGGCGAACGGGTGGCCCGGTCCGCCGCGCCCGCGGCCCGGTCCGCCGCCGCGGCCGCCCCACGGCCCGGGCGGTCCGCCCGGCTCGGCGGCGAGAAAGCCGGCGAACCAGACGTAGAACTCGGGCACGCGCTCCTCGGGGACCGCGACGGTGATCTGCTTGTCGGCCATCAGGCCGTCTGGATGTCGGTGTCGGTCGCGGCGGGCTCGTCGGCGGGGCGGCGGTGGCCGCAGCCGTGTCCGTGTCCGTGGCCGTGGCGGCCCCGTCCGGGGCCGCGGCCGCGACGGCCGGGGAAGCCCGCGAGGAAGCGTCCGTAGAACGCGTAGAACTCGGCGACACGGTCCTCGGGGACATCGATGGTGATCTGCTTGTCCTGCGTGGTGTTGGGCTCGGCGGTCATGGGGCCGGCCCTCCTTTCGTCTCAATTTGTACTTCCGCGAGCAAGCATACACAAGTAAATACTTAAGTACAAGACGAGCATCGCCGAGCCCGCTCCGGCGTCGCTCGCGCGCCGCCGGCGACCTGCCGATGGACTCCCGTGAGCGATCCGCGCCTCCGCCTGCCGGTTCTCGTCGTCGTCCTGCTCGTCGCCGGCTGGGCCGCGCTCGCCCGCGACCACCGCGCCGCGGATGCCGCCGTCCCCGCCGACGGCGCCCGCTACGCGCTGACGACGACCGCGGGCTCGCGCGCGCTACCGGCCCCCGCGCCGCTGCGCTTCGCGCCGGGCGTCGCCCCCGCCGACCAGCAGGTCGTGCGCGATGCGGTCGCGGCGGCGCGTCCCGAGGCGCGCCGGCTCGTCGACCTCGTCGCGGGCCTCGTGGAGGTGCGCGTCGGGCCGCCGGGCCCCGGCGTCGCCGGGCTGACGGTCGCGTCGTCCGCGGGCTACGTCGTGACGCTCGACCTCGGACCGGTCTATCGCGTCAACGGGATGCGCGGCGTGCGCCGGCTCGTGCTGCACGAGCTCGCGCACGTCATCGACGACGCGCTCGTGCCGACCGCGCTGGAGCGCGAGCTCGACGCCGCCACGCCCGTCGGCTTCGGCTGCGACGACAACGGCCGCTCCGGTGCCTGCGCGGCGCGCGAGGAGCGCTTCGCCGAGAGCTTCGCGAAGTGGGCGACGGGCGACATCGGCGTCGACATCTACCTCGGCTACCGGGTCCCGCCCCCGACCTCGCTGCAGCACTGGGGCGACCCGCTCGCGGCGCTCACCAGGACCGCGTGAGCCCGCCGTCGACGAGCAGCCACTGGCCCGTGACGTAGGCGGCGGCCTCCGAGCAGAAGAACGCCGCCGCGGCGGCGACCTCCTCGGGGCTGCCCAGGCGCGCGGCCGGGACCTCCGCGCCCGCCGCCGCCTCGGCGGCCTCGAGGCTCCCGTAGCCGGAGACGAGCCGGTCGGTGGCGATCCGCCCCGGCAGCACGGCGTTGAACGTCACGCCGCGGGCGGCGTTCTCGCGGGCGAGCAGCTTGAAGCCCGCCAGCAGCCCCGGCCGGTTGACGTTCGAGAGCTGCAGCCCCTCGATCGGCTCCAGCGCCGCGCTCGACGAGACCGCCACCACGCGCCCGAAGCCGCGCTCGCGCATGCCCGGCACGATCCGCGCGAGGATGAGCATCGGCGTGACGACGAGCGTCCGGTGCGCCGCCTCCCACTGCCCGGCGGTGAAGGCCAGCGGGTCGGCGCTGCGCGGCGGCCCGCCGGTGTTCGCGATGTAGATGTCGATCGGCCCGAGGTCCTCCTGCACGGCATCGACGAGCCGGTCGGCGGCGGTGAGGTCGGCGCTGTCGAAGGCGTAGGCCGAGCTGCGCGACGCACGCGCCACGGTCGCGCCCTCGGCCTCGAGCGCGTCGGCGATCGCCCGCCCGATCCCGCGCGACGCGCCCGTGACGAGCGCCACGCGGCCGGTCAGCCCGAGGTCCACGTCTTCGGCGCCTTCTCGGACTCGGTCTCCGGCGCGCGCGCGATGACCGCCATCCGATCGCGGAAGTCCGGCGCCCACATGCGATCGGCGATGCCCGCGCGGCGCGCGGCTCCCACGAGGCCGCGCGCGACCCGCGGCGAGTAGCCGCCGATGCGCTCGAGGTAGTAGCCGACGCTGAAGGCCTTCGGCGCCGTCCCGATCTCCAGGACCGTCCAGCCACGGCGCTCGAGCAGCGTCCGCATCGACCGCCGCGTGAAGAACTGGACATGCGTCGGGATGACCGACCACCAGCGCCCGCGCAGCCCGCGCGCGACGAGGCTGCCGGCATCCGGCAGCGCCATCCAGACGATCCCGCCCGGGCGCAGCAGCGCGGCGATCCGCTCGAGCGCCTCGTCCGGGCGCGGCAGGTGCTCGATGACGTCGCCCATGACGATCGCGTCGAAGTGGCCGAGCGGCAGGTCGGTGCGGAACAGGTCGCCGGTACGCACGTCGAGGCCGAGCCAGTCGCGGGCGTAGGCCGAGGCGAACTCCGACGGCTCGACCCCGATCGCGTCCCAGCCGCGCTCGGCGGCCTCCGCCAGCAGGAAGCCCACCCAGCAGCCGAGGTCCAGCAGCGTGCGGTGGCGCGGCCCGCCGTTGCCGGTCGGGATCGGCACCGGCGTCAGGCGCGCCTCGATGCGCTCGAGCGCGCGCCGCGCGGTCTCGCGCTGGCCCGCCTCCTCGTCGATGTAGTCCTCCGACGCCGCCCCGGCGTAGGCGCTCTCGAGCACCGCGTCGGCGGGCATCGGCTCGGTCTGGCGATGGCCGCAGCGCGGGCAGCGCACGAGATCGGCCAGCGCCGTGCCGAAGCGGTCGGTCGTCGGGATGAGGCCGTCCGGGCCGGCGTCCCCGGCCACCTTGAGGTGCGGGACGAGGCCGGCGCCCCCGCAGGCGCTGCAGCGCGTCACGCCAGGCAGCCTAGGGGACCGCTCCGCCTCGGCGGACCCCGGTGGCGTCCTCAGGCCGCGTCGCCGCTCACGCCGGCGTGGGTCGGGGACGTCCAGCCGGCCTCGCGCTCGCCGTCGTCGGTGCTGACGTCGAGCCCGACCGCGCGCCAGAGGTGTCCGTCCGTATGGGCGTACCACGCGATGACCCGGTAGCTCCCGTCGCGGTGCAGCATCCGGCAGTGAAACCCGGTGATCCGCTCGCCGCGCGAGCCGATGCGGGCAGCGGCGTCGATCGTCTCGGCGAGGTCCCTGGGGTGCACGAGATCGCGGATCGAGCACGCGAGAAGCTCCTCGGCGCGCCAGCCGAGCACGTGCTGGAAGGCGCTGTTGACGCTGACGAACCGGTCGGCGCTCGCGGTCGCCAGCAGGACGCCGGCGTCGTCCAGCAGTTCGTTGAAGCGGCCACCGCGCGGCGCTTCCACGCGCATCTCGTGCGCTCGGGCGACGGCGGTTCCGCCGGATGCGCGATGCAGGCCGGCCGCGATCGTCGCCGCGGAGGCGATGGTGAGTCGTCCCCGGCCGCTGGCCTTGGCGGCGTAGAGCCCGCCGTCGGCGCGGTTGACGAGCGCCTCGATGCTCTCCTCGCCGTCCCAGATCGCCAGGCCCGCCGAACAGCCGATTCCCGGCGGCACGGCGCTGCGGGCCCGCTCGGCGACGACCGCGGCCGCCGCGGCGTCGCAGTCGGGCAGCAGCACGAGGAACTCGTCGCCGCCGGTGCGGGCGATCACGTCGCCTGCGCGCAGCGCGTCGGGCAGGGCCCGGGCGACGGCGACGAGCCAGCGGTCACCCGCCTCGTGGCCGCCGCTGTCGTTGAGGTCCTTGAACCCGTCGAGGTCGAGGCTCGCGACGGCGACGGGTCGGCCGCTGCGGCGCGCCCGCGCGAGCTCGGCCCTCGCCGCCTGCGACCACGCCGCGCGATTGAGCAGCCCCGTGAGCGGGTCGTGGTGGGCGGCCTCCAGGAGCGCGCGCTCGACCGCGGCTCGCTCGCCGGCGAGGTTGCGGAGGATCGCCGCCAGTCCGATGCCGGCGACAAGGCCGAGCGCGGCCTCGTCCCACTGGCGCAGCGGATAGCCGTGACCGGCGAACGCGACCCAGGGCAGGAGCGCGCAGAAGGCGAACCATCCCACGCCCCAGGCGATCTGCCGGTCGGTCCCCTCGATGCCGAACCAGACCATCGGCAGGACCATCATCGGGAGATAGTCGCTCTGCGCTCCGCCCGTCGCCCCCGCCAGCAGGGCGTAGCCGACGAGGGTGATCGTCGGCGCGAGCGCCTTGACGACGCCGGCTGCCCGGTCCAGCGGGGCAGCGATGCCGCCGAGCCCGCCGAGCACGACGCACGCTGCGGCGAGCCAGAAGGTGACGCCGGGGTGGCGCGCGTCGGCGCTGGACGCGAGCCCGAGCGCCGCGACGCCGAGCACGAGCGGCCCCGCGTGGCGGCCACTGGTCATGCGGCGGCGGGTGAGCTTCATCTCGGGATCGCACGCGCGCGGGGCATCGGTTCAGCATCGGCGGCGGTCGCGGGCGACACGACCGCACCTAACCGCAGCGCCGCGCGTAGCCTTCCGCAGTGCAGCGCCAGCCGAAGGGTTAGGCAACGGATCCCCGGTGCCGTCTACGATCAACTGGTGTCCGAACGGCATCTGGGCCTGCTGAGCATCGTCGCGCCGATGCTCGACGAGGAGGGCACCGCGAGCGCCTTCTGCGAACGCGTGCGCTCGGCGCTCGACGGGCTGCCCTGGGAGCTCGTCATCGTCGACGACGGCTCGAGCGACAGCACGCCGGAGATCCTCGCCGAGCTCGCGCACGACGACGAGCGCATCAAGGTCGTCACGCTGTCGCGCAACTTCGGCCACCAGACGGCGATCACCGCCGGCCTGGACCACGCCGCCGGCGACGTCGTCGTGATGATCGACTCCGACCTCCAGGACCCGCCCGAGCTCGTCCCGACGATGCTCGAGCACTGGCGCGCGGGCTCGGACGTCGTCTACGCCATGCGCACGGACCGCAGCGGCGAGTCGCACTTCAAGCTCGCGACGGCGAGCTGGTTCTACCGCATCATGAGCAAGGTCTCCGACGTCCCGCTCGCGCAGAACTCGGGCGACTTCCGGCTGCTGGACCGCCGCGCGCTCGACGCGCTCCTCGCGATGCGCGAGAGCAACCGCTACCTGCGCGGCATGACCTCGTGGATCGGCTTCACGCAGACCGCCGTGCCCTACCACCGCGACGCTCGCCACGCCGGCGTGACGAAGTACCCGATCCGCAAGATGATCCGCTTCGCGCTCGACGCGATCGCCTCCTTCTCGCACGCCCCGCTGCAGATCGCGACGGTCGCCGGCTTCCTCTTCGCGGCCCTCGCCTTCCTCGCGATCCCGGTCGCGATCATCTTCCGGATCTTCGGGGCGTTCGTCCCCGGCGTGACGACGACCGTCGTCTCCGTCCTGCTGCTCGGCGGCATCCAGCTCATGGCGATCGGCATGATCGGCGAGTACGTCGGGCGCATCTACGACGAGGTCAAGCGGCGTCCCCTGTACGTCGTCCGCGAGCGCGCGAACATCGCGGCCGCCGCCCAGGATGAGCACGAGCACACCCCGGCGTAACGGCCGCGGGCAGGCGCTGACGGCGCTCGGTGCGATCGTCTCGCTCGGTGCGGTCGCCGGGCTCGTCGCCTGGGCGCTGCACCAGGAGCCGCCGACGTTCCCGCACGAGCCCGCGCGCCTGGCGCAGCTCGCGGCCGCGGTCGCGCTGTATCTCGCCGCCTGCGCCGCCCGCGCCGAGCGCTGGTTCGAGCTGCTGCGCCACAACGGCGCCCGGCCGCGCCGCGCCGACGCCTACGCGCTCGTCGCGGTCGCCTACGCCGGCAACAACGTCCTGCCGGCGCGCGCCGGCGACGCGCTGCGCGTCATGCTCCTGACGCCGCGGGCGCGGACGGATGCCCGCACGGTCATCGGCACGGTCGTCGCCGAGCGCGTGCTCGACGTCGTCGTGCTCGTCGGCCTCTTCGTCGTGCTCGCCTACGGGGTCCTCGGCGGGATCGAGATGCCGTCCGCGGGGCGGCTCGTCGCCGCGGCGCTGCTCATCGGCGCCGTCGCCGCGCTCGTGGGCGGCGCGGCGCTCGTCCTGCGCCGGCGCGGGCGCCTGAAGCGGGTCATCGCCTACCTCGCCCCGATGGCCGAGGCCACGCGCCGCCTGCGCGGCAACCACGGGCGCGAGCTGCTGGCCTGGACGCTGCTCGTCTGGAGCCTCGAGTGGTGCGCCTGGTGGCTGACGGCGCGCGCCGCCGGGCTCGGGCTCGGCGTGCTCGAGGCCGGCTACCTCCTCGGGCTGGCGTCGATGTTCGTCATGGTCCCGAGCGGCCCGGGCTTCGTCGGGACGTTCGACGCCGCGATCGTCTTCGGCGTCCGAGCGGTGGGCCGCTCGGGCGCGCAGGCGCTGTCGTACCTCCTGCTGCTGCGCTTCGTCGTGACGGTGCCGATCACGCTCCTCGGGCTCGTCCTGCTCGCGACGCGCTACCGCGGGATGGCCCGCATCCGCGGCCTGGTCCGGGCCTGATGCGCGTCGCGGTCCTCGGCGCCGGCGTCGCCGGGCTCGTCTGCGCGTACCGCCTGTCGCAGGAGGGGCACGTCTGCGACGTCTACGAGCGCTGGCCCGGCCTCGGCGGCCAGGCCGCGACGATCGACGTCGGCGGCGGCGAACTGCTCGAGCGCTACTACCACCACCTCTTCACGAGCGATCGCCACATCGTCGCGCTCTACGACGAGCTCGGGATGCCCGACGAGCTGCAGTGGAAGCCCTCGACGATGGCGTTCTTCCTCGACGGGCGCCAGTGGGCGTTCAACGGCCCGCTCGACCTCCTGCGCTTCAAGCCGCTGTCGCCGCCGTCGCGGCTGCGCATGGGCCTGGCGGTGCTGCTGCTGCAGAAGCGCGCCCGCGAGGTCGGCCCGTTCGAGTCGATCACCGCGCGCGAGTGGATCGAGGACCGGATGGGGCGCGGGCCGTGGCGCAAGGTCTGGGGCCCGCTGCTGCGCGGCAAGTTCGGCGAGCGCGCCGACGACATCTCGATGGCCTGGCTGTGGAGCAAGCTCACGCTGCGCCGCCAGCTCGAGGGCGACGAGGCGCGCCAGGAGCAGCTCGGCTACCCGGCGCACTCCTGGGAGCTGCTCTTCGACGCGCTGCGCGACGCGATCGTCGCGGCCGGCGGGCGCGTGCTCATCGACCGCCCGGCGGCCGGGCTGCGGCGCGCGCCCGACGGCGGGCTGTTCGTCGAGGCCGGCGCCGCGGGGTCGTTTCGCAACGGCCACGACCCGCGGGCGTTCGCGCGCGGCCGCGCCGCCGCCGAGCACTACGACGCCGTCGTCGCGACGGTCCCCAGCGACGTCTTCGCGGGTCTGCTCGACGACGACCTCGCGGCCGCGATCGGGACCGAGTACCTCGGCCGCCTGAAGGCGACGGAGTACCACACGGCGCTCTGCCTCCTGCTCGAGCTCGACCGCCGCTTCTCGCCCTTCTACTGGACGAACATCGCCGACCCCGAGGTGCCGTTCGTCGGGCTCATCGAGCACACGAACTTCATCGACCCGCAGCGCTACGGCGGGCGGCGCTTCCTCTACGTCGCCAACTACCTCGCGCCCGGCGACCCGCTGCTCGACCTCACGCCCGAGCAGCTGCTCGCGGCATACCTCCCGGGCCTGCGGCGCGTCACGCCGCAGTTCTCGCCGGACTGGATCCGCGCGAGCTGGCTGCACCGCGAGCCGGCCGCCCAGCCGATCGTCACCGTCGGCTACCACGAGCGCATCCCGCCGCTGCAGACGGGCGTGCCGGGGCTCGTGCTCGCCAACACGACGCAGATCTACCCCGAGGACCGCGGGACGAACTACAGCGTGCGGCTCGGCACCGACGCCGCCCGGGCCCTCCTCAGCGGCACCTGAGCCCCTGGCCCGCCGGTCCGGGCGCGGCGGGCGATTCCTGTACGAACCGCGGTTGCGAGCGACCGCGCCGTGGGCCAATCTGCTCAGCGGGGGAACACCCACGACACAGGACCCTCGCCTATGAACGGATTCGCCTTACCGCTCGCCGGCTTCACCGCCATGAACGTCGCCCTGCTCGTCGCGATGTTCTGGGGCGCCTGGGACGACGTCAGACCCGAGCGCGCGGCGATCACGTGGGCGGTCACATGCCCGCTCGCCGGCATGTTCTTCGGCATCGGGCTTGCGCTGCCGGCGCTCGTCGCCGGCGCCGTGAGCGTGCTCGCGCTGTGCGTGCTCGCGCACTGGTACCTCGCCCCGGCGTCCGACGACGGCGACGACGAGGCCGACGAGCCCGTCGAGCCCGAGCCGGGCCCGAGCGACGACATCGTCCTCGAGCCTCCGCGCGACGACGAGCCCGACAACACGATCGACTGGGACGAGTTCGATCGCCTCCGCGCCGGCTGGGAACGCCTACCCGAGCGCGTCTGAGTAGACCTGCCAGGTCGCCCGCGCCGCGTCCGTCCATGTCCAGGGCGGCGGCGCGGGCGCCGGGCGGCGCGCCGCGACGCCCGCGGCGAGCAGCCCCTCGAGATCGCCCGCCTCGACGAACGTCGCGCGGTCGCCGAGGACCTCGCGCAGCACCGGGATGTCGGTGGCGACGACGGGCGTCCCGCAGGCGAGCGCCTCGACCGTCGGCAGGCCGAAGCCCTCGTCGTCGGAGGGGAACACGAGCGCCCGCGCGCCGGAGTAGATCGCCGCCAGCTCGTCGTCGCTGACGCGCCCGGTGAGCGTGACGTCGGGCAGCTCGTGGGCCCACGGGTTCGTCGCCCCGACGAGCACGAGCGGCAGCTCGCGCGGCGTCTTCGCCAGCGCCGCGACGCGCTTGCGCGGGTCGGGCGTCTGCAGCCCGCCGACCCACAGCAGATAGTCCTCGGGCAGCTTGTGGCGCTTGCGCGCGGCGGCGATCTCCTGCGGGCCGCGCGCGTACATCGCCGGGGCCGGCGCCTCGGAGATGACGACGATCCGCTCCGGCGCCAGGGTGAGGTGCTCGACGACCTCGCCGGCGACGGTCGCGGTCGGGACGATGACGCGCGTCGCGCGCTCGACGGCGAGGTAGCGCAGGCGGAAGCGGATGCCGCTGCGCAGGTACTCGCTGCGGCGCTTGAGCGGCACGACGTCGTGGAGCGTCACGACCTGCGGGCAGGGCGCGCGCAACAGCGCGCCGTCGATCCACGGCGCGTGGAAGACGTCGACGCGGCGCGGGCGGTGCGTCTCGACGAGCTCGTGCTCGCCGGCCGTCTCGCGCAGCGCGTCGAGCAGGCAGCTCGCGTAGCGCCCGATGCCGCGCGGGTCCGACGCCGGGCGGCTGTCGAAGCCGGCCTTCATCGCCCCGCGGCCCGCAGGAGGATCGCCTCGACGCGATCGGCGTACGCGTCGGCGCCGAACTGCTGGGCGTGGGCGCGCGCGGCGGCGCCCATCTCGGCGCGCCGGCCGAGCACCTCGAGCACCGCGGCGGCGAGCTCGTCCGGTCGCCCGGGCGTCACGAGCAGGCCGGTCGTGCCGTCCGCGACCGTCTCCGCGAGGCCGCCGACGCGCGTCGCGACGACCGGCGTGCCGGCGGCCATCGCCTCGGCGAGGACCGTGCCGAACGGCTCCTGGCGCGACGGCGCGACGAGGACGTCGAGGTGGCGCATGACGGCCGCGCCGTCGGCGACCCACGGCACGTGCTCGACGCCGTCGGCGGCGCGGACGCGCGCGACGTACTCCGGGGCGCTGTCGTAGGGGTCGTCGCCGATGAGGACGATCCGCGCGCCCGGGGCGCCGGCGCGGATCGCGGGCGCCGCGAGGACGAGGTCCAGCGGGCCCTTGCGCGGCTCCAGGCGCCCGACGAAGCCGATCACGGGACGCGCGGGATCGCCGTCCGGCGGCCAGGGCGCGGGCTGGGGCGCGACGTCGAGCTCGACCGGGCAGTAGACGACGTCGGCGCGCAGGCCGGGGAGGTGGTCGGCGACGGCCTGCGAGTCGGCGAGCACGGCGTCGGCCAGCTTCCAGAAGGGCGGGACGCGGTCGACGATGTCGTGGACGTGCAGGACCGTGCGCCGCCCCGCGAGCGCCGGCAGCAGCCGGCCGCTGACGGTGCCGTTGAGGTAGACGAGGTCGGCGCCGCGGGCCAGGCGCCGCGCGCGCGGCCAGCTGCGCACGGCCGCCGCGCCGCCGCCGCGCTGCATCGCGCCGACGTCGAGGCGCACCATCGGCAGCCCGGCGTCGTCCATCGGCCCCGGTCCCGGTGTGGCGAGCGTCAGGGCGTGGCCGCGCGCCGTCAGCCGCGGTGCGAGCCGCAGCAGTCCGATCTCGGCGCCGCCCGGATGGGCGACGGCGCATACCGCGAGAATCCGCACCGGCCGATCCTCGCAGGCGGCGACCCGCGCCCGTCTTGCCGCGGTGCTCGTGGCCGGCGGGGGCGACCACCCGCCAGACTCTCACCATGGCTGCCGCCCTGCACGACGCGATCTGGGAGGCCGTGCCCGCCGACGCGGTCCCCGAGCGCTTCACCCTGCGCCGGGCGTTCCTGCTCGCGCACGTCGCCGCGGGTACGACGGTCCTCGACCTCGGCTGCGGCGCCGGTGAGTTCAGCGCCGAGCTCGCCGCCGCGGGCGCGACACCGGTCGCCGTCGACGTCGCCGCCGAGGCACTGCGGCGTGCGCGCGAGCGCCTGCCGGGGCTCGACGCGCGCCGGTGGGCCGACGGCCGGCCGCTGCCGCTCGACGACAACAGCGTCGACGCGGTCTGGGCCGGCGAGGTCATCGAGCACGTCGCCGACGTCGCGCCCTGGCTGTCGGAGGTGCGTCGCGTCCTGCGCCCCGGCGGGGCGCTCCTGCTCACGACGCCCGACCACGGCCGCAGGACGCTGCTCGCGCTCGCCCTGAGCCCGCGGCGCTTCGCCGCGCACTTCGAGCCGCGCGCCGATCACGTCCGCTTCTTCTCGCGCCGCACGCTCGGCGCGCTGCTGGACGACCTCGGCTTCGACGTCGCGGAGCTGCGCTCGCGCAAGGCCACGATCCTCGCCCGCGCGACGCGGGCATAGGCCGTGCGGGTCCTGCTCGACACGACGTACGCGCGCCGCGGGCGCAGCGGCACGGGGGTCTACCTCGAGCAGCTTGCGAAGGCCCTGCGCGCGGAGGGCGTCGAGGTCGTCGAGGCGGCGAACGAGCGCCGCCGCGCGCCCGCCGGCGGGGGCGCCGGCAGCGCGGCGAACCTCGCGCTCGACGAGTGGTGGACTCAAGGCCAGCTGCCGCGGCTTGCGCGCGAGACCGGCGCCGACGTCCTGCACCACCCGCTGCCGGCGCTCGCGGTGCGCGCGCCCTGCCCGCAGGTCGTCACGCTGCACGACCTCGCCTTCGAGCGCCTGCCCGAGCACTTCTCGCCCGCCTTCCGGCGCTGGGCGTCGCGCGCGCACCGCCGCGCCGCCCGCGGGGCGGACGCCGTCGTGTGCGTCTCGCAGACGACGCGCCAGGACGCGCGGGCGCGCTGGGGCCTGGACGACGCCCGCATCGTCGTCGCGCCGCACGGGCCCGGCCAGGAGCTGCACGTCCGGCGGACCGCGCAGCCCGAGCACTTCCTCTACGTCGGCGACGACGAGCCGCGCAAGAACCTCGGCCTGCTGCTCGACGCCTACGCGCGCTACCGCGAGCTCGCCGGCGCCGGGGCGCTCCCGCTCGTGCTCGCCGGCCGCGCGCGCAGCAGCGCCCCCGGCGTGCGCAGCGAGCCCGCCCCGGACCTCGGCGCGCTCCTCGGCGCGGCCGCGGCGCTCGTGCACCCCGCGCTGCACGAGGGCTTCGGGCTCACGGCGCTGGAGGCGATGCACGCCGGCGTGCCGGTCGTCGCGGGCCGCTCGCCGGGGCTCGCCGAGACGTGCGCCGGCGCGGCCCGCTACGTCGACCCCTACGACGCCGCCGACCTCGCGGCGGCGCTCGCCGAGCTGGCGGGCGATCCCGCCGCGCGCGAGGACCTCGCCCGCCGCGGCAGCGCCCGCGCGGCGCAGTTCTCGTGGCAGGCTTCGGCACGCGCGCACATCGCTGCCTATACGCTCTCTCAGTGAAGGTTGCGATCCTCGGCACGCGCGGCATCCCCGCGTCCTACAGCGGCTTCGAGACGGCCGCCGAGCAGCTTGCGAGCCGGCTGACCCAGCGCGGCCACGAGGTCATCGTCTACTGCCGCCCGCACGTCGTCGACCGGCGCCTGCGCGAGCACAAGGGCGCGCGCCTCGTCCACATCCCCGCGGTCCGCAACAAGTACCTCGACACGTTCACGCACACGCTGCTGTCCTCGCTGCACTGCGCGCGCCGGGTGCGGCCCGACGTCGCGCTGTTCTTCATCGCCGGCAACAGCCCGATGTGCCTCGTGACCCGCGGCGCGGGCATCCCGACGGTCATCAACGTCGACGGCCTGGACTCCGACCGCTCGAAGTGGCCGGCGCTCGCGAAGGCCTACCTGCGCTTCGCCGAGCGCAACGCGCCGCGCTGGTCGGACACGGCGATCACCGACTCGCATGCGGTCGCCGAGATCTTCGAGCAGCGCTACGGGCAGCGCATCGGCGTCGTGCCCTACGGCGTCGAGGACCCCGGCCACGATGGCGTCGGGACGCTCGAGCGGCTCGGCCTGGAGCCCGACAAGTACATCCTCTTCGTCGGGCGCCTGGAGCCGGAGAACAACCCACACGTGCTCGTCGAGGCGTTCTCGCGGATCTCGGGCGAGCGGGCCCGCGGGATGAAGCTCGTCGTCGTCGGCGGCGCGCCCTACGCCCATGACTACATCAAGCAGGTCCACCGCGCCGGCGACCCGCGCGTCATCTTCCCGGGCTACGTCTTCGGGCGCGGCTACTGGGAGCTGCAGCGCCACGCCTACGTCTTCTGCGCGCCGACCGAGGTCGGCGGGACGCACCCGGTCATCCTCGAGGCGCTCGCGGCCGGCAACTGCGTCCTCGTCAACGACCACGCGCCGAACGTCGAGACCGTCGGCGACGCCGGCCTGACGTTCTCCGGCAAGGAGGGCGTCCCGTCGCTGACGGCGCAGCTCGAGCGGCTCTTCGACGAGCCCGAGCTCGTCGAGCACTACCGCGCCCGGGCCCGCGAGCGCGCCCGCCGCTACTCCTGGGACGCCGTCACCGACGAGTACGAGCAGCTGCTGATCAGCGTCCGCGAGATGGGCGGGCCGGGCGCGCTGCCCGCCGAGCTCGTCGACGCGCCGGCCACTAGCGCCTGACGGTCACCGCCACGGCGCGGCTGGCGAGCGGCTTGGTGCCGTTGACCCAGCGCAGGCGCAGGCTGCCGTTGCCGGGCGGGCGCGCCGTCGTGTTGATGTAGTTGCGCTCGCCCGTCGACTTGACCGTGCGCAGCGTGCGCCACTTCTTGCGGCCCTTGCCGCGGAACTGGATCTGCGCCGGCGTCCCCGTCTTCGGCTTGGCGCCGCGCAACAGGCCGAAGACCCCGGTCGCGCGCCCGCGGCGGACGGATCGCTTCGTAACGTAGATCGGCGTCGCGTAGGCCGCGTAGCCCGGCTTGCGCTTGCCGCTCAGGAGCTTCAGGCCGCTCTGGAACGTCCGCCAGTACAGCTGCGGGTCCTTCTTGGGGTCGACGCCGGCGGTCGGCGCGTCGTCGACGAGCAGGAACTGGCTCATGGCGCGGACGTTCGGGTTCTTGTAGGCGATGTACTCCGCCTGGTTGATGAACGCCGCCTGCTGGGAGAACGAGACCGTGAACGGGTCGGGCTTGGTCTGGTAGCCGTACTCCGTGAGGTACAGCGGCACGCCGCGGCTCGTCTGCGGCTTCTGGCGGTAGCGCGCGTAGATGCGCTTGAGCTCGCGGCTGAGCGCGGGCAGGTCGGACATCGCGACGTCGTCGGAGGACTTGGACTTGCGCCCGGGCGGCGTCAGCAGCGCGTAGGGGTGGTGCGCGTAGCCCGTCGCGTGGAACAGGCCCGGGTTGGCCGCGACGAACGTCGCCGGGTCGGCCGGGCAGCCGCGGACCGTCGCCTCCTCGCCCTTGAGGAGGTTGAGGTTGTCGTCGAGGCAGTACAGGCGGCGCAGGAACCGCAGCGGCGACAGCGGCCGGCTGAGCCCGAAGTCCTTGACGCCCTGGGGCGCCGTCTCGCCGACGAGGACCGTGTCCGCGCCGTGGCCGGTCGCGGCGAGGTTCGACCACGCGGCGGCGACGAGGTTGCGGTAGATCGACGGGGCGGACTCGACGAAGAGCTTGGGGTTGCGCGGGTCCGGGCTCCACTGCGGCGTCAGCCAGCCGGCCTGGTTGGGCTCGTTCCAGATCGACCAGTAGTCGACGCGCGGCAGGCCCTGGTAGCTGCCGCTGTAGCGCGTGCCGAGCGCCTTGACGAACTGTCCGAACTCGTCGGTGTTGGGCCCGAACGTGTCCTGGAGGTCGGTGCGGTCGGCGGGCGTCTCGGTCGCGGCCCAGCGCGGCACCGGCGAGGTGATGTTGAAGTTCACGGCGACGCCGTGGGCCGCCGCCATCGTGACGATGCGGTCGTAGGGGGCCCAGAGGTTCTGCGGGTAGGCGGCGGGGTCGGTCGCATCGAAGACCGGCCGGATCGTCTGGTCGTTCGCCGGCGCCACGATCTTCCAGAAGACCGAGACGCGGATGCGGTCGACGCCGAGCGCGACGAGCTGGTCAAGCGTCGTGTTGACCTGCGCGTCGGTGCCGTAGACGAGGTTCGGATCGTCCTGGAACATCGACTCCTGGGTGGACGACGCGAAGGCCGTGGAGGGAATGGCCGCCAGCACGAGTGCGGCGACGAAGATCGTTCTGAGTTTTCTCACTTGGCCTTGGTCTTTCGTTGCGCTGCAAGGAACACCGCGACGGCGTCAGAAGAGCGGGGGTCAAGATAGAGGGCCGTGCGAATCGCCGTCATCGCGACCTGCGGCCGGTCGAGGATGTCGAGCTCGAACTCCGCCAGGTGCTGCCAGGTCTCGGGGTTGGCGGGCTGGAGGCGCACTGCGTCCTCCAACGCGCGCCGGGCCGCGAACTTGCGCCCGGCCGCCGTCTCGATCGTCGCCAGCTCGAAGAGCGGGTCGACGGACAGCGGGTTGCGGTCGCGCGCCTGCTGGGCCTGCGCGCGGGCGGCGTCGGCGTTGCCGGTGTCGAGCGTCGCGACGGCGTCGAGGCCGATCGCCTCCGAGCGCTGGGGCTGCCAGACGGCCCAGGCGCTGGCGAGCGCGAGCACGAGCACGGCGGCCGCGGCCACCGCCCGGGCGGGCTCGGCGAGGCCGGCGCGCAGGTGCTCGCGCACGGCGGCGAGCGTCGTGCTCTGCGCCGCCGGCTCGGGCCCGAGCGGGCCGCGCCCGGCGACCCAGCCGGCCGCCAGCAGCGCGACGGCCGCGTTGGCGGGCACGAACCACGTCCAGTCGATGAAGGAGTGCACGCCGAAGACGACGACCGTCGCGACGAGCGTCAGCAGGCCGATCCGCTCGGCCGTGTACTCGCGCCCGCGGTCGCGGCGGCGCAGGCCGGTCGCGCGCGCCGCGCTCGCCAGCCAGGCGGCGAGCAGCGCGAGGCTCACGGCGAGCCCCGCGAGGCCGAGGTCGGCGGCCGTCTGCACGACGTAGCCATGGGCCTGGCGCACGGCCGGGTCGGCGGTGCGGTAGCGCTTGCGGACCGTCGCGTAGCCGCCGGCGCCGACGCCGCCCGCGAGGTTGTCCTGGAAGATCCGCAGCGCCTCGTCCCAGTAGCGGGCGCGCACGCTGCCGGCGGCGGTGAGCCTGCTGGGGTCGTTGATCGGGATCGCCGCGTTGGGGTCGGTGAGCGACTTCCAGTTGCGCGAGACCGAGCTGCCGAGGCCGCCGTCGGCCAGCGCGAGCTTCGCGACGACGCCGACCGGCACGAGCGCGAGCGCGACGAGCAGCGCGATGCCGATGCGGTCGCGCAGGAGCGTGCTGCGCGGGTACTGGGCGGTGACGAAGTTCAGCGCGAGGCCCGCGAGCGCCAGCACGACGAGCACGACGATGAGCGCGAGGCCGAGCTGCAGGCCGGCCTGGTTGCGCAGGTCGACCGGCACGCGGTCGTCGGTCAGCGCGTTCTGCGAGAACGCCCACGCCGCGACGACCGCGCCCCCGCCGCCGCCGACGAGCAGGACCGCGGCGCCGCGCAGGCGCAGCGGGACGGCGGCGAACCAGAAGGCGGCGCCGAGGCCCGCCGCGAGCAGGGCGCCGCGCGAGTAGGCCATGAGCATCGTCAGGACGAGCAGCCCCATCGCCGGGTAGGCGAGGGCGTTGAGGCCCTGGTGGCCCGTGCGCCGGGCGCCGAGCCAGAGGCAGCCGGGGACGCCGAGCGCCGCCATCAGCCCGACGCTGTTCCAGTAGCCGAAGGGCTCGCGCAGGCGGGCGTAGATCTCGTCGGGGTTGAGGTCGCCGGGCGCGATCTTCGTCAGCAGGGCGTAGGCGCTCATCGTCACGGCGGCGAGCGTGATCGCCCCGAGCAGCGAGCTCCAGCGCCCGGGCACGCTGTGCGCGAGCGCGATCGCGCCGGCGAAGACCGCCGCGTAGGCGAGCGTGCGGTTGGCCTCGATCCAGGCGTCGGACGGCTGCGCGGCCCAGGTGATCGAGACGGCGGTGAGCACGGCGAGCGCGAGCATCGCGGCGAGCGGGCCGCTGCCCCAGAGCCGCGCCGGCCGCGGTGCGAGCAGCACGGCGCCCGCGACCGCCAGGCCGCCGCCGAGGATGAGGCCCATCTCGACCGGCGTCGTGCGCCCGACCTGCAGGCCGCTGTCGGCGCCGAAGCCGACGGCGCAGAGGATCGCCGCGAGGCCGACCGTCAGCAGCGGGCCGACGCCCGGACCCGGCACGCTCAGCGGGGCCGGCGGCTTCGCCGTCACCGCCGGGCGCGGCGGGGTGTGCTCAAGCGCGACGGGCGTGGACAAGGCTTCTGATGCGGAGCGCCGCGAGCGTGAGCGCCGCGACGAGCAGGAGCGCGAGCACGACGGCGAGCGGCGTCGGCAGGTCGCTGGCGCTGCTGGCGCCGGGGACGGTGCCGACCTTGCTCGCGTCGACCGTGGCGGGATCGGGCGGGCGGTTGGTCGTGCGCGCCTCTTGCACGGCCTTGCGCTCGGTCGGGGTGGCGGCCTGCAGCTGCTCCTGGGCGGGTGGGCTGCCGATCGCGCCGCTGCCGCCGCTCGGGCCGCCGGCGGGCGCCGCGGCCGCGGGGGCGTCCTTCTTCTTCGCGCCGCCGGCGGCGGCCTTCAGCTGCGCGCGCTTGATGACGTCGCGGCAGTTGCCGTACTGGTCGGTGTCGCCGGCGAGCTGCGCGAGCGCGTCGCGGTACTCCTTCTGCGTGTAGGTCTTCGACATCACCTCGTCGTCGGTGCAGTCGTTGAGCACGTCGCGGCCGGAGGCGAGGGCCGCCGAGGCCGGCCCCGTCAGGGCGAGCAGCGTCAACAGCGCGATGAGCAGCGTTCGCCGCACGCCGGTCACGGTAGCGAGCGCAGGGCGGCGTCGAACCCGGCTGCCCAGGCCTCGAAGGTGTACGGGGCGACGTCGCGGCGGGCGTTCGCGCCGAGCTGCGCGCGCAGCTCGGCGTCGTCGTGCAGGCGCCGCAGCGCGGCGGCGAGCGCGTCGGGGTCGCCCGCGGGCACGACGAGGCCGTTGCGCTCGTGGCGGACGAGTCCGCCCGCGACGGCGCCGACCTCTTCGCTGGCGATGATGGGTGTGGATTGGTTCATGGCTTCGTTGGCCACGAGTCCCCAGGGCTCGCGGAAGCTGCGGGTGCGCAGTGACGGTATGACGCAAACGTCGGCGCCGGCCAGGAAGTTGCGGACCTGGAGCGGCGGTTGGGCTCCGACAAAGGCCACCGCGCCGCCGGCGGGGCTCCGGGCAGGCCCGGTGCCCGCACCGACGAGGACGAGCGCGGCGGCCGATGCTCCGAGGCCCGACGAACGCCAGGCATCAAGGAGCAACACTGCTCCCTTTGCCCGGCTCGGGCGCCCGAGAAACACCGCGGTGAACGGTGCTGTTCGCACGACGGCGACGTCGGCGCCCCAGAACGCGTTGTCGACGGCCTGCGGCGCGACGTGGATGTTGCGCGCCCCGCGGGCGGCCGCGAAGGCCGCGACGTGGGGGCCGTAGGCGACGACCGCGTCGGCCGTCCGGTACAGCGCGGCGAGCAGCGGGGCGCCGCCGGCGATGTGCGCCGGCGTGCGCGGGTGCGCCCACAGCGCGGTCCAGAGGACGAACGGCGTGTGCGCGCCACGGGCCCCGAGCGCGGCCGCAGGCAGCGCGATCCGCCCGGCCGTCCCGCACACGACGGCGCGGTAGCGCCGGCTCGACGCGAGCGCGCGGATCTCCTGCTGGCGGACGTGGCGATGGGGCACGCCGGGGTCGGCGACGCCGGCGGTCGCGTGGATCGAGCGCCCGCCGAAGATCGCGAGCTCCAGCGGCACGCGCGCGTGCAGTGCCGCGAAGGCACCGACGCGCTCGGGCGGGACGTGGTTCGTGACGAAGAGGACCGGCTTGGACGGCGTCACGCGACCGCCGCCTCGTAGGCCGCGACGGTCGCCGCGCCGCACTGCGCCCAGGAGAAGTGCTGCTCGACGGTCGCGCGGGCCTGCTCGCCCTCGATGTGGAGCGCGTGCCCGTCGGTCACGAGACGATCGATCTCTGCTGCGATCGCGGCGACGTCGCCGGGCGCGACGAGCGTCATCCCGCCGCCCGCGGCCGCGATCTCCGCGGGCCCGGGCTCGCCGCGCGCGCCGATCGCGGGCAGCCAGCCGGCCATCGCCTCGACGTAGACCATCCCGAACGCCTCGTCGGTCGAGGGCATCGCCAGCAGCGTCGCGCGGCGCGTGCGGCGCAGGGCTTCCGCGGGTTCGAGCTGCCCGGCGAACTCGACGCGGTCGGCGATCTGCAGCTCGGCGGCGAGTTCCTGCAGCCGGCCGCGCTCGGGGCCGTCGCCGATGACAAGGTGGCGCAGGCGCGGATGGCGGTCACGCAGCAGCGCGATCGCGCGCAGGACGTCGGCATGGCGCTTGCGCGCGACGAGGTGGCCCGTCGTGACGACCGTCGGGTCGGCGTAGGGCTCGGCACGCTGCGCCGGGAGGTCGGTGCCGAGGTGCACGACGCGCGTCGCGCGGGCGCCGAGCACGCGGCAGCGTTCCTCGATCCCGGCGCTGTTGGCGACGACGACCTGCGCGCGATGCAGCGCGGCGCGGACCGCCTCGGCGCCGCGCTCGTACTTGCGGGCGGTGTGGAAGACGTCGCCGCCGTGGACGGACACGACGAGCGGCGCGGCGGTGGCGGTGCGGCGGACGGCCTCGCCGGCGGGCACGGCATTGTGGGCGTGGACGACGTCGTAGGGAAAGCTGCGCCGCAGGGTCCGCAGCGCGACGGCGAGCGGCGGCGCGGCCCAGCGGCCCCAGTCGCCGTAGGAGCGCGGGCGCGGTGGCGCGAGGAACGGGACGTACGTGATCGGGATGTCGTCCAGGCGCGCGTGCAGCGGCTGGGCGGCGGCGCGGGCGGCGGCCCGCAGCGCGCCCGCGGCGCCGGTGCGCAGCGCGGCCAGCGGCGGGAGCGGGCGATGCAGGACGAGGACGTGGACGTCGGCGCCGGCGTCGCGCGCCGCGATCGCCTGGCGGTGCGCCCAGACGCCGAGCACGGGGTCGGCGGCGCGGGGGTAGAACTCCGCGACGACGGCGACCCTCATCGCAGCCGCCGCGACCAGCGCGCCTGCTCGCGCGTGACGTACGGGCGGTCGGCGAGGAACGCCTGCGCCTCGGCGACGGCCTGCGCGCGGTCGTAGCCGCCGCCGACGGGCGTCGTGTGCAGCACGGGCGTCGCGTCGACGATCCCGGCCGGCCAGCCGCGCTCGCGGGCCAGTGCGCCCCAGTGGGCATCCAGGCCCCAGCCCATCCTCAGCGGGGGAAACGGCAGGAGCGCGTCGTGCAGCGGGGCGGCGAAGGCCGTGACGGGGCCGATCTCGACGAAGTGCGATTCGCGCACCGCAGCGCCCGGCCGGCGACGTGTCACGGGCCAGGCGGCGTGCGAGTGGCGGCGGTGGGCGGGCTGGGCGAGCAGCAGGCCGGCGCTCTCGGCGCAGTGGATGAAGCGGTCGAGGAAGCGGGGCGGCAGGACGACGTCGTCGTCGACGACGAGCAGCCAGTCGTGGCCGCCGGGCGGGTGCTGCTCCAGCAGCGCGTTGAGGTGCTCGAACTTCCCGCCCGCGCCCATGGCGACCGTGTGCATGTGGACCTCGTGGCGCGTGCGGTGCAGCTCGGCGCGGGCGGCGTTCATGAGCCGCCCGGGGCGCTCGATGCCGATGACGAGCACGCGCCGGCGCGGCGGGCTCGTCCGCGCGGCGCGATCCAGGCGCCGGTTGCGGCGCGCGGCCTCGGCGTCGAGCAGGGCGTCGGCGGCGCGCAGCGCGGGGCGGCGCAGGCCCTTGACCGTCCCGCTCGTCCCGGAGAGGAAGTCCTCACCGCCGGCGGGGTCGCGGCGGCCGTCGGCGGTCAGCGCCGCGCGCACGCGGCCGAGCGAGTGGGCCGTGAGCACGATCCCGTTGAGGCAGCGGTAGCGGAAGGTGTGCGCGACGCAGCCGGCGAGGATGCGCAGCTCCGACCACAGCGAGGGGGCGGTCGCCTTGAAGACGTCGAAGCGTCGGCTCGGCTGGCCGCGGCGGTAGGCGGCGAGCGCGAGCGAACGCAGGCGCGCGTCGTCGCCCGCGCGGCGGTGGTCGAGCGCTGCGGCGGCGACGTAGCGGATGCGCCCGCCCGAGGCCCGCAGGCGGCGGGTCCATTCCTGCTCGTCGCCGTAGATCTCGCGCGTGCCGTCGAACGTCCCGGCGCGCTCGAGCGCCGAGCGGCGGACGAGCATGTTCGCGCTCCACGCCTGCTCGACGTCGCGGTCGGCCGGGCCGTGGTCCTGCGTCGTGATCGGCGGCGACTCGCGGCCGCAGGAGCGCAGCGGGTGGTCCTCGAAGCGCGCGTGGATCGGCCCCGTGAGGACGCCGACGTCGGGCGCGGCGTCGCGCTCGGCGGCCAGCAGCGCGGCGAGCCAGCCGGGCCGGACCGCGACGTCGTCGTCGACGAAGACGAGCACCTCGCCCTGCGCCGCCGCGATGCCGGTGTTGCGCGCGGCGTTGGGGCCGCGCGACGCGTCGTGGGCGAGGTAGCGGGCGCCGTGGCGGGCGGCGATGTCGCGCGTCGCGGGGTCGGGACCGTCGTCGACGACGAGCACCTCCGCGCCGGCGGCGGCGGCCTGCGGGGCGATCGACGCAAGGGCGACGTCGAGATACCCCGCCCGCTCACGGGTGGGGACGATGATGCTCGCCGTCAAGGCCATGGTCTGCGGACCAGTCTGCCTGGAAGCGCCGGATCTCGCGGCGTCTCGCCGCCGTGAGCCGTCGCCGGCGCGGATCGGCCTCGCTCCGAAGGACCCCACCCGACGGAGGCTCGGCCGATCCACGCGGGCTCGGCTCACAACGCCGAGCCATCCGCGACCTCCGGCGCTCCCAGGCTAGGTTTGGCGCAGTTCCGTGACCGAATTGGCACGAAGCGTGCGCCTCCCGTGATCCTCTTTCTCCACAACCGCTATCGCACGACCGGCGGCGAGGAGCGCGCGGTCGAGGACCTCATGTGGCTCGTGCGCGAGCACCTCGGCGAGGACGCCGAGCTGCTGACCCGCGACAGCGCGTCCCTCGGCCGCGCGCGCGCGGCGGCAGGGCTGCTCGGCGGCGGCCTCGCGCCCGAGCAGGTGGCCGACGCCGTCCGGCGCACCGGGGCGCGCGTCGTCCACGCCCACAACGTCAACCCGTCGCTCGGCTGGCGCGCGCTCGCCGCCGCGCGCGAGGCGGGGGCGCGCACCGTCCTGCACCTGCACAACTACCGCCTCGTCTGCGCGGTCGGGACGTGCTTCACGCAGGGCGCCGGCTGCACGCGCTGTCACGGCCGCAACACGCTGCCCGGCGTCCGGCGCAACTGCCGCGGCACCGGCCCCGAGGCCGCGGTCTACGGCGCCGCGCTCGCGCTCTGGCAGCGCCGGCTCGTCGCCGAGGCCGACGCCGTGATCGTCCCGAGCGCCTTCGCCGAGCAGCGCCTGCGCGCGCTCGGCGCCCCGCTGCCCGCGGTCGTCCACGTCGTCGGCCACGTCGTCCGCGAGGTCGTCGAGCGCTCGGCGGCCGCCACCGGGCACCACGCGCTCGTCGTGTCACGGCTTGCCCCGGAGAAGGGCGTCGACGTCGCGATCGCCGCCTGCGCCGCCGCAGGACTGCCGCTCGTCATCGCCGGCGACGGCCCGCAGCGCGCCGAGCTCGAGGCGCGCGCGGCGGGGACCGACACGCGCTTCGTCGGCCGCGTCGCGCCGGGCCAGCTCGTGCAGCTGCGCGCCGACGCGGGGCTCGCGCTCGTCCCGTCGCGCGCGGACGAGACGTTCGGCCTCGCCGCCGCGGAGGCGATGGCGGCGGGCCTGCCGGTCGCCGGCAGCGCGGTCGGCGCGCTGCCGGGACTCTGCGGGCACGAGGGGCTCGTCGCGCCCGGTGACGCCGCAGCGCTCGCGGTCGCCGCCCGCGCCCGCTACCGCGACGCGGCGGCCGGCGAGGCGGGCCGGTTGCGCGTCGTGCGCCTGGCGTCGCCGGGCGCGGTCGCGCCGATGCTGGCCGCGGTGTACGAGCGGTAGGGCGCTCCTGCGTTGTCGGGCGGGCTCCGGCGCTTCCTGCATCGATGAGGAAGTCGGGACGTCGTCGGCGAGGCCGAGCGCGGTCGGTGCGCGGGGGGTTTGGCGGAATGCGTCCCGCATATGGACGCAATCCACCAGACCCCCCCGGATGGGCGCCACGCCCGCCCGACCCTGTGCCCTTATCGATGTGGGAAGCGCCTGAGCCCCACAACGCGTCACGGGCGAACGCCCACCAGCGCCAGGTTGACCACGCCGAAGCCGTACGCCGGGTCGCGCCCGGGCGCGCCGAGGTCGTCGACGGCGGCGTCGAGCTGCGCGCGGATCGCCGATGCGGTCGCCGTCGGCCGCGCGGCCCACAGCAGCGACGCGGCGGCCGCGACGTGCGGCGTCGCCATGCTCGTCCCGGACTCGCGGACGTAGCCGCCGCCGCGGCGCGCGGAGAGCACGTCGACCCCGGCGGCCGCGACCTCGACGTCGGCGTTCTCGTTGGAGAACTCCGCGACCTCGTCGTCCGGCCCGATCGCGGCGACGGACACGACCTGCGGCAGCGCCGCGGGGAAGTTCAGCGTCGCGTCGCCGTCGTTGCCGGCGGCCGCGACGAGGAGCGAGCCGCTGCGGCCGCCGCGCGCGAAGGCGCTCTTCGCGGCCGCCGCGATCGTCTCCGACGGCGGGCCGCCGAGGCTCATCGAGATCACCCGCGCGCCCCGGTCGTGCAGCCAGCGGATGCACGCCGCGATGTCGGCGATGGTCCC
The DNA here is from genome assembly GCA_035496995.1 of Solirubrobacteraceae bacterium. GTDB lineage: Bacteria > Actinomycetota > Thermoleophilia > Solirubrobacterales > Solirubrobacteraceae > CADCVQ01. The sequence goes on along the minus strand of DATJEE010000299.1, from coordinate 26,003 downwards.
CGAGCCGTCGGCGTCGAGCGCGCGGCAGACGATGAGCGGCGCGTCGAACGCGACACCCGCGACCCCGACGCCGTTGCCGGCGGTCGCGCCGATCGTCCCGGCGACGTGCGTCCCGTGGCCCTCGACGTCGTCGCATTCGCCGTCCGCGACGCGGCCGTCGGCGGCGGCACCGCAGGCGGCGACGTGGCCCGCGAGGTCCTCGTGCGTCGCGTCGATGCCCGTGTCGACGATGCCGACCGGCGCGCCTCCGGTCCCGGGGAAGCCGCCGAGGCCGTGCAGCGACCAGAACGCCGGCGCGCCGATGCGCTGGACGCCGTACAGCTCGCCCCAGAGGGGATCGTCGGGGATCGCGTCGGCGAGCGCGTGCAGCCGGAGATTCGGCTCCGCCCAGCGGACGCCGCGCGTGCGCCGGACGCGCGCCGCGACGGTCGCCGGATCGCCGCTGACGCGCACGAGCCGCGCGCCGGTGCCGGCGACGACACCGATGGTCGAGGTGACGCCGGCGGCGGCGAGGCGGCGCTGGGAGGCGCCCGCGCCGAGGCGCACGAGGACGGTGCCGTCGGCGGCTGCGACCGCCGGCGCCGCAAGCGCGACGCCGGCGAGCGTGATGAGGAGTGCTGCGAGGTTGCGGCCGGTTCGGAAGGACATGCCGCCCATCCTGCGGGCGACATCTGCGCCGGACGGCGATCACGCGACCGCTGTCACACGATCACGCGCAAGTTGTGACGAAGTGCCGCCCCGCGGGCGGCTACGAGCCTTTCTGCTCGTCCTCCGCGCCGTCCTTGTCGCTCGCGTCGTCGGCCTCGTCCTCCGGCTCCGCGGCCTGCGGCTCCGCTGCGGCCTCGGCCCCCTCGGCGTCCGGCTCGGCTGCGGCGTCGGGCTCCGCGGCGTCGGGCTCCGCGGCGTCGGGCTCCGCGGCCTCGGGCTCCGCGGCCTCCGGCTCCGGTGGCTCGGCGACGACCGCCGCCTCGGGCTCCGGCTCAGGCGGCGGCGGAGGCGGCGCGGGCGGGGGCGGCGCGGCAGCAAGCGGCGGGGGCGGCGGCTTGTGCGCGGCGGGATCGGGCGCCGGCGGCGGAGGCGGCGGCGCTGCCGCCGGCTCGTGCGGCGCGGGCGGGACGTAGGCGGGCTCCGCCGAGCCGCCCTTGAGCTTGCGCAGGACGACGGCGCCGAGGCCGCCGGCGACCGCGACCGCGCCGGTGATCTTCGCCGGCGTACCGGTGACGGCCGCCTTCAGGCCCGAGGGCTTGCCGTCCTTGAGCGCGGAAGCCTTCTTGGCGCCCTTCTTGAGACCCGAGCCGGCTCGCTTGGCGAGCTGCCACTCCGACCACGTCTTCGCTCCTGACGCGAGGAGGTCAAGCGCCTGGTCCTGCTTGCGCTTGGGTCGTCTGCCCAGCCTCATCGAGATCCTCCTGCTTGTCATAGCCATGGTGGCGAAACTACCCCCGTGGTGGCGAGGGCCAAACGACTTCGAATGTACTCGACGAACGGCGCATTACACTGCGCGGGCATGCGGACGCTCGTCACCGGCGGGGCGGGCTTCATCGGCTCGCATCTCGTCGATGCCCTCCTCGCCCGCGGTGACACGGTCACCGTCGTCGACAACCTCTCCAGCGGCAACGAGGGCAACCTCGCCGCCGCGCTGGACGCCGGGGCCGTGCTCGAGCGCCTCGACATCCGCGACGCCGCCGGCCTCGCGAGCACGGTGGCCGCCGCCGACCCGCAGCTCATCTTCCACCTCGCCGCCCAGGTCGACGTCCGCGTCTCGCTGTCGGACCCGGCGCTCGACGCGCGGACGAACGTCGAGGGCACGATCAACGTCCTCGAGGCCGCGCGCGCGGCCCGGCCCGGCAGCCCGGCCCGCGTCGTGTTCTCCTCGACCGGCGGCGCGATCTACGGCGAGACCGACCTCCTGCCGACCCCCGAGACCGTCGAGCCGCTGCCGATGGCGGCCTACGGCCAGAGCAAGTTCTGCGCCGAGCGCTACCTCGGCCTCTACGCGCGCCTGTACGGCATGTCGACGATCGCGCTGCGGTTCGGCAACGTCTACGGCCCGCGCCAGGATCCGCACGGCGAGGCGGGGGTCGTCGCGATCTTCTGCGGGCGCCTGCGCGACGGCGGCGTGCCGAAGATCTTCGGCACCGGGACGCAGACGCGCGACTACATCTACGTCGCCGATCTCGTGCAGGCGCTGCTGCGGGCGGGCGACATCGACGGCGTCGGCGTCGTGAACATCGGCACCGAGGAGGAGACGTCGGTGCTCGACATCGTCGCGCGGCTCGCCGAGCTGCACGGCCCGGACACGCCCGAGCCGGAGTTCGCCGACGCGCGGCTGGGCGAGATCGAGCGCTCCTGCCTCGACGCGAGCCGCGCCCGCGAGGTGCTCGGATGGAGCGCCGAGACGCCGATCTCAGAGGGCCTGCGGCTGACGTACGAAGCGGTCAGGGGAACATAAAGTTGCGTTAACGGCGCTACCCGTCTAGGGTCCCCGCCTGTTGCTGGGGGAGAGGGCGCGAACCGTGCGGCTCCCGGGATGCAGGCCTGCATCGCCGGGAGCCAGCGGTCCGCTTGGACCCCGGCAGTCAGCGGAGGTCTCGAGGATGGTCGTGACGCGTCAGGTGCTGGTGTCGGTCCTGCTCCTCTGCGCTGGACTGAGCGCACTGGTGTCGCAGGCCACCGCGCATGTGAGCGACTGCCACACCACGCACGCCTGCCCGTCCGACGACCACACCTACGTCTGGTCTGACGGCGCCGGCGGTCTCTGGGATTGCGCGGCGGCCGGCACCGTCGACGTCGACCCCTATCTCGACACCCACGTGGTCGTGCAGGGCACGTTGACGTGGTACTGCCGCGCCGCGGGCTCGCCGACCGCCCCACCATCGGGCTCGCCCCCGCCGCCCCCACCGCCGCCTCCAGCGCCGCGCGAGCCCGCGCCAGGAGGCCCCACGGCGGACCCGACCACGCCGCCGACCGGATCATCGTCCGGGCCTCCGGCTCTCGCCCTCTCAGATGCGAAATCCGCGTTGCGCCGGATGATCCGGCGGCGGACCGGTCGCGTTGCCCACAACCTGAGCTACGGGTGCGAGCGAGTAGACGAGTTCACGTGGGCGTGCCGGCCCCGATGGACCGACCGCGCCTACGCGTACGCCGGAAGAACGACAGTGAAGACGGACGATGCCGGAACGATCTCGTCATCGTTCTCCGGGACGCGCACGCGGCGAACCTGCGCCGCCCGCCATGGCACCGCGAAGGCCGGGGCCCGTGCGTGCTCGCGCAGGTTGAGCTGGTAGTCCGTCGGCGGCGGGACCACTACACGGCTGCGAGGCGGTCGCGCAGCCACGCGACGGTCTGCGCGATACCGTCGCGCACGTCGATCTGCGCCTCCCAGCCGAGCACCGTGCGGGCCTTCTCGACGCTTGGCCAGCGGCGCACGACGTCGACGGTGAACGTCGGCAGGTGCTCGAGCTCGAACGTCTCCGGGTCGCGCCCGCAGGCCTCCCAGATGATCCGCGCGATCGCGGCGACGGTGAGCTCGTCGGAGGCCGAGATGTTGAAGTCCTCGTTGAGCGCCGCCGGCGTGCCCATCGCCGTGACGACGCCGTCGGCGACGTCGTCGATGTGCGTCAGCGTCCGCGTCTGCTCGCCGGAGCCGAAGATCTGCAGCGGGTGCTGGCCCGACAGCGCCTTGCGGATGAGGTCCGGCACCGCGTGCGCGATCCCGGGCTCGTCGTCGGGCATCTCGCCCGGCCCGTAGGCGTTGAACGGGCGGCAGATCGTGTAGGGCAGGCCGTGCTCGTCGTGGGCGGCGCGGCACCAGACCTCGCCCGCCATCTTCGAGAAGCCGTACGCCGAGCGCGGCATCGGCGTCTCCCAGACGTGCTCCTCCGTCGTGGGGTACTGCGTCGCGCGCTCGAAGACCATCGAGCTCGAGACGTACGTGAAGCGCTCGACGTCGTGGTCGAGCGCCGCCTGGATGACGGCGTCGTAGAGCGCGCTGTTGACCGCCGTGAGCGTGTGCGGGAGCTTGTGGAAGTTCGCGATGCCGCCGACGATCGCGGCGAGGTGGATGACGTGCGTGCAGCCCTTCGTCGCCGTGCGCGCCTCGTCGAGGTCGCGCAGGTCGCCGGTGTGCACCTCGCAGCCCTCGCGCATCCACTGCGGCGCGGCGCGCTGGTCGGAGACGCGGACCTCGTAGGCCGGGTCGCGCAGCAGGCGCCGCACGACGGCAGCGCCGATCGTCCCGGCGCCACCGGTCACCAGCACCCTGCTCATACGTGAGCCGTCCTGCGGGTGCTGACGCCCCTGGATCGCCCGCTCATCGGCGCCTGGCGGCGTCCTCGGTCGTCGATGTGCCAGAGGCACACCTTCCTCCCTGCGTCCTTGCCAGCCGCCGCCAGCGGACGCCCAGGGACGCCACCACCCGCACGACGGCTCACGGCAGCGCGACCTGCCCGTTCGTGATCGCGCTGAGCTCGGCGACGTAGGCGAAGACCTGCTTGGCCCCGAAGCAGTTCCAGGGATCGACGATCAGCGCGTCCACGCCGGCGAGCTCGGCGATGATCCGCAGCGGCCCGGAGCCGGCGAACTCGTCGTGGTTGGCGGCGACCACGATCGCGTCCGCGAGCCCGACGGCCTCCTCGAACGGCGGCGTCGGCGTCGCGACGCGCGGGTCGTGGACGGCGACGTCGGCGAGCTCGCGCTCGAGCAGCCGCACGAGCTTGTGCGCGAGCGAGTCGCGCTCGTCGTCGGTGTTGCCCTTGAAGGCCAGCCCGAGGACGGCGATCTTGCGCCCGTTCAGCGACCCGAGCCGGCGCTTCATCCCCTCGACGAGGAACAGCGGCACGGACTCGTTGACGCGCGACACGGCGAGCAGCATGCCCGGCGCGTTGGAGCGCTCCTCGCTGAACGCGAAGTCCTTGCGCAGGCAGGTCCCGGCCGTGAAGCCGGGCATCGCGATCCCGCCGCGCGGATAGTCGCGGTTGATGAGGTCGATGACCTCGAAGACGTTCGCGCCGTGCTGCTCGCAATCCATCATCAGGAGGTTCGGGAGCGCGAAGTTCGCGTAGCGCAGGATGTTCGTCCAGATCTTCGCGAGCTCGGCCTGCGCCGGCGACGTCTGCACGACCGGCGCGCCGAAGATCGCGAACAGCGCGCCGACGCGCTCGCCCGACGCCTCGTCGACTCCGCCGACGATGCACGGGAGCGTCTCGATCTCCTCGAAGAAGCGCCCGGCGGCGATCCGCTCCGGGGCGTGGGCGACGAAGATGTCCTCGCCGATGACGAAGCCGCGGTGCTTGGCGAGGTAGCCGGCGACGTACTCCGTCGTGCCCGGGGCGATCGTCGAGCGCAGCGCGATCGTGTGCCCGGCGGCGGCCTCGAGGTGCGGCAGGAGGTCGTCGAGCGCCGAGCGGATGTCGGAGATGTCGATCTCGATGTGCGAGAGCGAGGGCGTCCCGAGCGTGATGACGATGTGCTCGGCGCACGCGGCGTCGGCGACGCGATCGGAGATCGTCAGCGTGCCGGCGGCGTGGACGCGGTCCAGCGCCTCCTGGGCACCCGGCTCCTCGAACGGCATGCGGGCGTCGCGCACGGCCTGCAGGCGGTCGGGGTCCTTGTCGATCCCGAGCACGCGCAGCCCGCGGTCGGCGAACGAGATCGCGAGGGGAAGGCCGATTCGGCCGAGACCGATGACTGCGACCTCGGCGGACATGTCAGCGGGCGACACCAGGCGCGGGAATCTACTCGTCGGGCTGGCCGGCGCGCAGCCGGTGACGCGCGTACTGCTTCGCGAAGCCCGTGACGAAGCGCGGGTTGTAGCGGACGTAGCGCGGTGCGAGGCGCCGCGGCTCCTGTGCCATCCGGTACAGCCATTCCAGGCCCGCGGACTGCATCCACTCCGGCGCCTGCGGCACGAGGCCGGCGTGGAAGTCGAACGCGGCGCCGACGCCGACGAGCACGGCGGCATCCAGGCGCGGGCGCATCGCGGCCATCCACTTCTCCTGCTTGGGGGCCCCGACGCCGATCCAGACGACATCGGCCTTCGTCGCGTTGATCTCGGCGACGATCGCGTCCTCCTCCTCCTCGGAGAGGTCGCGGAAGGGCGGGGAGTAGCCGCCGACGATCTTCACGCCGGGGTAGCTCTGGCGCAGGTTCAGCGCGAGCTGGACGAGCGCGCCCTGGTTGCGGCCGCCGTAGAGGTACATCCGCGTGCCGTTGGCGGCTGCGCGCTCGCAGTAGCGCGCCATGAGGTCCGGGCCGTAGACGCGGTCGGTGAGGTTGCCGCCGAGCGCGTTCATCGCCCACACGAGCGGCTGCCCGTCGGGAACGGTGAGCGAGGAGTTCAGGACCGCCTCGCGCAGCTCGGGATCCTCGTTGCAGACCATGATCGTGTGCGTCGCGGCGACGCAGATGTAGCCCGTCTCGCCGTGGGCGATCGTCGCGTCCATCCACTCCATCGTGTCGTCGTAGTCGGTCAGTGCCAGGGGCACGCCGAGCACGCTCACTTCGCGTGGGATGGTGGGGGCGGCGACTGCCTGCTGGGTGGGCGTGGGCAGCCCGCTGGGAAGGGGGCGGGAGAGCGTCATCCGGGGTGGGGGGATGTCTGCGTCTGTACTGAGGGTACGAATGAGAACGCGCGGCGGGCTGAAAGGTTGCGTTCTTGCAAGCAGGCTTGTTTCTAGGCCGCTACCCCACCGTGTAGCGGCGAAAACCCTGCACATCCTGGGCTCGGGCCCCACCGGGTCCTCAGGACTAGGCTTCGCGCGTGCCGCGCGCGCTCATCACGGGGATCACCGGGCAGGACGGCTCCTACCTCGCCGAGCTGCTGGTGGGTGCCGGTTACGACGTCGTGGGGATGGTCCGCACGCCCGCCGAGCTCGCCGGCGTGACGACGGTCCACGGCGATCTCGGCGATCCCGCGTCGCTGCGCGCGGCCGTGCTCGACACCGCGCCCGACGAGCTCTACCACCTCGCGGCGCCGACGTTCGTCCCGGCGTCGTGGAAGGACCCGGCGGGAACGCTCGCGCTCGTCGCCGGCGCGACCGCGACGCTCCTGCTGGCGGCGCGCGAGCTCGACGCCGGCGTGCGCGTGCTCGTCGCGAGCTCCGGGGAGATCTTCGGGGCGGCGAAGGTCTCGCCGCAGGACGAGGACACCGCGATGCGCCCGCGCTCGCCATACGGCGTCGCGAAGCTCGCGGCCTACGGGCTCGTCGACACGATCCGCCAGAAGCACGGGCTGCACGCGAGCAGCGCCATCGCCTACAACCACGAGTCGCCGCGGCGGCCGGAGCGCTTCCTCCCGCGCAAGGTCGCCCGCGGGGCGGCGGCGATCAAGCTCGGGCGCCAGGACGAGCTCGTGCTCGGGGACCTCGCAGCGGTGCGCGACTGGTGCCACGCCCGCGACGTCGTCCGCGGCTACCACCTCATGCTCCGCCAGGAGGAGCCCGGCGACTACATCCTCGCGAGCGGCGTCGGGCGCACGGTCGGCGAGCTCGTCGACGCGGCGTTCGGGTGCGTGGGCCTCGATCCCGCGCAGTACGTCAGGGTCGACCCCAGGCTCGTGCGGCCGTCGGAGCGCACGCCGCCGGTCGGCGACATCTCGCGGGCCCGCGAGCGCCTGGGCTGGGAGCCCGAGACGAGCTTCGAGGCGATGATCGAGGAGATGGTGCAGGCCGACCTGGAGGCGCTGAGCTCCGCCTGAGCGCGCCGGGGGGACGAGTTTGCCTGCCCGGGCGCCTATCGGTGGCATGAACGTCACCGAGAGACACCCACCGAACCCAGCGCTCGATCGGCTCGTCCACGCCCTCGTGATGTGGGGAGCGACCGCGTCGCAGATCGTGTCGCACATGGAGCACGCCAGGCGCTCGGGTGCCAGCCACTCCCAGGCGTCGACCGTCGACGTGTTCTCTGCGCTTGTCGGCGAAGTCGCCGTGCCAGTCGTGGCCGGGCGCAGCATCGCGCTCGAGCAGGTCGCGGAGGTCGTCGAGGCGATCGACGACCAGGTCAGCTCGGAGCTGCTGCTCGTCGCCCTGCCCGCGCCCAAGCGGGCCGCCCGGCGCCGCCGCAGCCCGCATTGAGCGTGGAACCTCATGGCGCTAGCCTCGCTTCCTCGATGCTCCCCACCGAGTATCCAGCGCTGCATCGCCTGTCGGTCGAGGACGTCTTCCGGATGGCCGACGCCGGCATCCTCGGCGAGGAGGATCGCGTCGAGCTCATCGACGGCGTACTTGTCGACGTGCTCCGGCCGAGCCCGGAGCACAGCACCATCGTCTCGTGGCTCAACCGGCACTTCGTGCTCGGCTGCCCGGACTGGGACGTGCGCGTCCAGGACCTGCTGCTCGTCGAGGGCGGCTTCGTCCTCCCCGATCTCATGGTCATCGAGCGTCTTGCGCGCGACCGCCACCCGGCGACGGCGGCGCTCGTCGTCGAGGTGTCGATCACGACGTTGCGCCACGACACCACCAAGGCGCGCCGCTATGCGCGCGCCGCTGTGGGCGAGTACTGGCTCGTCGACGTCGTGGGCCGCTCGGTCACCGTGCATCACCTGCCGAGCCCCGACGGCTACCTGCGCGTGGCCGTGCACGGCGACGACGCCGTCCTGGCCGCCCCCGCGGGCGCGCCGCCGGTCGCGCTCGCCGAGCTGCTCGGCCCGCGGTAGTCCAAGCGTCCGAACTGTCCAGGCGCGGCGGCGCGAGCTTCTACACTCCGCGGATCATGGCTGTTGGAGTCATCGGGATGGGCTACGTGGGCCTGCCGCTCGCCGTCGCCTTCGCCGCCGAGGGCCACGACGTCGTCGCCGTCGACGTCGACCGCCGCAAGGTCGACGCGCTGCGGCGCGGCGAGTCCTACATCGAGGACGTCTCCGACGCGTCGCTCGCCGCCGTCGCCGGGCGCATCGAGGCGACGCCGCGGTTCGCGTCGCTCGCCCGCTGCGAGGCGGTCCTCATCTGCGTCCCGACGCCGCTGACCCCGAACCGCGAGCCCGACCTCGGCATGCTCGTCGGGGCCTCGCGCGAGCTCGCCGGCGTCATGCAGTCCGGCCAGCTCGTCGTGCTCGAGTCGACGACGTACCCCGGCACGACGCGCGACCGCGTCGCGCCGATCCTCTCGGAGTCCGGCTTCGTCGCCGGCGAGGACTTCAACCTCGCGTTCTCGCCCGAGCGCGTCGATCCCGGCCGCACGGACTTCACGATGCGCACGACGCCGAAGGTCGTCGGCGGGCTGACGCAGGCCTGCGGCGACCGCGCCGAGGCGCTGTACCGCGAGGTCTGCGACACCGTCGTGCGCGTCTCGACGCCCGAGGCCGCCGAGCTCTGCAAGCTCCTGGAGAACATCTTCCGCTCGGTGAACATCGCGCTCGTCAACGAGCTGGCGATGCTCTGCGACCGCATGGACATCGACATCTGGGAGGTCGTCGACGCGGCCGCGACGAAGCCCTACGGCTTCATGCGCTTCGATCCCGGTCCCGGCATGGGCGGCCACTGCCTCCCCGTCGACCCGTTCTACCTCTCCTGGCGGGCGCGCGAGTTCGACATGGCGACGGAGTTCATCGAGCTCGCGGGCAAGATCAACCAGCAGATGCCCTACCACTGCGTCGCGAAGGTCGAGCGGCTGCTCAACGACGCCTCCAAGCCCGTGCGCGGCTCGAAGATCGCGGTGCTCGGCGTGAGCTACAAGGCGGGCGTCGGCGACGTGCGCGAGTCGCCCGGGCTGAAGATCGTCACGCTGCTGCACGCGCTCGGCGCCGAGCTGCGCTACCACGACGCGTTCGTCCCCGAGCTGCCGGAGCTCGGCCTGCGCAGCGCCTCGCTCGATGAGGCGCTGGCCGACGCCGACCTCGCGCTCATCGTCACGGCGCATCCCGGCGTCGACCACGACGCCGCCGTGGCCCGCGTGCCGCTGGCGCTCGACCTGCGCGGCGTCACCCGCCGCTCGGGCAAGGCCGCGCTGCTTTGAGCGAGGTTTCGCCGTCCGATCCTCGCAAGCTTCCCGTCGACGTCACACGAGTAGGCGTGGTCGGCCTCGGCTACTGGGGCCCGAACCTCGCCCGCAACATCGACGCGCTCGCCGACGCCGAGCTCGTCTGGTGCTGTGACGAGCGCGCCGAGGTGCGCGACCGGCTCGCCGCCGTCCACCGCCGCGCGCGCTTCACCGCCGACCTCGACGACCTGCTCGCCGACGACGACCTCGACGCGATCGTCGTCGCGACGCCCGTCCCGACGCACGCCGACCTCGCGGTGCGCGTGCTGCAGGCCGGCAAGCACTGCTTCGTCGAGAAGCCGCTCGCGCAGTCGGTCGCCGACGGCAAGCGGGCCGTCGCGGCGGCGGGCGAGGCCGGGAAGATCCTCATGGTCGGGCACCTGCTCGAGTACCACCCGGGCGTGCGCAAGCTCAAGGAGATCGCCGACTCCGGCGAGCTCGGCGACATCCACTACATCTACTCCAACCGCCTGAACCTCGGCCAGCTGCGCGCCGACGAGAACGCGCTCTGGAGCCTCGGCGCGCACGACATCTCCGTCATCCTGCACCTCGCCGGCGAGGACCCTGCGACGTGCGAGGCGCACGGCGAGTCCTACATGCGCCCGGGCGTCGAGGACGTCGTCTTCGCCTTCCTGCGCTTTCCCAGCGGCCTTGCGGCGCACCTGCACCTGTCCTGGCTGGACCCGCACAAGGAGCGGCGCTTCACCGTCGTCGGCTCGCAGCGGATGGCGACGTTCGACGACATGGACCTCGAGCGCAAGGTCACCGTCTACGACAAGGGCTTCGACCAGCCGGCGGGCTCCTACGGCGAGTACATCACGCGCGCCGGGGACATCTACAGCCCGCGGATCTCCAACGCCGAGCCGCTGCGCCTCGAGGTCGAGCACTTCGTCGCCTGCGTGCGCGACGGGACGACGCCGCGCTCGGACGGCGCGAGCGGCCTGCGCGTCGTGCACGTCCTCGAGCAGCTGCAGATGGCGCTGGACCGCACGCGCCGCCCGCCGGCCTGACGCGAGCGCCGCTCAGCCGCCGACGCGGTACAGCGCGTGGAAGAACGCGCGCTGGACCGGGTGCTGGTGCGAGTAGACCGTCTCCCAGTGCTCCGGGATCGGGTAGTCGTGCTGCCCGACGCGGACGTCGTCCTCCTCGTTGTGCCAGTCCCGCCACTGCTTCGTGTAGAAGCAGCCGCGCGTGTGGCGGTCGACCTGGCCGAGGTAGTACGCGATCTGCTCGGGGCGCATCTCGTGCAGCGAGCTGATGTTGACGAACAGCGACACGCCGAGCGGGTCGAGCAGCTCGAGCTGGTTGGGCGTGAGGAACGCGAGCTGCGCGCTCGCCAGCTCGTCGGCGACCTCGGCCCCGTCGTCGAAGTGGCGGAAGCGGAAAGCCGGCCGGTCGGGGAAGAGCGTCGTGAGGTACTGCTGGGCGATGCCGAGCGCCGGCGGGATGTCGCAGACGATGTAGCGCGTCTGCGGGAAGGCTTCGAGGAAGACCCAGCCGACGCGCCCGTAGCCGGCGCCGAGCTCGAGGACGCCGCCGGGCCCCGGCGCCCCGCCCGGCAGCGCGTGCGTGGCGCTGTAGAGCTCGTGCACGGAGTTGCAGATGTCCTGGCTGATGCGCCGGCCGCGGTAGCGCGCGATGACGGGGTCGCCGAGCGTGGGCTCCTCCAGGCGCGCCAGCAGGCCGCGCGGATCGCGCCGGCGCACGTACTCCCAGTACATCGCGAGGAACAGCGCGAGCAGCACGCGGGCGCGCGGCGACTCGTACGGGTTGACGCGGTCGGGCCCGGCCTCCAGCAGCGACATGTCGCCCAGGCGGGAGGTGAGGATCCGCGGCGCCGGCCGGCGCAGCCACTCGCGCAGCATGACCGCGACCTGGTCGTCGTGGCGCGAGCTCGGGACCCAGCCGAAGTAGTTCTGGTTGATCGTCCGCTTGAAGTGCGCGAAGCCCTCGTCGTCGAGCTGGCTGAGGTTGCGGGCGTTCAGCGAGGTCCAGAAGTCCGACGGCTGGACGATCGCCGGGGCCTGCTGCATCTCGGCGAACATCGCCGCGAGGTCGCCGAGCTCGGGGACTGCCTTGGGGCCGGGCGCCATGCCCGCAACGTATCGCAGCGCTCGGCTCAGCCTTCGCCGAGGACGGCGCGCACGGCGGCGACGACCTCGGCGGCCTGCTCGGCGCACAGCACCGGGCTCATCGGCAGCGCGACGTGCGTGCGGGCGAGCTCGTCGGTGACCGGGAGCTCGGCGCCGGCGTAGGGGCGCATGCCCTCCTGGCGGTGCACCGGCGTGCGGTAGTAGCCGCGACACCCGATCCCGGCGGCGCTCAGCCCCGCGACGAGCTCGTCGGCGCGCGGGCTGCGCACGACGTACAGGTGCCACGCCGGCTGCGCGCCGTCGCCGGCGACCGGCAGCGCGACGAGCTCGCCGAGGCCCGCCTTCTCGTAGTGGCGGGCGGCGGCGCGGCGGCCGTCGGCCCAGTCGTCGAGGTGCGGCAGCAGGACGCGCAGGATCGCCGCCTGCAGCTCGTCGAGGCGCGAGTTGTAGCCGACCTGCTCGTAGGTCACCTTGTCGCGCGAGCCGTGGAAGCGCAGCGTGCGGACCGTGTCGGCGATCGCGTCGTCGCGGGTCGTGATCGCGCCGCCGTCGCCGAAGGCGCCGAGGTTCTTGGAGGGAAAGAAGCTGAACGTCGCCGCGGTGCCGAGCGCGCCGGGGCGCCCGGCGGGCGACAGCGAGCCGGCGGCCTGGGCGGCGTCCTCGAGCACCGGCACGCCGAGCGCCTCGATCGCGGCGACCGGCGCGACGTTGCCGAAGAGGTGCACGACGACGACGGCCTTCGTGGCGGGGGTCAGCGCGGCCTTGACCGTCGCGGCGGTCATGCACATCGTGTCCGCGTCGACGTCGCAGAAGACGGGCCGCGCGCCCGTCGGCACGACCGCCTCGGCCGTCGCGTAGAACGTGAAGGAGGGGACGACGACGTCGTCGCCGGGGCCGACGCCCATCGCCTGCAGCGCGATCGTCAGCGCGTCCGTGCCGTTGGCGACGCCGATCGCATGAGCGCTGCCGGTGTAGGCCGCGAAGTCGGCCTCGAAGGCGCCGACCTCGGGCCCGAGGATGAAGCGCCCGGAGTCCAGGACGCCGGCGATCGCGGCGTCGATCTCGGGGCGCAGCGGCGCGAGCGGGGTGGCGGTGTCGAAGAGCGGGACGGGCATCGAAGTGGCTGAGGGTATACGGAGGTTTCGCCCTTCGGTCGACGTCACTTGCGCCCTTCGGTCCTCGCAAGCTCGGACCTGCGGTCGACGTCACTAGCATCCGCGGGGCCATGCCCTCCCTCGTCGAACCCGGCTTCTGGAGCGATCGCGCGGTGCTCGTCACCGGGCACACGGGCTTCAAGGGCGCCTGGCTGTCGCTCTGGCTGCAGGCGCTCGGGGCGCGCGTCACCGGCTACGCCGACACCGTGCCGACGACGCCGTCGCTGTTCGAGCTCGCCCGCGTCGGCGAGGGCCTCGCCGACGTCCGCGCGGACATCCGCGACCACGCGGCGCTGCTGCGCGCGTTCGCCGAGCACGAGCCGGAGATCGTCATCCACATGGCCGCGCAGGCCTTCGTCCGGCGCTCGTTCGCCGACCCGCGCGGGACCTACGAGACGAACGTCATGGGCACGGTCAACGTGCTGGAGGCGGTGCGCGCGACGCCGTCGGTGCGCGTCGTCGTGAACGTGACGTCGGACAAGTGCTACGACAACCGCGAGCAGCAACGCCCCTTCGTCGAGACCGATCCGATGGGCGGCCACGACCCCTACTCGAACTCCAAGGGCTGCGCCGAGCTCGTCGCCGACGCCTACCTGCGCTCGTACTTCGCGGCCGATCCGGGCGGGCCGCGCCTCGGCTGCGCGCGCGCCGGCAACGTCATCGGCGGCGGCGACTGGGGCGCCGAGCGGCTCATCCCGGACATCATGCGCGGCGCCCTGGAGGGCGCGCCGATCCCGATCCGCAACCCCGACGCGATCCGGCCCTGGCAGCACGTCCTCAACCCGCTGTCGGGCTACCTGCGCCTGGCCGAGGCGCTGCACGCCGACGCCGGGCGCCAGGGCGGCTGGAACTTCGGCCCGGCGGCCGGCGACGCGCGGCCCGTGCGCTGGATCGCCGATCGCCTGACGGAGCTGTGGCCCGGCGAGCTGCGCTGGGACATCGATCCCGGCCCGCACCCGCATGAGGCCGGCCACCTGACGCTCGACTCCTCCAAGGCCCGGCGCGAGCTCGGCTGGGCGCCGACCTGGGGCCTCGACGAGGCGCTCGCCGGGATCGTCGGCTGGTACGAGACGCTGCAGGCCGGCGATGACATCCGCGCGGTGACGCTCGCGCAGATCGAGGCCTTCCAGGCCGCCGGCGCCCCGGCCTGACGGCCCGCCCACGCCGGATGCGCGTGAGCGGGCCGGTGCAGCGACCGAGAGCTATGCGTAGACGCGCTCGCGAACCGGCTCGGAGCTCGCCGTCGCGCTCGTGTCGACGCGGCGCAGCGTCTCCGCGGTGATGTCGCACGCGATCAGCGCGAGGTTGGCGCCGGCGACGGCACCGGCGAGCGTCGTGCCGATGGCGAGCATGGCGGTCCCGCACTGCAGGCCGATCCCGGCGCCGATCAGCGCGCCGGCCACCGCGACCGCGAGGCCGGCCGCGTTCGTGACGGACTGCCGCGGACCGCGCCACCCGCAGTAGCTCGCCAGGGCGACCGGCACGCCCATGGCGGCGACGATGAGCAGCGCGGCATCGACGGGGACGCTCGGCAGCGCGATCAGCGCGACCAGCGCGGCGGCGAACCAGCCGCCGAGCCCGATCACGACCGCCCAGACCGACCGCGCGGCGACGCGGGTCACGCGACCGAGGCGGCCGCGCCTGCGCACGCGGCGCGCCATCCAGGCGAGCGACAGGATCGCGACGAGCGCCAGGCCGACCATCGCCGCGGCGATGCGCTTGGCGAGGCTCGTCTGCGTCAGCGATGGGGTGAAGTCGACCTTCTGCGGGACGTACTGCGAGGCGTCGACGCGCCCGCTGTCGAGGTAGTGGTTGATGAGCCGGTTGCCGGCCGCGACCTGCGTGTTCCAGAAGTCCGTCGTGTGGCCGAAGCCCGCGAGCAGGACCTGATGGCCGTTGCGCAGGTGCGCCAGCAGCTCGCGGGTCGCGTTGACGGCCGGCGTGGCGCCGTCGAGCTCGCCGCTGATCACGAGCGTCTGGACGTCGGAGTCGCGCATCCGCGAGTAGGCGGCCTCGTCCGGGGCGGCCGGCCAGGCGCCGGCGAGCGCTCCGCCGGCCCACAGGAAGCGGCCGGCCGAATCGCGCAGGACCGCGTTCGTGCCGTGAGCGGCGCCGAAGTACCGGGTCGCCGCCGGGGCGTCGATGCGGGCCATGGCGGCGCTGTCGCCCCAGACCTGGATCCGCGGGAACAGCAGCGCCGACGCAAACGACTCAAACCACAGGCCGCTCGCGTCGCCGTTCGCCGCGGCGTGCCAGGCGTCGAGCGTCATCGGCGCCGAGATCGGCGCGGCCTTCGACGACGCGTCGGTGAGGCCGAAGAACGCGGCGAGCTCGACGTTGCCGCGCTGGATCGGGAACGGGCCCCAGTGGCCGGGCAGGTGCGCGTCGGTGTGGCGCATCGACGCCGCGAGGTCGCCGGAGCTCGTGCGGCAGGCGGCCTGCCGGCCGCAGAGGGCGGCGAAGCGGCGCAGCTGCGCGTCGGACTGCTCCGGCTGCCAGACGAAGTGGCCGGGCGGGTTGGCACCGATCATCACCGACCGGTGGATGCTCAGCGGGTGGCGCCAGCCGTAGACGAGCGCGACGCGCGTGCCGAAGCTCTCGCTCAGCAGGTCGACCTGGCGGTAGCCGAGCGCGCGGCGGGCAGCGTCGAGGTCGTCGACGCGCTGGGCGATCGTGTAGCCGGCGAGGTCGAAGCCGTCGCCGCGCAGGCGGTCGGCGCAGGCGCGCACGGCGCGGGCCGACGCGCGCAGGGCGCTCGCGCTCACGAGGTCGGCGGTGTGCCGGCGGGCGGCGTCGACCTCCGGGCAGTCCAGCCGCGCCGACCCGTCGACGCCGCGGTAGCCGACGAGCACGAGGTCGCGATGGGCGACGTAGCGGCTCGCGAACGGGAAGTCCATGTTGCTGCGCCCGGGCCCGCCCTCGAGGCGGAAGATCGGCGCGGCGACGGGATCCGGCGTGCGTGAGCGGATGCGCGTCACCGGCACGGCGATGAGACGCGACGTCGGATCAGCGCGGTTCTCGGGGACGACGAGCGTGCCGCAGTCGGCGCGCAGGTCGCCCTTCTCGGTGGGGTACGTGCAGGCCTTGAGGGCGAGCTGCCCGGCGTGCGCGCCGTCGGGGACCGACGCCCACCCCGCGGGGTGCGCGAACCCGAGCTTCGCGAGGCCGGCGACGACGACGGCGATCGCCACGAGGGCGACGATGCGCCCGGGCGTCCAGCTGCGGTGCTGCGGATGCGGATGGGTGTTGCTGGTGGAGGTCATGGGCCGAACCTCCCAACGGGCCGGCGCGCGCACATCGTCGGCGGGCACGATTGCACTCCGACCAGCCGACGAGATGCAGCTCCTACCCAGGTAGGAGGCGGGGCGGCGAGGACGGCGGTACGTTCGCGTCGTGAAGCAGCTCGCACGACGACACGGCCTGGACCTCATGATCGTCGCGGCGGCCGTCGCGGGCGTCCTGGAGGTCTTCCTGCGCAGCGACGATCCGGACGCCGCGCGCGCGGCGCCGGTCGTCGCGGCCGCCGCGGTGCTGGCGCTCGTGCTGCCGCTGCTCGCGCGGCGGCGGTCACCGTTCCTCGCGCCGACGTGGCTGTGGCTGCTCGCGGCGGCGGTGTCGTTCCTTGACGGGCGCCTCATCCCGTCGACGGCCGGCGTCTACGCGGCCGGCATGGTCGCGGCGTTCCTCGTCGGCTCGCTGCGCGACGAGCGCCAGGGCCGCACCGGCCTCGCGATCGTCGTCGGCGGCGCGGCGATCGTCGCGCTCAACGACCCCGCGCACTCGCTCAACGAGGTCCTGCTCGTCCCGGCGACGTTCACGCTGGCCTGGCTCGGCGGGTTCGCGACCCGCGAGCGTGCCGAGCAGGCCCTGCGCGCCGAGGAGCGCGCGCAGCGCGCCGAGCGCGACCGCGAGCTGGCGGCGCGCATCGCCATCGCCGAGGAGCGCGCCCGCATCGCCCGCGAGCTGCACGACATCGTCGCCCACGCCGTCAGCGTCATGGTGCTGCAGGTCGGCGCCGTCCGCCACCGTCTGCCCGCCGAGCTCGGCGAGGAGGAGGAGGCGCTGCGCGGCGTCGAGAAGACCGGCCGCTCCGCGCTGGCCGAGATGCGCCGCATGCTCGGCGCGATGCGCCGCGACGACGACGCCCCCGAGCTCGCGCCGCAGCCGGGGCTCGGCCGGCTCGACGTCCTGCTGGCGGAGGTCGGCCGCGCCGGGCTGCCCGTCGAGCTGCACGTCGACGGCGAGCCGTTCGCGCTGCCGGCGGCGATCGACCTCTCCGCCTACCGCATCGTCCAGGAGGGCCTGACCAACGCCCTGAAGCACGCCCGCGCGAGCCGCGCCGACGTCCGCATCCGCTACGCCGCCGACGAGCTGCGCATCGAGGTCGCCGACGACGGCGTCGGCACCGCCGATGCGGCCGGCGACGGGCACGGCCACGGCCTCGTCGGCATCCGCGAGCGCGTGAAGCTCTACGGCGGCGAGATGACCGCCGCCGCGGCCAACGGCGGCGGCTTCCGGCTCACCACGAGCCTGCCGCTGCGCGGGGACCGCGCATGACGATCAGCGTGCTCGTCGCCGACGACCAGTCGATGGTCCGCGCGGGCTTCCGGCTGCTGCTCGGCCGCGAGCCCGACATCGACGTCATCGCCGAGGCGCGCAACGGCATCGAGGCCGTCCAGCAGGCCGCGCGCTTCAAACCGACCGTCGTGCTCATGGACATCCGCATGCCCGAGCTCGACGGCCTGCAGGCCACGCGCGACATCATCGCCGCCGACCCCGCTGCCCGCGTCCTCATCCTCACGACCTTCGACCTCGACGAGTACGTCTACGAGGCGCTCGAGGCCGGCGCGAGCGGGTTCGTCCTCAAGGACGACCCGCCCGAGCAGCTCATCGCGGCGCTGCGCACGGTCGCCGCCGGCGACGCGCTGCTGTCGCCGGCGGTCACCAAGCGCGTCATCCGGCAGTTCGTGCGCCGCCCGCGGCCGGACCCGCCCAAGGCCGTCGGCGACCTCACGGCCCGCGAGGTCGACATCTTCCGACTCATCGCCGAGGGCCTCTCCAACGGCGAGATCTCCGAGCGGCTGTTCATCAGCGACACGACCGTCAAGACCCACGTCACGCACATCCTGCAGAAGCTCGACCTGCGCGATCGCGTCCAGGCCGTCGTCCTCGCCTACCAGACGGGGCTCTTCGAGACCGACCGCGGCTCAGGCTGAAGGCTAGGGCTGCAGGGCCGCGAGGTCCGAGCGCGTCATGAGCCGGATGAGCTCCTCGAAGCTCGTCCGCGGCTCCCAGCCGAGCTCGGCCTTCGCCTTCGCCGGGTTGCCGATGAGCTGGTCGACCTCGGCCGGGCGCAGGAAGGCCGGGTCGATCCTCACGTAGCGCTCCCAGTCGTCGATGCCGGCCTCGTCGAAGGCGATCTGCACGCAGTCGCGGACGGTGTTCGTCTTGTTCGTCGCGATGACGAAGTCGTCGGGCTCGTCCTGCTGGAGCATGAGGTACATCGCCTCGACGTAGTCCTTCGCGTAGCCCCAGTCGCGCTGGGCGTCGAGGTTGCCGAGCGCGAGCTCCGTGCGCAGGCCGTGCTTGATCGCGGCCGCGTGCCACGTGATCTTGCGCGTGACGAACTCCAGGCCGCGGCGCTCGGACTCGTGGTTGAAGAGGATCCCCGAGCACGCGAAGAGGTCGTAGGACTCGCGGTAGTTGACGGTGATGAAGTGCCCGTAGGCCTTCGCCACGCCGTAGGGGGAGCGGGGGTAGAACGGCGTCGTCTCGGTCTGCGGGACCTCGAGCACCTTGCCGAACATCTCCGAGCTCGACGCCTGGTAGAAGCGCGCGCCGGGGGCCGCCTCGCGGACGGCCTCGAGCATCCGCGTCACACCGACGCCGGTGAACTCCGCCGTGAGCGTCGGCTGCAGCCACGAGACGGCGACGAAGCTCATCGCGGCGAGGTTGTAGATCTCCGCCGGGTCGGCCGCGCGGATCGTGTCGACGAGCGAGCGCTGGTCGAGCAGATCGCCCTGGTGCAGCGTGATCTCGTCGCGCAGGTGCTCGATGCGCTCGAACTTCTCCGTCGACGCCCGCCGCACCATGCCGTGGACGTCGTAGCCGCGTTCGAGCAGCAGCTCCGCGAGGTAGGAGCCGTCCTGGCCGGTGATGCCCGTGATGAGTGCAGAGCGCGCCATATCGGCGCCGCAGACTACCCTGCACCCGGTGAAGGCGGTCATTCTCGCCGGCGGTCTCGGCTCGCGGCTCAGCGAGGAGACGACGGTCAAACCGAAGCCGATGGTGGAGATCGGCAACCGGCCGATCCTCTGGCACATCATGAAGATCTACGCCGCGCACGGGATCGAGGAGTTCGTCGTCTGCCTCGGCTACAAGGGCTACGTCATCAAGGAGTGGTTCGCCAACTACGCCCTCCACGGCTCCGACGTGACGTTCGACATGCGCACCGGTGAGATGGAGGTCCATCACTCCACGACCGAGCCCTGGCGCGTGACGCTCGTCGAGACCGGCGACGACACGATGACCGGCGGCCGGCTCAAGCGCGTGCTGCCGTACCTCGGCGACGAGACCTTCTGCCTGACCTACGGTGACGGCGTCGCCGACGTCGACATCGGCGCGCTGATCGCCCACCATCGCGAGCAGGGCCGGCTGGCGACGGTCACGGCCGTCCAGCCCCCGGGGCGCTTCGGGTCGCTGGAGATCGCGGGCGACCGCGTCGACAGCTTCCTCGAGAAGCCGCGCGGCGACGGCGCGTGGATCAACGGCGGCTTCTTCGTCTGCGAGCCCGGCGTCGGCGCGGCGATCGCCGGCGACGCCACGAAGTGGGAGGAGGAGCCGCTGCGCGACCTCGCGGCCCGGGGCGAGCTGACGGTCTTCCACCACCGCGGCTTCTGGCAGGCGATGGACACGCTGCGCGAGCGCAACGAGCTCGAGGCGCTGTGGGACTCCGGCAGCGCGCCGTGGTGCGCGTGGTAGACGAACCGCCCTGCCGCTTCTGCGGCGCGCCGCTGCGCCACGTCTTCGCCGACCTCGGGATGCAGCCCGTCGCCAACGACAACGTGTCGCTCGAGCACGCCGGCGCGATGGAGCCGTTCTTCCCGCTCTGCGCGCTCGTCTGCGCGGAGTGCTTCCTCGTCCAGCTCGCGCCGTACGAGACGCCGAAGCCGATCTTCCGCGACGACTACGCCTACTTCTCCTCGTACTCGACCTCGTGGCTCGAGCACAGCCGCCGCTACGCCGAGGAGATGACCGCGCGCCTCGGCCTCGACGCCTCGAGCCAGGTCATCGAGCTCGCCTCCAACGACGGCTACCTCCTGCAGTACTTCCACGAGGCCGGCGTGCCGGTGCTCGGGATCGAGCCGACGGCCAACACGGCGCAGGTCGCGATCGACAAGGGGATCCGGACGCGCGTGAACTTCTGGGGCGTCGAGACCGCCCGCGCGGTCGCCGCCGAGACGCAGGCCGACCTGCTGCTCGGCAACAACGTCCTCGCGCACGTTCCCGACATCAACGACTTCGTCGCCGGCATGAAGCTCGCGCTGAAGCCCGGCGGCGTCATCACGATGGAGTTCCCGCACCTGCTGAAGCTCATCGAGCTCAACCAGTGGGACACGATCTACCACGAGCACTTCTCCTACCTCTCGTTCGCGACGGTCGCGCGCGTCTTCGCGGCGCACGGCCTGCGGCTCTTCGACGTCCAGGAGCTGCCGACCCACGGCGGCTCGCTGCGGATCTTCGCCTGCCACGACGAGGAGGCGTTCGCCGAGACCGAGGCCGCGCGCGAGCTCGCCGAGCGCGAGGCGGCGGCCGGCCTCGGCGACCTGCAGACGTACCTCGACTACGGCGCGCGCGTCGTCGCCGACAAGCTGCAGATCCTCGAGTTCCTCATCGACCTCAAGCACGCCGGCAACTCGATCGCCGGCTACGGCGCCCCGGCGAAGGGCAACACGATGCTGAACTACTGCGGCGTCGGGCGCGAGTTCATCGACTTCACGTGCGACGCCAACCCGCACAAGCAGGGCAACATCCTGCCGGGCACGCACATCCCCGTCCTCGCCCCGAGCGCGATCGCCGAGCGCAAGCCCGACGTCGTCCTGATCCTCCCCTGGAACATCAAGGAGGAGATCATGGAGCAGCTCGCGGGCATCCGGGAGTGGGGCGGGCGCTTCGCGGCACGGGCACCGGAGCTGCGGCTGTTCCCGTGAGGTTCTCCGAGACGCCGCTGGCCGGGGTCTGGCTCGTCGAGCCCGACCGGATCGAGGACGAGCGCGGCTTCTTCGCGCGCACCTACGACGCGGCGGTGTTCGCCGCGCACGGCCTGGAGCCCGTCGGCGTCCAGTGCAACACGTCGTTCAACGCCCGCGCCGGGACGCTGCGCGGCATGCACCTGCAGCGCGCGCCCCACGGCGAACCGAAGCTCATCCGCTGCACGCGCGGCGCGATCTTCGACGTCGTCGTCGACGTGCGCCCCGGCTCGCCCACGCACCGGGCCTGGCACGGCGCCGAGCTGACCGCCGAGAACGGCCACGCGCTGTACGTCCCGGCGGGCCTTGCGCACGGGTTTCAGACCCTGTGTGATGCCAGCGAGGTGCTCTACATGATGGGTCACGAGTACGTGTCCGAGGCGGCCTCGGGCGTGCGCTGGGACGATCCCGCGTTCGCGATCGACTGGCCGCCCGCGGACGACCGCGTCATCTCCGCTCGCGACCGGACGTACCCGGACTACGGCGCGTGAGAGTGTCCGACGCGGCCCGCGCGGCGGTCGCCGATGCCCTCGCCGGACCCGCGGGCGACCGCATCCAGGACCTGCGCCTGCGCCTCGACGTCCGGGCGCGCGTGCGGCGCCGCAGCGTCCTGCAGCACACCGGTGGGCACGCGGGCCGTCGCGTCGCGCCGGTCGTCGTGGCCGACAAGGTCGCGACGGCGCAGGACGTCGCGATCGCCGAGCGGCTGCTCGCCGCCCACCGTGCCGCCGTGGACAGCGCGCCGCCGCCGCCCGCGGGCGCCCGCGAGGACGTCTGGACGACGATCGCGGCGCACCAGGGGCGCTTCGCGGGGATCCTCGACGACGGCGATCCGGGCCGCCTGGCGGCCTATCTCTGCAACGTCTCCCGCCACGACGCCGCGGTGGGGATCACGCAGGGCGACGACGAGCATCGCCGCATCACCCACGACCACGCGTACCGCGATTTCGTCGGGCTCATGGCGAAGGACAAGCTCGTGTCGCTCGGGGAGGCGGTCGGCGCCGTCGCGATCGAGAACCCCGAGCAGGGCGCGTTCGGGCACAGCCTGGACTGCGACCTCGCCGCGCTCGTCGAGGGCATCGGCGCGCGTCTGGGCACCGACATCGCGCCGCCCGACGTCGACGGCGGGCTGTTGAAGATCGACACCGGCCGCGGGCTGTTCCACGAGCGCGACGCCAACGCGATCTACACGGCGCACCTCCTGCACCGGACCACCCGCGACATCCCCGCCGCGCGGGTCTGCGAGATCGGCGGCGGCTCGGGGCGCGTCGCGTACTGGAGCCGCCGCCTCGGCCTCGCGTCGTACACGATCGTCGACCTGCTCGGCGTCAACGTCGTGCAGGGGTGGTACGCGCTGAAGTCGCTGCCCGCCGACGCCGTCGCGCTCTACGGCGAGGATCCCCCCGGCGCGGCCGCCGGGCGCCTGCAGATCCTCCCGGCCCACGCCGTGGCGGAGATGGACGGGCCGCTGTTCGATCTCGTGCTCAACCAGGACTCGTTCCCCGAGATGAGCGCCGCGACCGTCACCGACTACCTGCACTGGATCGGGCGCTGCTGCAGCGGCTCGCTGATGAGCATCAACCACGAGAGCAAGCCGGCGTACGGCGCGGGCCTCGAGCACGTCAACGTGCCGGAGATGACCGCGGCCAGCGGCGGCTTCGAGCTGACGTACCGGTTCCCCTACTGGCTGCGCCGGGGCTACGTCGTGGAGCTCTACCGGATCGCGCGATGAGCGGACCCGGGCGCGTGCTCGTGACCGGGGCGACGGGCTTCGTCGGCCGCCGCGCCCTGCCCGCGCTCGTCCGGCGCGGCTACGAGGTCCACGCCGTCGCCCGTGGCCCCGCGCCCGCCGACGCGCCCGCCGAGACGGTCTGGCACGCCGCCGACCTGCTCGACGCCGCGGCGCGCCGGTCGCTCGTCCGGACGGTCGCGGCGTCGCATCTCCTGCACCTCGCGTGGTACGCCGAGCCGGGCGCGTTCTGGGACGCGCGCGAGAACGCCGCCTGGGTCGCGGCGACGGTCGATCTCGTCGACGCGTTCGCGGCTGCCGGGGGCGGGCGCGCCGTGCTCGCCGGGACGTGCGCGGAGTACGACTGGGACGCGCCGCAGCCGCTGCGCGAGGACGCCGCGCTCGCGCCGGCGACGTACTACGGCGTCTGCAAGGACGCGACGCGGCAGGTCGCCGCGGGGCTCGCCGAGCGCGCCGGGATCGCCTTCGCCTGGGGGCGGATCTTCTTCCTCTACGGCCCGCGCGAGGACGAGCGCCGGCTGGTCGCGAGCGTCGCGCGGGCGCTCGTCGGCGGCGAGCGCGCGCCGGTCAGCGCCGGGACGCAGCTGCGCGACTTCCTCCACGTCGACGACGTCGCGGGGGCGTTCGCCGCGCTCGTCGACAGCGACGTCGCCGGCGCCGTGAACATCGCGTCGGGCGAGCCGGTGACCGTGCGGTCGATCGCCGAGCAGCTCGCGGCCGCCGCCGGGCGCCCGGAGCTGCTGGACGTCGGCGCCGTCGCGCAGCGCGACGGGGACCCGGTCCAGATCGCGGCCGACGTCACGCGGCTGCGCGACGAGGTCGGCTTCGCGCCGGCGTTCTCGCTGCGGGCGGGTCTCGAGCAGACCGTCGCGTGGTGGCGCGAGCAGCCGCGCGCGTAGGCGCGGGCTACCCTTGCGCGATGGTCGCCGCCGGCAGGCTGGAGCTGCTCGTCTCCCGCTACTACATCTGGCGGGCGCTGCTGGCGCGCCGCGGCTCGCCCTTCGTCACGAGCTATCTCGAGGGCCTGAAGGGCATCGAGATCGGCGCCTCCGCGCACAACAAGTACTACCTCGACGCGCAGAACGTCGACCGCTGGGCCGGCACCGACACGCCGTACAAGAAGGAGGAGCGGCGCCTGGCGCTGCACTCGGCGAAGGTCGACGTCGTCGCGCCCGGCGACGACCTGCCGTTCGCCGACGACTCGCTGGACTTCGTCTTCAGCTCGCACGTCCTCGAGCACTTCCCGGACCCGATCCGGGCGCTGCTGGAGTGGCAGCGCGTCGCGCGGCGCTACGTCGTTGCGGTCGTGCCGCACCGCGACCGCACGTTCGACCGCGACCGCCCGCCGTCGACCGTCGAGGAGCTCGTCGAGCGCCACCGCACGGGCTTCCGGTCCGAGGAGGACCGCCACTGGTCGGTCTGGACGCGCGAGAGCTTCGTCGAGATGTGCGAGGCGATCGGCATGCCGGTGCTCGACAGCCTCGATCCCGACGACAAGGTCGGCAACGGCTTCGCCGTCGTGCTCGACGCGACGGTCCGGCCGGGGACGATTCCGTAGCCGGGCACGCCCGGCCGCGCGAGCCGCGGCCGTCCGTAGGGTTCGCGTCATGAGCGCCCGCAACCGCACCGCGGTCGTCCACCTCGTCCGTCATGCCAACGGCAGCGCGCCGTTCGAGCGCTTCCTGCGCTCCTACGAGGCGCTGCCGGCGGGCCTCGAGCACGACCTCGTGCTCGCGTTCAAGGGCTTCGACGGCGCCGCGGCGCTCGCGCCCTACCGCGAGCGCGCGGCCGCCCACGCGCCGGCCGTCATGGAGCTGCCCGACGACGGGACCGACATCACGGTCTACCTCGCGGCGGCGGCGACGCTCGGGCACGAGCGCCTGTGCTTCCTGAACTCCTTCAGCGAGATCGCCGCCCCCGGCTGGCTCGGCCTGCTCGACGGCGCGCTGGCGGCCCCGCACACCGGCGCCGCCGGGGCGACGGGATCGTGGAGCAGCCAGATGTCCTACGAGCTCTTCCAGCTCGGCGCGCCGAGCGCCTACCGCGGCGTCGTGCGCAGCCGCCGCGAGGCGCGCGAGGTCATGCACGAGCTCGCCGGCGTGCCGCTCGCCGGCGCGGCCCGCAGCTGGCTCTACACGCTGCTGATGGCCGTGCGCCGCTCGCGCGCGATGGGCCTGTTCCCCGTGCCGCACCTGCGCACGAACGCGTTTCTCGTCGACCGCGCGCTGCTGGCGTCGCTGCGCACCGGCCGCGCGGGCTCCAAGCTCGAGGCCTACGCGCTGGAGAGCGGCCGCCGCTCGATCACCGCCCAGCTGCGCGCCCGCGGCCTGACGTCGGTCGTCGTCGACCGCGCCGGCGTCGCGCGCGGTCCCGACGACTGGGCGAGCGCCGACGTCTACGCGCAGGCCGACCAGGCGGACCTGCTCGTCGCCGACAACCAGACGCGGCTGTACGCCGCCGCGACGACGCGCCAGCGCGAGGTCCTGTCGGCGCTCTCCTGGGGCCGGCGGGCACGGCCCGCCCCGAGCGCGGGCGGGCGCCCGTGACGGCCGCCGAGGCACCGGTGCCCCCGGCCGAGCTCATCGACACGTCGGCGGCCGGCCCGGCGGCGATGCGCGGTGGCCTGCTGCGCACGGCGAGCTTCACCGGCTCGCTGGTCTTCGGGATCCTCTCGGCGCCGCTGCTCGTCCGCCATCTCGGCGACGCGGAGTTCGGCCGCTACTCGACGGCCCTGGCGGTCGTCGCGATCGTCGGCGGCCTGACGGAGGGCGGCGTCAACACC
>DATJEE010000298.1:0-7995 GCA_035496995.1 Solirubrobacteraceae bacterium | reverse complement strand
CTGCGCGCCGTCGAGATCCACGCCGAGGCGATCCTCATGGCCAAGAACGGCGTCGAGGGCGTGCTCACCGGCGACCCGCGCGTCGACGACGACGCCGAGCTGATCCGCGAGATCAGCCACATGGAGGCCGTCCGCCGCGGGCTGCGCGTGATGGACTACACGGCGCTGACGCTGTGCGCCGAGAACCACATGCCGCTGTACGTCTTCAACATGAACGACGAGTCCAACATCGAGCGGATAGTGTCTGGCGAACAGGTGGGAACGGTGGTGGTGACGCGAGATGAGTGAGCTGATCGACGAGCTGCTGGCCGACGCATCCGAGCGGATGGGGAAGTCCGTGGAGGCGACGAACCACGAGTTCGGCTCCGTCCGCACGGGGCGGGCGAGCCCGGCGCTGCTCGACCGCGTCCACGTCGACTACTACGGCGTCTCGACGCCGCTGAAGCAGCTCGCGACGATCAACGCCGCCGAGGCCCAGCTGCTCACCGTCCAGCCCTACGACAAGGGCTCGCTGAAGGCGATCGAGAAGGGCATCTCCGAGGCCAACCTCGGCCTGACGCCGAGCAACGACGGCACGATCATCCGCCTCGTCATCCCGCAGCTCACCGAGGAGCGCCGCCGCGACTTCGTGAAGATGGTGCGCCACATCGCCGAGGAGGGGCGGATCGCGATCCGCAACATCCGCCGCGACGTCATGCACGACCTGCGCGAGCTCAAGGACGAGGGCGACGTCGGCGCCGACGAGGAGCACCGCGCGGAGACCGGGCTGCAGAAGCTCACGAACGACCGCATCGCCGAGCTCGACGCGCTGCTGAAGGGCAAAGAGGAAGAGATCCTCGAGGTCTGATGGAGCGCGCGGCGACTGCGCGCTACGTCGCGATCATCACCGACGGCAACGGTCGCTGGGCACAGGCGCGCGGCCTGCCGGTCGGCGACGGCCATCGCGCCGGCGCCGACACGCTCAAGGCGCGCCTGAAGGACGCCGCCGACCTCGGCGTGCAGGAGCTCACGGTCTACTCGTTCTCGACGGAGAACTGGTCGCGGCCGGAGGAGGAGGTCCTCGGGCTCATGGCGATGTTCGCCGAGCGGATCGTCAACGAGACGCCCGAGCTGCACGAGAGCGGCGTGCGGATGCGCTTCATCGGCCGGCGCGACGGCGTCGAGGAGGCGCTCGTCGAGCAGATGGAGTGGGCCGAGCAGCTCACCGCCGCCAACGAGCGGATCACGCTCTTCGTCGCGTTCAACTACGGCGGGCGCGCGGAGATCGTCGACGCCGCGCGGCGCTTTACGGGCGGCAGCGAGGAGGACTTCCGCGCGCTGCTCTACGCGCCGGACATGCACGATCCCGACCTCGTCATCCGCACGAGCGGCGAGCAGCGCCTGAGCAACTACCTGCTCTGGCAGTCGGCGTACTCCGAGCTCGTGTTCTGCGAGGAGCTGTGGCCGGACTTCGACCGCGCCGCGTTCGAGGCCGCGCTGGCGGAGTACAGCGCGCGCAAGCGCCGGTTCGGGGGCCGCTGATGGCCGGGCGGCCACGTGCGCGTGCGCCGCAGCGGCGCCCGCCACGCGAGCGCCGGCCGCGCGAGCGCCGCGGGGGCGGCTCGGACCTCGGCGCGCGCATCGTCGTCGCGATCCCCGCGATCGCGTTCGCGATCACGATCATCGTCGCGGGCGGGATCTGGTTCACGCTCGGGCTGCTCGCGCTCGCGATCATCTGCGTCGGCGAGCTCTTCGACCTCTACGCCGACGTCGAGCCCGTCCGCCTCGCGGGCTTCCTCGGCGTCGCCGGCGTCATGGGCGCGGCCTACGCGGGCGAGAGCATGCACGTCCTGCTCGCCTTCATGGCGTTCTTCCCCGTCCTCTTCGCCGTGACGCTCGCCCAGCGGCGGGCCGGAACGCTCGGGATCGCGATCACCGTGCTCGGCGTGGCCTGGATCGGCGTCTCGCTCGCGCACGGCATCCTCCTGCGCGACCTGCCGCACGGCGGCGGCATCATCGTCGACATCCTCGTCGGGACCTTCGTCGGCGACACCGGCGCGTACCTCGGCGGGCGCTGGTTCGGGCGCAACCCGCTCGCGCCCCACGTCTCGCCGAACAAGACCGTCGAAGGGCTGCTGATCGGCATGGGGACGGCGATCCTCGCGACCTGGCTCGCCGGGACCTACCAGGACTGGCTGTCGGGGACCGACGCGCTCCTGCTCGGCCTCGGCGTCGCGCTCGCGGCGCCCGTCGGCGACCTCTTCGAGTCCTTCGTCAAGCGCGACGCGGGGACGAAGGACACCGGCACGCTCTTCGGCGCCCACGGCGGCGCGCTGGACCGCCTCGACGCCGTGATGTTCTCGGCGGTCGTCGGCTACTACATCTGGCTGGCGCTGGTGTAGCGATCTCGCGGTCGGCTAGCCTGCGCCGGCGCATGCGCAACGCCCTGCTCGCCGTCCTCGGCCTGATCCTCGTCGCTCCGGCCGCCGCCGCCGGCGCTGCGACGACAACGCTCGCCGACCGCACGATCACCGCCGACGGCGCGCTCGTCGCCGTCTGTCATGCGCGTCTCCTCGCCTCCGCGCCGGGCGTCAGCGTCCGGCGCGTGACCGCGGCGCAGACGGGCCTGCTGCGCGCGACGATCGCCGCCCGCGGCGACTGGGATCTCGCCGTCTTCGACGCCCGCTCGCGGCGCCTCGTCGCGGCCGGCGCCGCGCCCGCCGGCCCCGAGCTCGCCGAGGGCTTCGTCGCCAAGGGCGAGCAGCTCGTCCTGCAGGCCTGCCGCCGCGCCGGGGCGGGGACGCAGGCGCGGCTGCGCGCGGCGACGATCGCGCTCGCGCCGCAGCCGGCCGGCGGGCGCGAGCAGGTCGTGACGGTCGCCGCCGCGACGCCCGCCGCGCGCTCGCGCATCGAGGCGCTCGGGCTCGACCTCACCGAGAGCGGCGACAGCCGCGGCGTCGGCGTCGTCCTGCACAGCGCCGCGGATGCCGCGACGCTCGTGCGCGCGGGCTTCAGCTGGACGGTCCAGACCGCCGACCTGCGCACGCAGGCCGCCGCCAACGCCGTCGCCGACGCCCGCTTCGCGACCCGGGCGCGCACGCGCGCCGGGGCAGCCGCCGCCGGCGTGCCGTCGGGCCGCACGACGTACCGCCACCTCGCCGACTACGAGGCCGAGATGAAGGCGCTCGCCGCCGCCCATCCCGGTCTCGTCAAGCTCATCACGCTGCCGCACCGCAGCCTCGAGGGGCGCCCGATCCTCGGCCTGGAGATCGCGCGCGACGTCAACGCCGCCAACGGCCAGCCGGTGTTCCTCCAGCTCGGGCTGCACCACGCGCGCGAGTGGCCGTCGGCCGAGCACGTGCTCGAGTGGGCCTACGACCTCGTGGACGACTACGGCCACGACGCGGAGATCACGCGGCTCGTCGACGCGACCCGCAACATCATCGTCCCGATCGTCAACGTCGACGGGTTCAACCTCAGCCGCGAGTGGCCGGTCGACGCCGGGACGCTCGTCGCGGGGGTCGACCTGCCGGCGCAGATCAACGGGCTCGTGCCGATCAGCGACCCGCTCTACACCGCGGCGCTCGTCGGCGACGCCGGGGTCAGCCCCGCACCGGGCACGGGCTTCACGTACAAGCGCCGCAACTGCCGCATCCACGACGGCCAGATCCCCGCGCCCGGCGAGTGCGAGTCGCTCGCCAACCGCCGCCTCGGCACCGATCCCAACCGCAACTACGGCGGCTTCTGGGGCGGCGACGGCGCCGGCTTCGGCGTCGAGGACGACACGTACCGCGGCGCCGCCCCGTTCTCCGAGCCCGAGGTGCAGAACGTCCGCGAGCTCGTGTCCTCCAACCAGGTCACGACGCTCATCACGAACCACACGTTCGCGAACCTCGTCCTGCGCCCGCCGGGCATCGGGGCGATCGGCACGACGCCCGACGAGGCGCTCTACAAGACGCTCGGCGACGCGATGGCCGCGCAGAACGGCTACACGAGCCAGCACGGCTACGACCTCTACGACACGTCGGGCAGCACGGAGGACTGGTCGTACTACGCGACCGGCGGCCTCGGCTTCACGTTCGAGATCGGCGGCGTCGAGTTCCACCCGCCGTACGCCGCGATGGCGGCCGAGTACGCCCGCAACCGCGCGGCCTACCTCGTCGCGCTGCGCAGCACCGCCGACACGACCCGTCACGCCGTCCTCGAGGGCCGCGCGCAGCCGGGCACGATCCTGCGCGCGCACAAGGCGTTCGACTCCCAGACGATGCCCGTCCTGCTGGACTTCGCCGGGACGACCGGCGCCGCGCTGCCGTTCCACGACGTGCTCGACTCGACGATGACCGTCGGCGACAGCGGGCGCTTCACCTGGCACGTCAACCAGTCCACGCGGCCGGGCGCCGCGGCGCCGGAGGCCTGGACGATCACCTGCGAGCACGCCGCCGGTCAGGTCTACGCGCGCGGGCAGGTCGTCATCGCGCGCGGGGAGCGCAAGCCGCTGGAGCTCTGCTCGCTGCAGTTCGGGCTGCTCAGCGAGCGCCGGACGCTGGCGGCCGCGCTCACGCGCGGCCTGGCGGTCCGCGCGACGTGCTCGCTCGGCTGTACGGCGACGGCGAACCTCAGCGTCGACAACGCGACGGCGCGCCGGCTCGGGCTGGCGAGGAGGAGGAGCAGCGCCCGCGTCGTCGTCGCGCGCGGCAGGGGCGGCGGCGCGTTCAAGGGCCGCCGGCGCTTCGGCGTGCGCTTCACGCCGTCGGCCCGCGCGCACCTGCGCGGCGTGCGGCGGCTGAGGGTGCGCCTGAGCGCGACCGCGATCGCCGGCACGACGGATCGTCGCACCGTGACGAGCGCGCTCACGCTGTCGCGCTGACAGCCCCCCGAACTGCGCGATAGACCCCCCCACACGGGGGGAACGCCTGTTCCTGCCGGGCGGGGTGCCCCACCGTGGAGGCATGCCCTACGCCACCCCCACCGCCGTTCTGTTCCCCGGACAGGGCAGCCAGACGCCCGACATGCGCGCCCTCGTGGCCGCGGTGCGCCCGGATCTGCTCGACGCCGTCATCCATCTCGTCGGCGAGGATCCGTTCCCGCGCGTGGAGGAGTCCACGCGCTTCGCGCAGCCCGCGATCCTCTGTGCCTCGCTCGCGAGCTGGTCGCGCCTGGGTGACCACGTCGACCCGGTCGCGCTGGCCGGGCACTCGCTCGGCGAGTTCTCCGCGCTGGCGGCCGCGGGCGCGCTCTCCGACCACGACGCGCTGCGCCTCGTCGTCCTGCGCGGCGATCACATGGCCGCGTCCGGCGAGGCCTCCGGCGGCGGGACGATGCTCGCGCTGCTGAAGGCCTCCGAGGAGCAGTCGGCGCGGCTCGCCGAGCGCCACGGCGTGAGCCTCGCCAACGACAACGCCCCCGGCCAGGTCGTGCTCTCCGGCGCGCCGGATGCGCTCGACGCCGTCCGCGAGGACGCTGAGGCGCAGGGCCTGCGCGCGCTGCCGCTCGGCGTGGCGGGCGCGTTTCACTCCCCGCAGATGCAGGGCGCCGTCGCGCCGTTTCGCGCCGCGCTCGCCGAGGTCGCGTTCCAGACGCCGCGGATCCCGGTCATCAGCTGCGCGACCGCCGCGCCGTTCGCCGACCCCGCGGCCGAGCTCGCCGACGCGCTCGTCTCGCCGGTGCGCTGGCGCGACACGATGACCGCGCTCGACTCGCAGGGCGCCGAGCTCTACGTCGATGCCGGCCCGGGCCGCGTGCTCTCCAAGCTCGCCACGCGCTGCATCACCGGCGCGAGCGCGACGACGGCCGACAACCTGCTGGAGGACGCCCTTGCTGCCGTCTGAGCTCGCGCATCATTCCGTCACCCCGCAGCGCGGCTCGCCCAAGCGCACGGCGGGGATCATCGGCGTGGGGCGCGCGCTGCCCGCGACCGTCGTCGAGAACGCGCCGATCGCGGCGCGCATCGGCGTCGAGCCGGCCTGGATCACGAAGCGCACGGGGATCTCCGCGCGCCGGCGCTGTGCCGACGGCGAGGGCCTGTCCACGCTCGCGGTCGCCGCCGGCGACCGCGCGCTGGCCGACGCCGGCATGGACCCCGCCTACCTCGACGCCGTCCTCGTCGCGACCTCGTCGTCGGACGACATCGTCCCGCAGGCGGCGCCGATCGTCGCCGGCGCCCTCGGCGCCGACCGGGCCATGGCCTGGGACGTCGGGCTCGCCTGCACCGGCTTTCTCGCCGGCCTGCAACAGGGCGCGGCGCTGATCGAGAGCGGCCGCGCGAACACCGTCCTGCTGATCGGCGCCGACGTGCTCGGCAGCTACACCGACCACGACGACCGCCAGACGGCGGCGCTGTTCGGCGACGGCGCCGGCGCGGTCGTGCTCGCGCCGGGCGGCCCGGCGCTGATCGGCCCGGTCGTGCTC
This sequence comes from Solirubrobacteraceae bacterium, assembly GCA_035496995.1. Lineage (GTDB taxonomy): Bacteria > Actinomycetota > Thermoleophilia > Solirubrobacterales > Solirubrobacteraceae > CADCVQ01. The sequence goes on along the minus strand of DATJEE010000298.1, from coordinate 1,608 downwards.
GGTGCCGACGCCCAGCGCGACATGCTCTACATCGACCGGCCCGAGGCCGTCGTGCGGATGGAGGGCCGGCTCGTCTACGAGCAGGCCATCGACCACATGGAGCGCTCCTGCCGCGTCCTGCTCGAGCTCGCCGAGCTCGGCATCGACGACGTCGCGCTCGTCATCGCCCACCAGGCCAACGGCCGGATCATCAACGCCGTGCGCGAGCGCTTCGGCCTCGAGCGCGAGCGGGTGGCCGACTACGTCGCCGACCTCGGCAACACCTCGGCCGCCTCGATCCCGCTCGCGCTGTCGCTCGCCGCCGACGACGGGCGCCTGCCCGACGCCGGCCACGTCCTGCTGACCGCATTCGGCGCCGGGTTCTCCTGGGGCGCCGCACTGCTGACCTACGGAGGAGACACCACATGAGCACCGTCACGACGAACGGCAGCAAGCCCGACACCGCCCCCGCCACCCGCGAGGGCTGCCGCCCCGACGGCGCCGTCGTGCTCGTCACCGGCGCCTCGCGCGGAATCGGCGCCGCGATCGCCCGTGAGCTCGCGGCCGACGGCTGGGCCGTCGCCGCCGGCTATCGCTCCGACGCCGGCGGCGCCGCGGCGACCGTCGACGCGATCGAGGAGCGTGGCGGCTCCGCCATCGCGATCGGCGGCGACGTCTGCGATCCGGACGACATGGAGCGCGTCCTCGCCGAGGCGGCGGAGAAGCTCGGCCCCGTGCTCGGGCTCGTCAACTGCGCCGGCGTCACCGCCGACGGGCTGGCGATCCAGATCGACGACGACAAATGGGACCGCGTCATCGAGACGAACCTCACGGCGGCCTTTCGCCTCACGCGCGCCGTGATCCGCCCGATGATGAAGGCCCGCTTCGGGCGCGTGATCAACATCGCGTCGGTCGTCGGCCCGCGGGCGAACGCCGGTCAGGCCAACTACGCGGCCGCCAAGGCCGGGCTCATCGGCATGACGAAGACGATCGGCGTCGAGATCGCCCGCCGCGGCGTCACCGTCAACGCCGTCGCGCCCGGCTTCATCGAGACCGACATGACGACCGACGTGCCCGACGCGGTGCTCGCGGCCGTCCCCGCGCGCCGCGCGGGGCGTCCCGACGAGGTCGCCGCCGCCGTGCGCTTCCTCGCCTCCGACGCCGCGAGCTACGTCACCGCGACGACGCTGTTCGTCGACGGCGGCATGAGCGCCTGACGGCAGCCGCCTGCCACAATGCGCCGCCCATGGCGCGCCGTCTCCTCATCCTCGGCTCGACAGGGTCGATCGGCACGCAGGCGCTGGACATCCTCGCCGGCGACCCGGACCTCGAGCTCGTCGGCCTCAGCGCCGAGCGCTCGTCGGACGCGCTGATCGAGCAGGCGATCCGCTTCGGCGTCGACCGCATCGCGCTCGCCGACGCCGACGCCGGCGCGCGCGCGGCCGAGCAGTGGACCGACGGCGAGGTGCTCGTCGGGGCAGAGGGGCTCGTCCGGCTCGTCGTCGAGTCCGGCGCCGACCTCGTCCTCAACGCGCTCGTCGGCTCCGCCGGCCTCGGGCCGACGGTCGCGACGCTCGGCGAGGGGATCGACCTCGCGCTCGCCAACAAGGAGTCGCTCGTCGTCGGCGG
>DATJEE010000297.1:0-3425 GCA_035496995.1 Solirubrobacteraceae bacterium | reverse complement strand
GGTGTCCAACCGCGGTCCGGTGACGTTCGACGTCGACGGCTCGTTCACCCGCGGGACCGGCGGTCTCGTCACCGCCCTGACCGGCCTGGCCTCGCACCGCGACGCCGTCTGGATCGCCTCGGCGATGACGGAGGGCGACGTCCGCAAGTCGCGCGAGCGCAACGGCCGGGCGTTCGTCGTCGACACCCCGGCCGGCGAGTTCCACGTGCGCCTCGTCGTCTCCGAGCCGGAGGCCTATGACCGCTTCTACAACGTCATGGCGAACCCGATGCTGTGGTTCATCCAGCACTACCTCTGGGACCTCTCCAACGCGCCCGACATCCGCGAGAACGAGGTGCAGGCGTTCGAGGATGGCTACAAGGTCGTCAACGACGACCTCGCGACGGCGGTGCTCGAGCAGATCGAGGGCGAGTCCGAGCCGGTCGTCATGGTCCACGACTACCACCTCTACACGCTGCCGGGAATCGTCCGCGCCGCGCGCCCGGACGTCTTCCTGCACCACTTCATCCACATCCCGTGGACGCAGCCCGACGCCTGGCGCGTGCTCCCGCGCGGGATGCGCAACGAGATCTTCGAGGGCGTGCTGGCGAACGACATCGTCGGCTTCCACACGCGCTCCTACCGCTGGAACTTCCTGCAGTGCTGTCGCGACCTGCTCGACCTCGACGTCGACTTCGAGCGCGGCGTCGTCCACCACAGCGGCCGCGAGACGTGGGTGCGCGCCTACCCGCTGCCGATCGACTACGAGGCCACGCGCAAGGTCGCCCGCAGCGAGCGCACGCAGGAGTTCGAGAAGGAGCTGCAGCGCCGCCGCCGCGACCACCTCATCCTGCGCGTCGACCGCGCCGACCTCTCCAAGAACGTCCTGCGCGGCTTCACGGCCTTCGACCAGTTCCTCGGCGAGCACCCGGAGTTCGCCGAGCGCGTGACGTTCATCGCGCAGCTCATGCCATCGCGGATGGACGTGCCGGAGTACCAGGAGTACCTCGAGCGCATCGAGGCGCTGGTCGCGATCGTCAACCACCGCCACGGGACGCCGGACTGGATGCCGATCCAGCTCAAGCTCCGCGACGACCTCGAGGAGGCCGTCGCCGCCTACAAGCACTACGACGCGATGATCGTCAACGCGATGTTCGACGGGATGAACCTCGTCGCGAAGGAGGGGCCGCTCGTCAACGAGCGCCACGGCGTGTCGATCCTGTCGGAGAACACGGGTGCCCACGAGGAGCTCGGCGAGTTCGCGCTGAGCGTCAACCCGTTCGACATCAAGGAGACGTCGGACATGATCTACCGCGCGCTCACGATGAGCCCGGAGGAGCGCGAGCGGCGCTCGGACGGGCTCAAGGCGGCGGTCACGGCGCGCGACCCGGGCGACTGGATCGACGATCAGCTCGCGGACATCCGCGCGAAGGCCACGGCGATGGCGAAGGCCGGCTAGCCGAACTCGCCGGCGGGTTCGTCGCCGAACTCGGTCGGTGGCGTTGGCTGGTTCGCAGGACGGGGCGCGGGTCGTGGGCGCGGCGCGGGCGCGGGTCGTGGCCGCGGCGCGGGCGCGGGCGCGGGTCGTGGGCGCGGCGGGGGCGCGGGTCGTGGGCGGGGCGGGCGCGCGGGCGGCGTCTGCGGGACGGGCGGCGCCTGCCGGGCGCTGCGCGGGCGCTGGTGCCGCCGCCGGGCCGTGCGCGCACGATGGCTGCGCGGCTGCGGGCCCGCCGGCTGCGGGGCCAGCAGCTCGGCCGTGACGGCCGGGGCGGGCGCGCTCGCCGGCGCCCGCGGCGCCACCGGGACGGGGCGCAGCGGAGGCAGCGCGGGCGGCGTCGGGCTCAGTCGCGGCCAGGCGACGACGAGCGCTGCGACCGCGACGAGCGCCCCCGCGCGGGCGACGTTGCCCCAGCGCACGCGGGCGTGCAGGGGTGGCGGACGGTCGGGGTCCATGCCCCCGATAGGGCGCCGGGCGAGGGCATTCGCCCCCCGATCGCTATCATCCCCGGCCGCGGCCACCCGCCGCCCACCACCATGCCTGCACACGACCCCCTCTACGACCTCGTCCTCATGCTCGACAGCGCGGCTCCCGACGAGCAGCGCGCGAAGGTGCTCGAGATGGTCGAGCGCACGATCGTCGGCGGCGGCGAGATCACGAACCAGCAGGACTGGGGCGTGCGCCAGACGTCGTATGAGATCGGGCACAAGACGGACGCCGAGTACCACCTCCTGCAGTTCCACGTCGCGACGCGCGAGGTGCTGGAGACGCTCCAGCGCACGCTGCGCATCAGCGACGGCGTGATCCGCTTCCGGATCATCAAGCTCGCACCCGGGACCCCGGCACCGCCGGCGACCCGCCCCGAGCCGCGCCCGACGGGCATCGGCGAGCCGGTCGCCGCCGAGGCGCCCGCCGTGCCCGCCGAAGTCGTCGCGTAGCAGTCCGCCGGGAAGGTCCCGTCGTGTCAGCGTGGCGGTCCGCGGCGCGACTTTCGACGGGCTCCCACCGCCCCTTCGCGTCAGATCCCAGCGCTTCCGCGCGACTGTGCGACTTAAGTGCGGAGAGAGCGGCGTCGTCGTCCGGATCCGCCGATCCCGTGTCTAGACTCGCTCGCCGATAGTTCGTTCCCGAAAGAGGAGGCCGCAGATGGCCGCGACCAACATCAACCGCGTCGTTCTGACCGGCAATCTCACGACTGATCCCGAGCTTCGCTCGCTGCCCAGCAGCGGCATGTCGGTGTGCAAGCTGCGCGTCGCCTGCAACACGCGCCGCAAGGGCGCCGGCGGCGAGTGGGAGGACAAGCCCAACTTCTTCGACGTCACCGTCTGGGGCGCGCAGGGCGAGAACTGCGCCCGCTACCTCAACAAGGGGCGCCCGGTCGCGATCGACGGCCGCCTGGAGTGGCGCGAGTGGCAGGACAAGGACGGCAACAAGCGCCAGTCGATCGACATCATCGCCGACTCCGTGCAGTTCCTCGGCGGGCGCGACGACAGCGGCGGCGGCTCCAACGGCTTCACGCCGCGTGCCGACGTCCCGGCCAACGTGGACGACTTCCAGCCGGTCTCGACGGGCGGGGGCGGGAGCAGCGCCGCCGACGACGACATCCCGTTCTGATTCGTCGCAGGGCCTGGCAGGACGCATGATCCGAGCCTCCGCGATGCGGGGGCTCGTTGCGTTGCGCGGCGCCTGTGGGCGGGGTCCATACACCCTCGTCCGGCGGCTGGTACATCCGGCCGGGAGCGGTCCGTGCCACAATGACGGGCCGCGCGCAACGCCTGCGCGCAAATTCTTCATCCGACACAAGGACTTCGTCAGTGGCAAAGCAGCGCAACCGTGGCAAGCCCACGCGCCGACGTGACAAGAAGGGCGGCCCCGGCAGCGGCCGGCGCAAGCCGTGCCCGTACTGCAAGGAGAAGATCGAGCAGGCCGACTACAAGGACACGGCCAC
>DATJEE010000296.1:0-2079 GCA_035496995.1 Solirubrobacteraceae bacterium | reverse complement strand
CCGGAGATCGCGACGATCACGGCCGTCCCGATGGGTGCGACGCTGCTCGCCCAGCACGCCGAGCACGTCGACAACGAGGTCATCGGCGAGAGCGACGGCACGCCCGGGCAGGTCTTCAGCGTGCTGCGACCGCCGATGCTCGCGCCCGCCGACGACGAGTGGCTCGAGGTCCGCGACACCGTGACCGGCGAATGGCAGCGCTGGGGCGTGCGCGAGTCGTTCGTCGACTGCGGCCCCGACGACCGCTGCTACGTGGTCGACGCGGCGACGGGCACGATCGAGCTCGGCCCCGCGGTGCGCCAGGCCGGCGGCGACTGGCGCCACTACGGCGCCGTGCCGGCGAAGGGCGCGACGCTGCGGCTGTCGCGCTACCGCCACGGCGGCGGCCTGCGCGGCAACGTCGCCCCCGGCACGCTCTGCGTCCTCAAGAGCGGCCCGCCCGGGATCACCTCGGTCTCCAACCCGGCGGGCGCCCGCGGTGGCGTCGACCCGGAGCAGCTCGACAGCCTTCGCCAGCGCGGGGCGATGGAGCTGCGCACGCGCCACCGCGCCGTCACGGCCGAGGACTTCGAGCACCTCGCGCGCGAGGCGTCGCCGCGCGTCGCGCGCGCCGTCTGCGTCCCGCCCGACGAGGGCAACGCCGTCGCCGTCCGGATCCTCCCGCGCGTGCACCCGGCCGACCGGCGGCTGAACTTCGAGGAGCTGCAGCCGGGCCGCGACCTGCTCGAGGAGGTCGCCGCGCACCTCGACGAGCGCCGGCTGCTCGGCGCGACGCTGCAGGTCGCCCCGGTGCGGCTGCGCGGTGTGAGCGCCGTCGTCGAGCTGCAGACCGAGCCGCTCGCCGACATCGCGCGGATCCGCGAGCAGACGCTCGGCGAGCTCTATCGCTTCCTCAACCCGCTCGTCGGCGGGTCGCCCGGCGAGCTCGGGACGGGCTGGGAGTTCGGGCGCACGCTGAACCAGGGCGAGCTCTACGGCGTCGTGCACGCGATCCCGGGCGTCGAGTACGTCCGCCTGCTGCGGATCTACCGCGCCGATCTCGTGACGGGCCGCCAGGCGCCCGAGCCCGCCGGCTCGCACATCGTGCTCGAGCCCGACGAGACGATCGCCTCGGGTGTGCACATCGTGAAGGCGACCATGCGAGGTACCTAGCCCATGGCCGTCGCCGAGCAGTCGCAGAACGGGGCCGGGCCGCCGGCGCTGCCGCCGCTGCGCGCCCCCGCGCCGCCGACGGTCTCCGCGCGCCGCCACCTGCGCAACGGCGTCCCGGACATCTACCGGCGCGATGCGACCGCGCGTCGCGACCAGCCGCCGCCCTTCGCGATGCGGTTCCTCGAGGCGCTCGAGGAGGTGCTCGATCCGATCGTCGCGACGCTCGACTCGCTGCCGGCGCACGTCGACGTCGATCTCGCGCCCGAGCACGCGCTCGCGGGCCTCGCGACGTGGCTCGGCGTCGACGAGGTCGAGAACCTGCCCGCGAGCCAGCGCCGCGAGGCGGTCCGCCAGGCCGGCGAGCTCGGGCGCCTGCGCGGCACCCGCGCGGGCCTGGAGCTCGCGCTGAGCCTCTTCTTCCCGGCGGTCGCGCTGCGCGTCAACGACCATGGCAGGATCATCGTCAGCGAGGACGTGACGGGCGCCCCACCGCCGGTGACGGCAGCCTCGTTCGACGTCGTGTGCGAGACGGCGCTGCCGCCCGAGACGCAGATGGCGGTCGCGCGCTGCATCGAGCACTGGAAGCCCGTGCACGCGAGCTACAAGCTGCGCGTGCGCCGCGGCGAGAAGGTCAAGACGATGCCCGAGGTGCCGCGCGCGCCGCGCGACGGCGAGGACGCGGAGCCCGCAGACGAGCCGTGAGCACCGCCGTCACCACCTGCCGCAGCTGCGGGCTGGAGAACGAGCCCGGCCGCGACTTCTGCGACCGCTGCGGCGAGTACCTCAGCTGGGCGCCGACGTCGTACGTGCCGGCGGTGGCCGACGTCGACGCCTACGCGCACGGGCACGACGACGACAACGGGGACGCGGCCCCGGCCGGCGCGGCGGCGACGACGACGCACGAGCCCGCGCCCGCGTCGGCGGCCC
>DATJEE010000295.1:0-3092 GCA_035496995.1 Solirubrobacteraceae bacterium | reverse complement strand
CTTGTGATAGCGCGCGTTCTCGATGTTGAACTCCTCGCGCACCCCGGTCCCGATGGCGGTGATCAGCGCCTGGATCTCGGTGTTCTTGAGCACCTTGTCGATGCGGCTCTTCTCGACGTTGAGGATCTTGCCGCGCAGCGGCAGGACGGCCTGCGTGTTGCGGTCGCGGCCCTGCTTGGCCGAGCCGCCGGCGGAGTCGCCCTCGACGATGAAGATCTCGGCCAGCGACGGGTCCTTCACCGAGCAGTCGGCGAGCTTGCCGGGCAGCGTCGAGTTCTCCAGCGCCGACTTGCGGCGGGTGAGGTCGCGCGCCTTGCGGGCGGCCGCTCGCGCCTGGGCCGCGGACACCGCCTTGCGGATGATCGCGTTGCCCTCCGCGGGGTTCTCCTCGAGGAACTCGCCGAGCTTGTCGTAGACGATGGAGCGCACGAAGCCCTCCATGCCGGGGTTGCCGAGCTTCGTCTTCGTCTGGCCCTCGAACTGCGGGTCGGTGAGCTTTGCCGAGATGACGGCCGTGAGGCCCTCGCGGACGTCCTCGCCGGTGAGGTTGTCGTCCTTGTCCTTGAGGATCCCGCGCGCCTTGGCGTAGCGGTTGAGGACCGTCGTCAGCGCCGAGCGGAACCCCGACAGGTGCGAGCCGCCCTCGTGCGTGTTGATGTTGTTCGCGAACGAGAACACCGACTCCTGGTACGTCGTGTTCCACTGCATCGCGACCTCGACGGCGCCCTCGTCGCTCTCGCCCTCGAAGAAGACGACCTTGCGGCCGATCGACTCCTTGTTGGCGTTGAGGTGGCGGACGAAGTCCTCGATGCCGCCGTCGTACTTGAACTCCGAGCGCGCACCCTCGCCGCGCTCGTCGACGAGCACGATCCGCAGGCTGCGGGTCAGGAAGGCCGTCTCGCGCAGGCGCTGCTCGAGCGTCGAGAAGTCGAAGTCCGTCGTCTCGAAGATCTCGGCGTCGGGGCGGAAGGTCAGCGTCGTCCCGTGGTCGGTCGTCGCGGCACCGCGCTGCAGCTGGTTCTGGGGGATGCCGCGCTCGTAGTCCTGGCTCCACGCGTGGCCGTCGCGGCGCACCTCGACGTGCAGCTGCTCGGACAGCGCGTTGACGACCGAGGCGCCGACGCCGTGCAGGCCGCCGGAGACCTTGTAGCCGCCGCCGACGCCGAACTTGCCGCCGGCGTGCAGGACCGTCAGGACGACCTCGACGGCCGGGCGCTGCTCCTTCTCCATGATCGACACGGGGATGCCGCGCCCGTCGTCGGTGACCGTGACGGAGTTGTCGGGATGGATCGTGACCGCGACGTTGTCGCAGTGCCCCGCGAGCGCCTCGTCGACGGAGTTGTCGACGAGCTCGTAGACGAGGTGGTGCAGGCCGCGGACGCCGGTCGACCCGATGTACATGCCCGGCCGCTTGCGAACCGCCTCGAGCCCTTCCAGGACGGTGATGTCCTGGGCGTCATAGGAGCCCGTGCCGGTCTTGCTTTCGAGCTTTCCGTCGTCCTTCGCCAACTGATCCTCCGAACGTGAAGAAGCCCCGAGTCCGCGTCATGCCTCGACGCGCCGGGGCCGGTCCATCTGCTTGTCATAAGGATAGCACAAGGCCGTCACAAACTCGGTCTGGTGGGCGTTACAAAAGGCCTGCAAACAGCCACAAAACAGCGGGTCCTCAGCGGCGGCGGCGATCGGCCGCCGTGCAGCGCACCGCGGTCACCCGCTCGCCGCCGAGCGCGCGGTTGAGCTCGGCGACGAGGACGGGGCCCATGAGGTCGATCTCCTGCATCCACACGGCCGACGTACAGCGCAGCGTCAGCGTCCCCTCGCGCTCGGCGACGGGGTGCGCCGCGGCGGCGATCGCGGGCCCCGCGGCGGCCTCCCAGACGCGCTGGACGTCGGCCAGCAGCGTCGCCGGCGCCAGGCGCGCCGCGAGCGCCTCGACGGCCGGGCCCAGCGGGCGAGGGGCGCGGCGGCGCGGGGTCATCGCGACGACCGGCGTTCTGGCTCGACGGCGAGACCGGTCGAGCAATGTCGCGCAGTCACGCGACGACCGCCTGGCTGAGCACGGCGCCGCCGGCGACGGCCAGGCGCGCCACCCCGGCGTCGTCGCCGCCGGGGACGTGCGCGAGATCGGTCGTCGTGATGATGCTCTGGCCGCTCGCGCGCAGGAGCTCTGCGAGCAGGCCGCGGCGGTCGGGGTCCAGCTCGCTCATGACGTCGTCGAGCAGCATGAGCGGCACGGCGCCGCGGGTCTCCGCGAGCGTCTCGCGCTCGGCGAGCAGGAGCGCGAGCAGGGACAGGCGCTGCTCGCCCTGCGACCCGTACGCGCGCAGCTCGCGCCCCTCGCGCAGCAGGGCGATGTCGTCGCGGTGCGGGCCGTGCCCGGTGAAGCCGCGGTCGAGGTCGGACTCCGTGCGCTCGGCGAACTCGGCCGCGAGCTCGGTGGCGTCGGCGGCGCGCGACCGCGGCCGGTAGCGCAGCTCGCCGTCGGCGCCGAGGCCGAGTGCCTCGCCCAGCGCGGCGAAGCGCGGCGCGAGCAGGTCGACGACCGCCGCGCGATCGTCGCGCAGCTCGATCCCGTGGCGCGCGACCTCGGCGTCCCAGGCCGGCAGCGAGCTGCGCGACGCGCGGCCACTGCGGATGCCGGCGATCAGCGCATTGCGCTGGGCGAGGGCGCGGCCGTAGGCGCGCCGCGTCGCCGCCCGCGCCGGCCAGCTCGCGGCGATGACCTGGTCGACGTGCGAGCGGCGCAGCGCCGGCGGCCCCTTGACGAGCTCCAGCCGGTCGGGCATGAAGACGCAGACGAGCGGGCGCGTCTGGACGTCGACGAGGCGCTCGACCGTCACGCCGTCGGCCTGCAGGCGCTTGGCGTCCCCCGGCGCGAAGCCCACGGCGAGGGCGTGGGCGCGGCCGTCGGCGTCGCGCAGGTCGACCTCGACGCGGGTCGACGTCGCGTCGAAGCGCACGACCTCGCGCTCGTTCGACGTCCGGCAGGAACGTCCCGTGCAGCCGAAGTACAGCCCTTCGAGGAGATTCGTCTTGCCGGCGCCGTTGCGCCCGTGCACGACGGTCAGGCCCGCCCCCAGCTCCACCTCCAC
>DATJEE010000294.1:0-8535 GCA_035496995.1 Solirubrobacteraceae bacterium | reverse complement strand
ATGGCGCCGTTCATCGAGCTCGGCGTCGGCTTCAACCCCGACCTCACCGCGCACGACAACGTCCTCATCAACGCCGTGATGCTCGGCCTCACGCCCGACGAGGCGCGCGCCCGCCACGACTCGATCATGGACTTCGCCGAGCTGCACGAGTTCGCCGAGCTGAAGCTCAAGAACTACTCGTCGGGGATGCAGGTGCGCCTGGCGTTCAGCGTCATGGTCCACGTCGACGCCGACCGGTTGCTGATCGACGAGGTGCTCGCCGTCGGCGACGCCGCCTTCCAGCAGAAGTGCTTCGACGTCCTGAGCCGGGCGCGCGAGGAGGGCCGCACGATGCTGCTCGTGACGCACGACATGGACCAGGTCCAGCGCTTCTGCGACCGCGCGCTGCTGCTCGACCGCGGCAACGTCGTCGCCGTCGACGAGCCGCGCGCCGTCGCGCGCCAGTACATGCGCCTGAACTTCGCCGGCCCGGGCGCCGATCCGGCCGAGGGCCCCGCGACGGCGCGCGTGCGCGCGGGCCGCGGCCGGCCGCTCGGCGACGGCCGCGTCGTCGTCGTCGACGCGTGGGCGCAGGACCTCGAGGGCCGCAAGACCGTCCTGCCCCAGCGCGAGCCGACCGGCATGGCGATGCGCGTGCAGTTCGGGCGCGAGGTCGCCGACCCCGTCTTCACCTTCGTCCTCACCGACGAGCACCGCCGCCGCGTGCTCGTCCTCGCGACCGACGCCGCCGCCGGCGAGGCCTACGACGCGGGCTACGAGCTCGACGTCACGGTCGTCTTCGAGAACCACCTCGCGCCGGGGCGCTACTGGATCACCGTCCACGTGACCGAGGGCGACGACGGCGGCGTCCTGGCCCTGCGCGAGGACATCTACTCGTTCGTCGTGACCGGCGACTCCGCGGGCGGCGGCCTCGTGACGCTCCCGCACACGTTCGCGCTCACGCCCGCCCCGTCGATGCAGGAGGCGCCCGGATGACAGCGCGTCATTGCTCGACGATCGCCGGCGTGGACTCGGGAGGTGACTCCTCGCGATGAGCGCCGAGGCCTACCGCGTCCGCGGCCCGTCGGCGATCGGGGGCGACCCGCGGCGCTTCTGGAACCTCGCCCGGACGCTCGCGGCGACGGACTGGAAGGTGCGCTTCTATGGCTCGGCGCTCGGCTACGTCTGGTCGCTGCTGCGCCCGCTGCTGCTCTTCGGGATCGTCTACTTCGTCTTCTCCGTCGTCGTCAAGGCGGGCCGGGGGATCGACTTCTACGGCGTGATCCTCCTGCTCGCGATGATCTTGTACTTCTTCTTCTCGGAGGTCACCGCGGGCGGCGTCACGGCGATGGTCGACCGCGAGTCGCTGCTGCGCAAGGTCGGCTTTCCGCGCGCCGTCGTGCCGCTGGCGGTCGCGCTCGTCGCGGCGATGAACCTCGCCCTGAACCTCGTCGTGCTGACGGTCTTCGTCGCGATCTCGGGCGTCTCGCCGCGCTGGACGTGGCTCCTGCTGCCGGTGCCGTTCGCGCTGATGCTCGTCTTCGCCACCGGCGTCGCACTGCTGCTCAGCGCGCTGTACGTCCGCTACCGCGACGTGCGCCCGATCTGGGAGGTCGTGCTGCAGGCGCTCTTCTACGCGACGCCGATCCTCTACCCGATCCAGGCCGTCATCGGCGAGTCGCAGACGCTCGCGACGCTCGCGCTGTGCAACCCGATCGCCGCGCTCGTCCAGGAGTCGCGCCACCTCCTCGTCGGCGGCCTGTCGCTCGGCGACGCGATGGGGTCCGACGCGCTCGTCCTGATCCCGCTCGCGATCCTCGCCGCCGTCACGTGGCTCGGCGTCGTCGTCTTCGACCGCATGGCGCCGCGGGCGGCCGAGGAGCTATGAGCGCCGGACGATCTCCAGCCAGTCGGCGTTGACGCCGACGAGGCGGCGCCAGCCGGCGGGCGCGACCGTTTTCACGGTGAGCGTCTCCTCCGACAGCGGGCTGAGGACGATCGCGCCGACGTGGCGCAGGCTCGAGAGGTAGCCGCCGCTGCCGGGCCGCAGGTCGCCGCCGCCCTGGTGGATCGCGATGCGGTGGGCGCCGGGCGCGAGCGTCAGCGGCCCGAAGCTCACGTACTCGCCGGGGTTGTTCAGCTCCTCCGGCGTGCGCCCGACACGGCGGCCGTCGACGCGCACGGTCATCCGCCGCGCGAACGAGCCCTCGATCCAGAGCCGGTAGCGCCCGGCGGCGGTAACGCTCGCGCGGGCCGTCACGCCGCCCGGCCCGGCCGGGACGAGCGCGCCCGGATAGCCGCCGAACGGCACCCACGTGTCGGGATGCCGGAGGTCCGCCGGCTGGATCGCCCTGATGCGCGCTCGCGGCACGTACGCGATCCGGCCGCCGAGCCTGCGCGCGCGGGCGGCGAAGGCGCGCGCGACGGCGCGCGTCACCGGCTCGGCGGGATGGAAGACGTCGGGCCCCAGCGGCTTGTGGGCGAGGATCTGCGACTCGCGCCCGGTGCGCCGCCAGACCTCGTAGTACGTCCCGCGCCGGTCGAGCACGAAGTTCGCGGGCGGGCGGCTGAGCGTCGGCGAGCGGCGCAGGATGATGTACGGGACGCTCTCGGCGTACTCGAGCGTCACGTCGTCCATGTTGATCGGCGTCTTGACGGTCGGGCGGCGCTTGGGGTCGATCAGCGCGTTCGGGTGGTACGGCCCGTGGCGGTAGCGCGTGACCTGCTCGGGCGCCGTCAGGCCCGGGGGGTCGCGGAGGAAGTACTTGCCGAACTCGTCGTACTCGTCGAGCGTCGCCGGGCCCTTGTCCGCGTAGCGGTCGTTGATCTGCAGCAGCTCGGAGTAGCGGTCGTAGGGCGCGAGCGAGACGTCGTGGTAGGCGAGCGCGCTGGACCACAGCAGGCCCGCGACGAGCGCGGCGCAGATCCCGGCGCTGACGATCCGCAGCCGCCCGTGCCAGAGGCTCGCGGCGGCGATCAGCGCCAGCAGCGGGACGACCGGCGAGAGGATCATCAGGACCTTGGCGTCGGCGTAGGGGCCGCCGCGGTCGAGCAGGAACAGCGACGCGAGCCCGAGCGTCGCCGCGAGCAGCAGCGGCCCCCAGGCGCGCTTCGCCAGCGCCCACGCGAGGCCGCCCGCGGCCGCGAGCCCGAAGAGCCACAGCAACGCGTCGTGGGAGATGAGGTTGTTCGTCGGGTCGTAGCGGTAGTCACCGGTCAGCCACGGCCCGAGCACCTGGACGAGGGCCAGCGGGTGGGCGAGGTTGCCGAGCTCGGTGTCGGTCACGAGCGTCGCCTTCGTGACGGTGATCGCCGTGCCGAGCGTCCGCAGGACCGGCAGCGCGACGACGACCGCGGCCGCCGCGCCGAGGCCGAGCCAGAGCATGTCGGCGCGCTCGCGGCGGCGCACGAGCCGCGCCCCCCAGTAGCCGATGACGGCGAGCCCGGGGATCCCGAGGTAGGGGATCACCGCCGGGCCGAGCGCCCCGAGCGCCGCCGCCGCGGCGGCTGCGATCGGCAGGAGCGAGCGCGCCGGCCGGTCCTCGGCGATCGCCGCGGCGAGCAGCGCGACGAGCACGACGATCATCGCCATCGCGGCGAGCTCCTTGATCGACCCCTGCATCGCGAAGCCGTAGACGAGCGCCGGCTGCCCGGCGGCGAACACGACGAGCGCCGTCTGCCAGGGGCGGCGCAGCAGCGGTGCCGCGAGCGAGCCGAGCGCGAGGGCCGCCACGACGACGAGGAACGAGAGAAACGGCTGGTAGAGCCAGGCGAGGTCGAGGACGCCGAGCGGCGCGGTGATGCCGAGCGCGGCCTGGCCGCCGATCGGGTAGCGGCTGGCGATGTAGCTCGTCATCGAGGACTGCAGCGAGCCCGGCTGCAGGACCGACGCGTCCGGCCCGTGGTGCGCGAGCAGCCAGGCGAGCGAGAGCTGATGCGACGTGTCGGGCAGCGCGAGGTAGCCGGCGAACGTCGGCGTCCCCGACATGAGGATCGGCAGGCCGAAGGCGACGAACAGCGCGCCGGCGGCGGCCGCGACCAGCGGGTCGGGGCGCAGCGTCCGCAGGCGCTGCAGGCTCAGCCCGAGGCCGGCGACGGTGAGCACGAGCAGCAGCGGCAGGGCGAGCTTCGCGCTCGTCGGGTTCGCCGCGACGACGCGCGCGTAGGCCAGCAGCGCCGCGCAGCCGGCGGGGAGCAGCAGGATCCCCGGCATCGCCCAGCCCGCGACGCGCGCGATCAGCAGGCCGAGCCCGAGGCACACGACGCCCAGGGCCACGGGGTACAGCACCCACGCTGCCAGCAGGTGCACGCTAGGAGTCGCGGCGGCGCAGACCGAGGATCGACAGCAGGAAGGACGAGAAGAAGACCTGCAGGCCGATGATGATGAGCGCGGCCGCGCTCGCGGCCAGCCGCTCCTCCGACAGCGCGCCGAAGCCGCGGTTGATCCACGTGCCGATGATGATCGCGCCCGCGACGAAGCCGACGAACACGATCGCGCCGCCGATCAGCAGCCCGTGCTCGAGCCGGTAGCGAGCGCGCATGCGATCGAACCAGGGGTCCTTCTCGCCCATGAAGTACGTCCCGTAGGCGTGGGCACAGAGCCCGAGCGCGACGATCTGCACGCCGACGACGCACATGAGCTCGCCGCCGATGACGGTGTGGAGGTTCCAGGCGCGGCCGAAGATCGGCAGCTGCGTCAGCGAGATCACCGAGATGACGAAGCCGAGCAGGAGCAGGACGACACCGGGCACGATGAAGAGGTGCGTCGGGCTGTGGACGAGCAGGAAGCGCAGGTGGCGCCAGCCGTCGCGCCAGCGCGAGAGCTTCGTCTCGCCGCCGCGCGGCGCGTAGGAGATCGGGAACTCGCGGATGTCGAGCTTCTCCTTCGAGGCCCGGATGACCATCTCGGAGGCGAACTCCATGCCGGTCGTGCGCAGGTCCAGGCGCGGCAGGATGTCGCGCCGGAAGCCGCGCATGCCGCAGTGCGCGTCGCGGATGCCGGTGCGGAAGAAGAGGTTCAGCGTGCCGCTGAGGATCGGGTTGCCGATGTAGCGGTTGACCCAGTGCATCGCGCCGGGCTCGATGTTGTCCATCCGGTCGCCCATCACGAGCTGGGCGCCGTCGCGCAGCGACTCGACGAAGCGCGGGATGTCCTTGAACGGGTACGTCATGTCGGCGTCGAGCATCACGATGTACTCGCCGCGGGCGGCGCCGAAGCCCGCGAGGTAGGCCGAGCCGTAGCCGCGGCGCGGCTCGTGCACGACGCGCGCGCCGGCGGCCGCGGCGAGCTCGGCGCTGCCGTCGTCGGAGTCGTTGTCGGCGACGACGACCTCGCCGGCCATGCCCGCCTCGGCAAGCGCCGCGAGCGACTGGCGCACGCAGGCCTCGATGTTCTCGGCCTCGTTGAGGCAGGGGATGACGACGGAGACCTCGACCGCGGATGCGGAGGTCTCGGCTCGCGGGAGCCCTGCTGGAGTGCTGTGGATCGAGGCCATGATCGTGTCCGGGCGAACCCCGGGTGGGGCGCTCGGAACTACAAACGCACGCGCGCGGAGAGTGTTGCGCTCGGGGCCCAACCCTAGCGGAGGCTTCCGGTCTGAGACCCTGCCGGGCGCATGCGCATCCTCATCGTCTACGACTGCCTGTTCCCGTACACGATCGGCGGCGGCGAGCGCTGGTATCGCAACCTCGCCGAGCGCCTCACGGCCGACGGGCACGAGGTTACGTACCTCACGCTGCGCCAGTGGGACCGCGGGACGCGCCCGGACGTGCCGGGCGTCGCCGTGCGCAGCGCCGGGCCGCGGATGGCGCTGTACGTCGACGGCCGGCGGCGGATCGCGCCGCCGCTCGTCTTCGGGGCCGGCGTGCTGTGGCACCTGGCGCGCCACGGGCGCCGCTACGACGTCGTGCACACCGCCTCGTTTCCGTTCTTCTCGCTGCTCGCCGCGGCGCTCGTGCGCCCGCTGCGCCGCTACGGCCTCGTCGTCGACTGGTTCGAGCTGTGGTCGCGGGCCTACTGGCGCGACTACCTCGGCGCCGCCGGCGGCCGCGTCGGCTGGGCCGTCCAGAAGCTCTGCCTGCGGGTGCCGCAGCGGGCGTTCACGCTCGCGCAGTCGACGGCCGCGCGCCTGCGGGCCGAGGGCGTGCACGGCGACGTCGAGGTGCTCAGCGGGCTCGTCGAGCTGCCGGAGACGACGGGCGCGCCGCCGGCGGCGGGGACGACCGTCGTCTTCGCCGGGCGCCACATCCCCGAGAAGCGCGCGCCGGCGCTCGTGCGCGCCTTCGCGGCGCTGCGCGAGCGCGCGCCCGAGCTGCGGCTCGTCGTCTACGGCGACGGGCCCGAGCGCGGCGAGGTACTGCGCCTGATCGACGCGCTCGGCCTGGGCGATGTCGCGAGCGCGCCGGGGTTCGTCGCGGGCGAGGTCGTCGACGAGGCGCTCGCGAGCGCGCTGTGCATGGTCCTGCCGTCGCGGCGCGAGGGCTACGGGATGGTCGTCGTCGAGGCGGCGGCGCGCGGCGTGCCGAGCGTCGTCGTCGCCGACGAGGACAACGCGGCGACGGAGCTCGTCGACGACGGCGAAAACGGCTTCGTCGCGGCGTCGGCGTCGCCCGAGGACCTCGCGGACGCGATCCTGCGCGTGCGCGCCGCGGGCCCGCAGCTGCGGGCGAGCACGGCGGCCTGGTTCGCGCGCAACGCGGCGCGACTGTCGCTCGGCGCCTCGCTGGACACCGTGGCGGCGGCCTACGGCGAGCGCCGCCGGTGACGCCGCCGCGCGTCAGCGTCCTGATCGGCGCCTACGACAACGCGACGACGCTCGAGCGGGCGATCGAGGCGATCCTCGCCCAGACCGTCTCAGACCTCGAGCTGCTGCTCATCGACGACGGCTCGCGCGACGCGACGCCGCAGGTCATCGCGGCGGCGGTCGCCCGCGACGAGCGCGTGCGGGCGCTGCCGATGGGGCGCAACGTCGGGATCTCGCGCTCGCTGAACGAGGGCCTGCGCGCGGCGCGCGCGCCGGTCGTGGCGGTCAACGACGCCGACGACTACTCCGCGCCCGAGCGCCTGGAGCGCCAGCTCGCGCTGCTCGCGGCGCGGCCGGAGGTCGCCGTCGTCGGCTCGCGCATGCACGAGGTCGATCCGGACGGGCGCCAGCTCGCGCCGCGGACGTCGTTCCGCGCCGGCGACGTCAACGACTGGCTGCTGCGCTTCAACCCGATCCCGAACACCTCGGCGGCGTTCCGCCGCGACGCCGCGCTCGCGATCGGTGGCTACGACCCGCGCTACCGCTACGCGATGGAGTACGACCTCTGGCTGCGGCTCGCCGACGAGCACGTCATCGTCGCGCTCGACGAGCCGCTCTCGACGCGCGTCATGTCGCCGACGAACGTCGCCGCGCGCGCCGACCGCGCCCAGACCGGCGAGGCGCTGATGATCCGCGTGCGGACGCTGGCGCGGCGGCGCACGCTGCGGGGCGCGAGCGGGCTGGCGGTGCCGGCGCTGGCGTGGCTCACGCCTGTGGCCTTGAAGCGCGCGCGGCGGCGGCGGCTGGGCCAGGCGCCGTAGGGGCGCTCCGCGTTTACCGCGTCGATGAGGAACGCGTTCGGGCGTCAAGGGCGCTCGTCCGGGGGGGCGCCCCAGGGCCGAAACCCACGCCGTCATCGCCGCAGTAGACGCGGAGCGCTCACGCGAGCGCAACGGCGTAAGCCTCGGCGACACCCGCGAGCATCCGATCGAGCCCGAACGACCCCAAGGCCCGCTCGCGCGCCGCGGCGCCCAGCCGCGCGCGCTCGAAGCCGTCCACCGCGACCGACCGCAACGCCACCGCCAAAGCGCCCACATCGCCTGCGGGAACGACCACCCCCGCATCCCCGACGGCCTCGGGGTTGCCGGCCCCGTCGGCGACCACCATCGCCAGCCCGTGCGCCATCGCCTCGAGGACGGCGAACGAGAGCCCCTCGCGCGACGACGGCAGGACGAAGACGTCGCACGCCGCGAGCAGCCGCTCCGGGTCCGAGCGAAAGCCCAGCGGCCGGACCGCGTCCGACGCGCGGGCGCCCACCGCCGCCACCTGCGGCCCGTCGCCCGCCACGAGCAGCACGAGCGGCGCGCCGCCGTCCGCGACGGCGCGCGCCGCCTCGACGGCGACCATGACGCCCTTGCGCTCCGACAGCTCGCCGAGGAACAGCGCGACGACATCGCCGTCTTCGAGCCCGAGGGCCGCCCGCGCGCCCGCCCGGTCGACCGCGCCCACCGGCGCCACGCCGTTGTGGACGACGACGAGCCGCGCGGCGAGGCCGGGCCCGAGCAGCTGCGCAAGGTCGTCGCGCTCGGCCGCCGACGTGCAGACGACCCGCGCCGCGCTGCGCGCCACCGCGCGCATCGCCCGCTCGGCGACCACCCGGCGCGCGCCGGTGGCGCGGCGCAGGAAGTGCAGCCCGTGCGTCGTGACGACCGACGGGAACGCCCGCAGCAGCGGCAGCGCCAGCGTGGCGGCAACGTCGCCGTGGGCGTGCACGAGGTCGGCGCGCCGCGCGGCCGCGGCGATCCGCGGCCAG
>DATJEE010000293.1:0-7620 GCA_035496995.1 Solirubrobacteraceae bacterium | reverse complement strand
GCGGTCAGTCGAAGCGGAAGTGCGTGCCGACGGGCTCGAGCGCGTCGGCGTCGATCTTGGGCACCGCCCGCCTGAGGGTTTCCGCGAATGTCGGACCGCTGGCGGTGATGAGCCGGATGAGTTCGGAGACGGGCGTCGCGTGGTTGGCGATGCCGTTGGCGTAGTCCGTCGCGTAGCCCAGCAGCGCGTAGGGGATCTCGGCCTCGCCCGCGAGCACGGTCTCCGGGCCCGCCGTCTGGCTCACGACCGTGACGCCGGCGTTGTGGAGCATGCGGATCTCCGTGCGCGTGTTGAAGCGCGGGCCGTCGACGTGGCCGTAGCAGCCGCCGTCGCGTACGTGAAAGCCGGCTTCGGTCGCGGCTTCGAGCAGCGCTTTGCGCAGCGGCTCGGAGAACGGCTTGTCGTAGATCCAGTGCCCGCGGCCCTGCTCGCCGGGCTCGGTGTAGAGCGTGCAGATCGAGCCGTCGGGCAGGCGGTTGGTGAGGAAGTGCAGGTCGTCGAAGACGACGAGGCTCCCGAGCGACAGGCTCGCGTCCAGCGACCCGCAGACGGTCACCGAGAGGATCGCGTCGGCGCCGAGCTGCTTGAGCGCGGCGATGTTCGCCTGGTGGGTCACCGAGCTCGACAGCAGCGCGTGGCCCGGCCGGTGGCGGGAGATGTGCAGCACGTCGGCGCCCGCGAAGCGGCCGCTCGTGACGGGCGCCGTGCCGAAGCGCGTCTCGACGAGCTCGGGCTCGCCGTCGGTCTCGATGCCGGGGAGCGCGTACGTGCCCGAGCCGGTGAGGATCCCGATGCGCATTCGGCGCGAGATCCTAGTGGGTCGCCGGGGCGTAGACCCCGGGATGCCGGCGCCGGCTGGCAAGACCCCAACCCCACCCACCCCGAAGGCGGGCGCCAGCCCGTCGAGCGTCCGAGGACGCCGCCAGGCGGTGATCGGCGCCCGGGGTCAGCGGCCGGGGACGCGGCCGCCGCCCGCGCCCGGCTCGGTCGCGGGGCCGCCGGGCGCCGCGACGCCGAGGACCCGCATCGCCTTCAGGCCGAGCGAGAGCTTCTCGCGGCCGTCGGTGGAGCCGACGTCGAGGCCGGAGAGCTCGCGGACGCGCTCGAGCCGGTAGCGAATCGTGTGGCGGTGGGTGAAGAGCTTCTGGGCCGTGCCGGCGACGTTGCCGTCGTTGTCGAGGAACGCCTCGACGGTGCGCACGAGCTCGGTCTCGTATTGCTCGTCGTAGGCGACGAGCGGCTCGACGGTCTCCGCGTAGAAGCGCTGGAGCTCAGCCGGGTCCTCGCTCATCGCCGACAACAGCAGGCGGTAGGCGCCCGTCTGCTCGAACGCGAGCAGCGGGTGGTCGTCGTCGCCCTCGGCGACGTTGACGGCGAGCAGCGCCTCGTTGCCGGCGCGGTGCAGGTCCAGCGGATCGGCGGCGACGCGGCTGCGCCCGACGGCGAACGAGTTGCCGGGCAGCCCGGCCTGCAGCTCGCGCAGGACGCCCTCGGCGGCGCGCTTGGCGACGGCGTCCTCGCCCCCGGGGACGAGGACGACGACCTCCGCGGCGCTCGTCTCGCGCTGGGCGGGGGCGGCGATCGCCGTGGCCACGACGGCGCGGGCGCCGCGCTCGGCGGTCGCGAGGACGCGCGCGCGCCAGCCCTCCTCGGTCGGCACGTGGGCGCGGGCGCGGGCGACGAGGACGCTGCCGCCCGCCCCGATGTCGATCCCGAGCTCGCCGGCGCGGGCGACGATCTCGTCGGGATCGGTGAGCTCGCGGCCGAGGATCGCGTGCAGGAAGTTGCTGCTCGCCTCCTGCGACGCCCGGGCCGGGGCGCGGACGCGCTCGACCTCGGAGGCTACGAGCGTCGTCACGAGGCGCACGAGCGCCGGGCCCGGCTGCGCGCGGGCGCGCATGCGCAACTGGCCCACGGGAGCATCGGCCACGCGCAGCTCGATCGTCTCGACGCCCGCCGCGCTGTCGAGCAGCGAGCGCTCGTCGGCGGGCGAGCGTGCGGCGACGGCCATCACCGAGCCGGTGCGGTCGAGCAGCACGAGGCTCGCCTCGAGGGCGCGCGCGGCGGCGCGGACGACATCCGGGAGCCCGGCGCCCGACTCCACCGCTTCCGTGATCGCATCAAGCGCAGCGAGATCGAGCCCCATCGTCCGTTCGGCGGGGCTGGCCATCGCCATAGGCTACGCGGCGATTCGATCCCAGTAGTACGCGATCAAGATGCCGCCGGCTCCTCCGAGCAGAACCATGGCGGCGAGGACGTACAGCGCGAGGAAGCTCGCGGCGACTCGTTCCCACGTCCGGCTGTAGGACGTCCAGGCCGGAATCGCGATGAACCACACGAACGCGCCGAGCGCCGCGACGCCACAGAGCCCGCCCACGAGGTACGTCAAGCCGGTGTTGCTCATGAGCGCCAATTGTGGCGCACATGGCCGACGAAGGACATCCTTCCAGTGGATCGGCCGGGTGCAGCCGATCCACTAGAAGAGGATCGGCCCCGCGGGGAGGGCGATGATCGGCGCGGGCGAGCGGCCTTCGGCGAGCAGCGTCTCGTGGGCGGTCGCGGCCCGCTCGCGATGGCGCACCTCGATGAACAGCGCGAGGACCGTGGGGCCCGAGCCCGAGACGAGCGCGTGGTCGGCGCCGGCGTTGATCGCCGCCTCGAGCGCGTCGTCGATCGCCGGGCACAGCGAGCGGGCGGCGTCCTGCAGGTCGTTGTGGACGTGGTCGAGGACGGTCTCGGCGGAGATCGCGGCCTGCGTGCGGGTGAGCGAGCGGGCCAGGCCGAGGGCATCGCGCGGCAGGCCGAGACGGTCGGCTTCGGCGTAGACCTCCGCGGAGCCGAGCTTCGCCTGCACCGGCAGCACGACGGCGGCGTACTCCAGCGAGAGCGGCAGGGGGCGCAGGCGGCTGCCCTCCCCCGTGGCGATGACGAGCCCGCCGCGAACCTGGCTCGGGACGTCGGCGCCGAGCCCCGCGGCGATCTCCTCCAGCAGCCAGCGGTCGTCGACGCCCGCCGCCTCGGCGGCGAGCCGCAGCGCGGCCGCGGCGTCGGCCGAGCCGCCGGCCATGCCGCCCGCGACCGGGATGCGCTTGGTGATCCGCAGCCGCACCGGCGGGCCGTCCCAGCCCGTGCGCTGGCGGAAGGCGGCAAGCGCCGCGGCCGCGAGGTTCGGTCCGCTGACGCCCGGGCAGACGACCTCGTCCGCGCGCAGGCCCGGGGGCCCGACCTGCAGCGTCACGTCGTCGCAGAGGTCGAGCGAGTCCATGAGCGTGACGATGTCGTGGCGGCCGTCGGGCCGCGTGGGCCCGACGAACAGGCAGAGATTGATCTTCGCCCGCGCGGGCGAGCGCAACTCGGTCATTGCTGCAGCATTTCGTGCAGCGCGCGGAAGTCCTGCGGCGAGAGGCGCTCGGCGCGCACGTCCGGGGGGTGGCCGAGCCGTTCCAGCGCGCCCCGGACGCGCTCGCGGATCGCCGGTGGCGCCCCGGGCGCGAGCGCGAGCGAGCGCGCGAGCGCCTTGCGGCGGTGGGCGAACGCCGCGCCGACGAGCTCGCGCAGCGCCGGGGGCGGCGCCGGCGCGACGCGGCGCAGGCCGACGAGCACGGAGTCGACGTTCGGCACGGGCGCGAAGACCGTGCGCGACACCGGGCGTACGACGCGGACCTCGCAGGCGAGCTGCGCGAGCACGGACGGGACGCCGTAGGCGTCGCTCCCGGGCGCCGCGGCGAAGCGCTCGCCGACCTCCTTCTGGATCATCCCGACCCAGAGCCGCACGCCGTCGAGCTCCTCGATCGTGCGCAGGATCGCGCCCGCGGCGATGCCGTAGGGCAGGTTCGCGACGACCTTCGTGGGCGCCGGGTCCAGCGCGCGGAGGTCCAGGCGCATGGCGTCGGCGAGGTGCAGCGTGACGTTCGCGAAGGGCGCGATCGCGTCGCGCAGGGCCGGTTCGAGCGCGCGGTCGAGCTCGACGACGTGGACGTGCGCGACGCGCGCAGCCAGGTACTCGGTGAGGACGCCGAGGCCGCCGCCGATCTCGAGGACGACGTCGCCGGGCTCCAGGTCGGCCGCGCGGTCGATGACGCCGAGGATGTTCGAGTCGATGAGGAAGTTCTGGCCGAGGTCGCGCTTGGGGCGGATACCGAACTCGCGCATGCGCCGCAGGCTCGGCTGGGTCGGCGCGGGCGCGTCATCGCTCACCATCCGAACAGGCCGGCGGCGTTGCGCTCGACGAGCTCCTCGAGCTGCTCGTAGGAGACGCCGCGGCGCTCGGCGACGAAGCGCGCGGTGTGCGCGACGAACGCCGGCTGGTTGCGCTCCTTGCGCACGGCCTGCGGCGTGAGGTACGGCGCGTCGGTCTCGACGAGCAGCCGGTCGTCGGGGACGCGCTCGGCGGCCGCGGCGAGATCCTGCGCCTTCGGGTACGTGACGTTGCCGGCGAAGGAGATCCACCAGCCGGCGTCGACGCACTCCTCCAGGCGGTCGGGCATCGAGAAGCAGTGCATGACGACGCGGACGCCGGCCGCGCGCTCGCGCAGCGTCGTGATCGTGTCGTCCTCGGCGGCGCGGGTGTGGATGACGAGCGGCTTGGCGGTCGCGCGGGCGAGCTCGATCTGCGCCTCGAAGGCGCGCTGCTGATCGGGATGCGGCGCGTGGTCGCGGAAGTAGTCCAGGCCGGTCTCGCCGATCGCCGCGCAGCGCGGATGGCCGGCGAGCGCGGCGAGCTCCGCGAGGTCGGCGTCGTCGAACCCCGTCGCCTCGTTGGGATGGCGGCCGATCGCCGCGAACACCTGCGGGAAGCGCTCGGCGGCGAGCAGCGCGTCGCGGCAGCTCGCCCCGTTCGTGCCGACGGTGAGCATCCGCGTCACGCCCGCCTCGGCGGCCGCCGCGACGAGCTCGGCGTCGTCGGGCTTGCAGACGTGCAGATGCGTGTGGCTGTCGATCACCAGCAGCTACCCCTGGGGCTTGGGGAACAGCGGATCGAGCCTGGAGATCGTGCCCAGGCGCCCGGCCTGCATCCGCGCGCCGTCGAGGTCGACCTCGGGTGCCGCGAGCGCGGCGAGCAGCTTGTCGCTGCTCTCGGGCAGCCATGGCTGTAGGAGAACCGCGATGACGCGCAGCGCCTCGGCGAGCGACGCGAGCACGCGATCGAGCTCGCCGGCGCGGTCGGGGTCCTTCGCGAGCGTCCATGGCGCCTGGGTCTCGACGTAGCGGTTGCAGTGGCGCACGCGCTGCCAGATCGCCTCGAGCGCAGCGCTGAGGTCGGCGGCGTCGAGCAGCGCGCAGACCTCGGGCGCGGCGGTGTCGATCTCCGCCGCGAGCTCGGGGTCGAGCTCGACCTCGGGCACGACGCCGTCGCGGTAGCGCACGACCATCGCCGTGATGCGGCTCGCGAGGTTGCCGAGGTCGTTGGCGAGCTCGGACTCGTAGCGGGCCGCGAAGCCGGCGGCCGACACCGAGCCGTCATGGCCGAAGGAGACCTCGCGCATGCAGTAGTAGCGCAGGGCGTCGGTCCCGAACTCGTCGATGATCTGCAGCGGGTCCAGCACGTTGCCCAGCGACTTGCTCATCTTGTGCTCCTCGCCGCTGTCGTCGCGCATGAGCAGGAAGCCGTGGACGAAGACGTGCTCGGGCAGCGGCAGGCCGGCGGCCAGCAGCATCGCCGGCCAGAAGACCGTGTGGAACTTCAGGATGTCCTTGCCGATGATGTGAAACTGCGCCGGCCAGAAGCGCTCCGTGAGGTCCTCGCCGGGCCGGGCGTAGGACAGCGCCGTGTAGTAGTTCAGCAGCGCGTCGAACCAGACGTAGAAGACGTGCGACTCGTCCCACGGCACCGGCACGCCCCAGGTCAGCGTCGAGCGGCTGAGCGAGACGTCCTGCAGCCCCGACGCGATGAACGAGCGCGCCTCGTTGTAGCGGTGGCGCGGCATGACGAAGTCCGGCTGCGCGTCGAACAGCGCCAGCAGCTCGTCCTGGAAGGCCGAGAGGCGGAAGAAGTAGTTGTCCTCCTTCTCGCGGATGAGCGGGATGCGGTGGATCGGGCAGAGGTGATCCTCCCCCGCCTCGGCGTCGGTCTTGAAGTCCGCGCAGCGCGGGCAGTACCAGCCCTCGTAGACGCCCTCGTAGACGTGGCCGTTGTCGCGAATCGTGCTGAGGACCTCCTGGACGCGCGCCTTGTGCTCGGGGTCGGTCGTGCGGATGAAGAAGTCGTTGGAGACGTTCAGCAGCGGCATGAGGTCGATGAAGCGCGGCGCGTTGCGATCGACGAGCTCCTGCGGCGTCAGCCCGAGCTTCTCGGCGGCGAGCGCGACCGGCTCCCCGTGCTCGTCGGTCCCCGTGAGGAAGAAGACGTCCTCGCCGCGCTGGCGCATGTGCCGCGCCAGGACGTCGGCGGCGATCGTCGAGTACGCATGCCCGAGGTGCGGTGCGGCGTTGACGTAGTAGATCGGCGTCGTGACATAGAAGCTCATCGGCCGCTCAGGCTATCGGTGCGCCGCGGCCCACCCCCGCCGCGTCACGGCCCGCTGACGGCGCTGCCGGCGGACCACGAGACCGCCGAGCGGCAGGCCGAGGCCGAAGGCGCCGAGCCCGATCCACGCGACGAGCCCCGGCGCGGGCGTCGGCGTGCCGCGCGGCGCGCGCGCCGGAGCGGCGGCCACCGGCGGGGAGATCGGCCGTGCGACGACGCGCCGCGGCACGGGCCCGCGCGGCGCCGGCCCCAGCGGCGGCGGCCGCCGCGGCGCGACCCGCAGCGGCGGCAGCGCGCGCGGCGCGACCCGCAGCGGCGGCAGCGCGCGCGGCGGCCCGGCCCCGAACAGCGTCAGCGGATCGACGTAGCGCCCGCTCGCCGCGTCGCGCGCGCCGAGGTGCACGTGCGGGCGCGGCTCGCGCGGATCGCCGGAGCGCCCGACGGCGCCGATGCGCGCCCCCGCCGGGACGGCCTGCCCGCGCCCGACCGCCAGCACACCGAGCTGCTGGTAGGTCGCGACGAGCCGGCCGCAGCCGACGCTGACGGTCCGCCCGCCGCCGGGCACCGCACCGGCGAAGCGCACGCGCCCGCTGCAGGCCGCGTAGACGGCCGCGCCCGGCGGCGCGCCGAGGTCGATCCCGCGGTGCTGCCCGCGGGCGTAGCGGTCGGCCGAGACCGCGAACGGGCGCAGGACCGGCCCCGCGACGGGGCGCCGCCAGGACACGGCCAAGGCCGACGACGCGAGCGACAGGCAGGCGATGAGGACCAGCGCGGCGAGCTTCACGCGGGCGACCGTACGCGCGGCGGACCGCGATCTCGCCGTGCGCGCGTGAATCGGCACAGCCCCGCGCGCGTTCTGACACGAACGCGCGCGATTCAGCGCTCTTCGACGACCTCCGAGAACGGCCGTCGGTCGGCGGCCGCGATCCAATCCTCGACCGAGCGCCCCTCCGGATCGCGCGGCCGCGCGGGCACGCCGAACGTCAGGACCGTCGCGACGCGCTCGTCGAGGAGGCCGCGCAGAGCGTCTACAACGGCGCGACCGTCCGCGGGGCGCCGTTCGTCGTGGCGATCGTCATCGGCGGCAAGGGCCCGACGGCGTTCGATGCCGGGCGCGCCGCGCAGAACATGATGCTCGCGGCGGCCGGCGAGGG
>DATJEE010000292.1:0-6689 GCA_035496995.1 Solirubrobacteraceae bacterium | reverse complement strand
ACCGACGTGCGGATGAGGCCGCGGGCGAACAGCGCGCGGTGCATGACGAGCGCGAGGCCCATGCCGAGCACGAGCTCGATCACGACCGAGACGACCGTCACGAGCGACGTGTTGAAGACGTCCTGCCACCACAGCGGCGAGGTGAGCACCGACACGTAGTTGCTCAGGCCGACGAAGCCGCTCTCGTCGGGGAAGCGCAGATCGACCTTCTGCACCGACAGGACGATCGCGTAGAGGATCGGATACAGGGTGACGAGCAGCATGCAGACGACCGCCGGCGCGCAGAGCATCAGCGCGAGCTTGCGCTCGGCCTTCGTGCGGTCGCTGGTCTGCGTCGGACCGCCGCTCTTCTTGGCGGCCGCCTTGCGCCCGATCGGGACGGCGGTCATCGCGAGGACCCGCCTTCGCAGTGGCCACGCGCGACCGTCGAGCAATGGTGCGATGTCACAGCAGCCCCTCGCGCTTGATCGCCTTCGTGACGTTGTCCTTCAGCGTGTTGTACGTCGGCTCCGGGTTCTTCGGGTCGATCTTCGTCGTCGGGTGGACCGCGCGCTGGATCGCCAGCGACAGGTCCTGGTAGGCGGGCGACTCCGACGGGCGCGGGGCGGCGT
Organism: Solirubrobacteraceae bacterium; assembly: GCA_035496995.1. Classification (GTDB taxonomy): domain Bacteria; phylum Actinomycetota; class Thermoleophilia; order Solirubrobacterales; family Solirubrobacteraceae; genus CADCVQ01. Next base: position 6,078 of record DATJEE010000292.1, on the reverse strand, counting down.
TCTTGATCGACTGGCGGATCTGATCGGCGAAACCGGGATAGACCTTCGCCATCTCGGGCCGGTTGTAGAGGTCCTCGCGCACCGGCGGCAGGCCGCCGAGCTTGGCGACCTCGAGCTGGTTCTCGGGCTTGACGAGGCACTGCGCCGCCGCGAACGCCTCGGCCTTGTGCTTGGAGTACGAGGAGACGCCGATGTTGATCCCGCCGATCGGCGGCTTGCTCGGCTTGCCGGGGTCGACGGCCGGGTACTGCGCCGCGCCCATCTCCTTGAAGATCTTCGGCGCGTTGCTCTTCGCCGACGGATAGACGAAGGGGTAGTTGATCTGGAACGCCGAGTTGCCGGCCTCGAAGCCGAGCCGCGCCGTGTCCTCCGTCGACGTCGTGATGTTCGGCGCGGCGATCTTGGAGTGCGACAGGCGGCCGAGGATCGCGAGCGCCTTCTCCGTCGGGGCCTTGTCGAGCTTGACGGTCTTCGGGCCCGAGAGGACCGACGTGCCGGCCGACTCGATGAGCTGGTTGACGAGGACGACGAGCCCCTCGTAGCGGTTGGCCTGGACCTGGACGCGGCCCTTCGCCGGGCCGAGCTTCTCGCCCGCGTCGATCATCTCGTCCCAGGTCTTGGGCGGGGTCGGGACGAGGTCCTTGCGATACCAGAGCAACTGCGTGTTGGACCAGATCGGGACCGTGTAGAGCCGGTTCTTGAACTGCGCGGTCCTCAGGACCGAGGGGAAGACGCCCTGCGAGACGGCCGTCGCGATGCTCGGCGGCACCGGCGCGATCCAGCCGGCGTTGGCGAACTCACCGGTCCACACGACGTCGAGGCCGAGCAGGTCCAGCGACGGGTCCTTGGCGCCCAGCCGGCGGACGAGCTGCTCGCGCTGCTGGTCGGCCTGCGAGGGGAGGAACTCGAACTTGATGTTGTAGCGCCCGCCCGACGCCTTGGAGCAGGCGTCGGCGATCTTCTGCGGCGCGCCGCTGGGCTCGTTGAAGATGAACCAGCGCAGCGTGGCGCCCTGTCCGGAGGAGCCGTCGCTCCCGCAGGCCGACAGTCCCGCGGCTGTTGCGGCTGCGGCGGCGAGCGCCGCGATCCACTTGCCCCCCGATCGCATGCCGCCGACGTACCCCGCCGCGATCGTTGCGAATCACACATTTCTGATTCGGGCGAGGAAGCCCTCGCCGGGCGCGAGCTCCGCGGGCGCCGGCGCGCCCGCGAGAAGCCGCTCGGCGTGCGTCGCGCGGACGACCGCGCCCGCCGGCGGGGCCGCCCGCGGCCCGTCGGCGACGTTCAGCGCGACGACGTGCCCGGGCCCGCGGCGGTAGGCCAGGACGCCGTCGTCGACGTCGTCGAGGAAGGCCATGCCGTCGCCGAGCGCCCGCCGCGCGGCGATGAGGTCGCGGTAGAGCGCGAGCACGGAATCGGGATCCTGGGCCTGCGCGGCGATGGCGCCGCCCGCGACCTCGATCGCCGGCAGCCACGGCTCGGCGGCGCTGAAGCCGCCGTGCGGCGCGTCGTCGTCCCAGCGCATCGGGTGGCGGTGGCGGTCGCGGCCGGCGCGGTCGTCGGGCGGCTCGCGGCCGGGACCGTCGGCCATGCCGATCTCGTCACCCTGGTAGACGAACACCGGCCCGGGCAGCGTCAGGGCGAGCAGCGCCGCGGCGCGCGTGTTGCGCGCGCCGACGCGGTCGGGCAGGCGCGGGAAGTCGTGGTTGGAGAGCACCCAGGCGATGCGGTGCTCGTCGCCGCCCGCGGCCAGCGCGCCGGCGATCGCGCGCCGCAGCGCGCCCGCCTCCCAGGGCGCGTGCAGCAGCTCGAAGGCGAACGCGACGTCGAGCTGGCGCAGGTACGGCGCGAGCTCCGCGGACGGCAGGTAGACCTCGCCGACGAGCAGGCTCTGCGCCCCGGCGCCGTCGCGCAGCACCGCGAGCGCGTCCTCGATCCCCGGGGCGTTGCGGCTGTGGCGATGCTCGACGTCGCCGCACTCGCCGTGCTCGGGGAGCAGCGGCGGCGCGCTCGCGGGCGGGTCGTCGCGCAGCTCGGGGTCCTTGAGGAGGCGATCGATCGCATCGAGCCGGAAGCCGTCGACGCCGCGGTCGCGCCAGAAGCGCAGCGCCGCCGCCACGCCGGCGCGCACGTCCGCGCGGCGCCAGTCCAGGTCGGGCTGCTCGGGATAGAAGGAGTGCAGGTACCAGCCGCGCCCCTGCGGGTCGGGCGACCACGCGGGCCCGCCGAAGGACGCGCACCAGTTGTTCTGCGGGCCGTCGCGATCAGACCAGACGTAGCGCGCGGGATGCTCGGCGAACCACGGGTGCTCGATCGACGTGTGGCACGGGACGACGTCCATCAGCAGGCGCAGCCCGCGCGCGTGCGCGGCGGCGAGCAGCGCGTCGAAGTCCGCGAGCGTCCCGAAGCGCGGGGCGATCGCCGTGTAGTCGGCGACGTCGTAGCCGCCGTCGGCCATCGGCGACGGGTAGACCGGCGACAGCCAGAGCGCGTCGGCGCCGAGCGCGGCGATGTGCTCCAGGCGTGTCGCGATGCCCGCGAGGTCGCCCTCGCCGTCGCCGTCGGAGTCCTGGAAGGAGCGCGGGTAGACCTGGTAGACGACGGCGTCACGCCACCACGGGCTGTCGGTCGGTGTGTGCACCGGCCGATCATGCCCGTTGGGCGCCGCGGCTACGCGGTCAGCGCGTGCGGACGATCTTCATCCGCGGGTACGAGCGGACATAGGCGCTGGGCTTCGTCAGGCGGATGACGAGCGTCACCCTGCGGTTGGAGCTCTTGCGGCGCAGACGCTTGCGATTGCCCGGCCCGACGCGGATGAGATACGTCTTGCTGTGGGCGGCCCGCAGCGAGAACGAGCGCCTGCCGAACGCCTTGCGCTTGCCGTTCCAGCGCACCTCGAGGCGCCCGACGCAGCGCGGCCTGGAGGCCTTCGCGCAGCGGATCGGCCCCGCGACGAGGCCGCGGCGCGTGAGGCGCAGGCTCTTCTTCAGGAGCAGCACCGGGGCGGGCTTGGCGAAGATCGGCGCGGCGGCGACACCCGGCAGGAGCTTGGCGAGGCGCGTGGCGACGACGTCGTAGGCCGGGCGCTTGCTGCCGTCGCGGCGCAGGAGCGCGGTGTCGAAGTTGTCGTCGTTGACGTTGCGGTTCTGGAAGCCGTAGTAGTACAGGCGGGTGACGCGGTCGGTGTGGGCGTCGATGTAGTCGAACATGAACCGCGTCGCGTCGGCGGCGCGCGCCTCGTCGTAGGGATACGTCACGCGCTGGCCGTCGAAGTAGCGCACGAGGCCGGCGCCCTCGGTGAGCCAGATCTCGCCGGTCGTCGCCGCGAGCAGCGGGTCGGTGCCCGTCGTGCGCAGGTGGTTGACGTCCTCGTAGTTGTGGATCCCCCACGCCTTCGGCGCCGATGCGAGGAACGGCGTCATCGCGCGGACGTAGCCCGGGGCGTCGGTGCTGTCGAGCAGCTCGGCGCCGAGCACCGTGCAGGCCGGGCAGACGCCGACCATCGCGTTGTAGAAGCCCGCCGCCGCCTGCGGGTTGCGCGCTGGCGGCTGGCTGAGGACATTCGCCTCGTTCCACGGTGCGAACTCCGTCACGAACGGCCAGCGCTGGCGGAACGCCACGAAGGCCTGCGTGTACTGCGCCGTGGTCGGCAGCACGCAGGGCGCGCCCGGGCAGCGGCTGTCGGGCGTGCGGCTGAAGACGACGAGCGGGCGCAGGCCGCGCGCCCTGGCGACCGCGAGCCAGGCGTCGACCGGCCCGGGGTCGACGAGCGCCGCATCCCAGCGCACGACGAGACGCGCGCCGGTCATGCTGAGCTCGCTGTGCAGGCGCGGGTCCTGCAGCGACTCGGGGTGCTGGTCGCTGATGCCGCCGAGCGTGAAGACGGCTTCGGCGGGAGCGGCGAGGACGAGCGCGAGGAGGACGCCGAGCGCCACGGCCCGCAGGCTCATCTAGGGGTGCCTCCGTGCACGGTCACGAGCGGAAGATACGCACTCGCGGCCGCCGCCGAGCCGGGGGGCAGCCCGGTGCGGCGACGGTGCGAAGTGCGGAGAGCCTGTCCGGCACGGGGCCGGACGGCGAACGCTCAGTGGTCGCCTCCGCCGCCACCGCCGCCGTTGCTGCCGCCGTCGTTGCTCGGCGCGGACATCGAGGTGTCGGCCGGCGTGACGGGCGTGACGGGCGTGACCGGGGTCACGGGCGTCGGGGTGACGTCGAAATTCTTCTTCTTCTTACCGCGCTGGCGGTGCCGACGACCATGGGACATGGGGATCTCTTTCTCCTCGAGGCGGACGCTGAGCGGACCGTAGAGCGGCTCGATCCACAGCTTTCACAAGCGACGGCAAAGATTGGGCAAAACGCAGGGGGCGATTGGACGGACGGACTACGCTCGTCGCGTGGGCGCGCTCCGAGAACGCTTCCGGGCGCTGCTGGCCACGGCCGAGGGCGGCGACGGTCTCGTCGCCGCTGCGCCGCCGGTGCCGATCCGCGAGATCTTCCGCCGCTTCTGGCCCTACGCGCGGCGCTATCGCAAGTGGCTCTGGGTCAGCCTGATCTTCATCGTCGTCGGCCCGGCGATCGATACGGCGATGATCTGGATGTTCAAGATCGTCGTCGACGAGGTCCTCGTCCCGCGCGACTTCGACCCGTTCTGGTGGGTCGCCCTCGCGTACGTCGGGCTGACCGTCCTCGCCGGCATCGTCGGCTTCCTCGACGAGTACATCTCGACGTGGGTCGGCCAGCGCTTCCTGCTGGACCTGCGCACGCGCCTGTTCGCCCATCTGCAGTCGCTGCCGCTCGGCTTCTTCGAGCGCCGCCGCCAGGGCGATCTGCTCGCCCGCCTCACCGGCGACATCGGCGCGATCGAGAGCCTCGTCCTGTCCGGCGTCGCCGACTTCCTCTCCTACGTCTTCAACGTCATCTTCTTCACGGCGGCGCTGTTCTACCTGCAGTGGGACCTCGCGCTCATCTCGCTGATCGTCGCGCCGATGTTCTGGATCACGGCCAAGCGCTTCTCGAAGCTCATCCGGACCGCCTCGCGCGAGCGCCGCCGGCGCAGCGGCTCGCTGACCGCCGTGGCGGAGGAGTCGCTCGGCAACGTCCAGGTCGTCCAGGCCTACAACCGCCAGGCCTACGAGGTCGCGCGCTACGAGCGCGAGGCGGTCGGCTCCTTCCGCGCGACGATGGCATCGATGCGCCTGCGGGCGATCTTCACGCCGGTCGTCTCGCTCATCGAGCTCGGCGGCGCGCTGCTCGTCATCGGCCTCGGGACCTACAAGCTCGCCCAGGGTCAGCTGACGCTCGGCGGCCTGCTCGCGTTCATGACGTACCTCACGCGCCTCTACGACCCGATCCGCGCGCTGACGAAGCTCACGACGACCGTCTACTCCGCGTCGGCCGGCGCCGAGCGCGTCATCGAGCTGCTCGACGAGCAGCCCGCGGTGACCGACCGGCCCGGCGCGCGCGACCTCGCCCGCGCGCAGGGCATCGTGCGCGTCGAGGGCGTCTCCTATCGCTACCCGGACACCGATCGCGACGCCGTCACCGACGTCTCGTTCACCGTCGGCCCCGGCGAGACGCTCGCGCTCGTCGGCGGCAGCGGCGCGGGCAAGTCGACGATCGCCAAGCTCCTGCTGCGCTTCCACGAGCCCGCGACGGGCGCGATCCTCGTCGACGACGCCGACGTGCGCGAGCTCACGCTGCACTCGCTGCGCGAGAACATCGCCGTGCTGCTGCAGGAGACGCTCGTCTTCGAGGGCACGGTCCGCGAGAACATCGCCTACGGGCGCGAGGGCGCGACCGACGAGGACGTCGAGCGGGCCGCTCGCGCGGCCGATGCGCACGAGTTCGTCGCGGCGCTGCCCGACGGCTACGACACGCCGATCGGCGAGCGCGGCCGGCGCCTGTCCGGCGGCCAGCGCCAGCGCATCGCGATCGCCCGCGCGATGGTGCGCGACGCCCCGATCCTCATCCTCGACGAGCCGACGACGGGCCTGGACAACGAGTCCACGCAGCGCGTCATGGCGCCGATGCAGCGGCTCATGGAGGGCCGGACGACGATCGTCATCTCGCACAACCTCA
>DATJEE010000291.1:0-9049 GCA_035496995.1 Solirubrobacteraceae bacterium | reverse complement strand
CGCCGACTCGGGTCCCGACCGCCTCTTCGGCGGCTCCGGCGATGACACGATCTACGCCAACGACGGTGGCCGCCAGGACCTCGTCGACTGCGGCGCGGGAAACGACACGGTCGTCCTCGACCCGCGCGGGCGCAAGGGCGGCATCTCGGACTCACAGATGAAGCGCCGCGGCCGCGTGCGCCACTGCGAGACGATCACCTACGCCGCCGCGCCCGCCGCCGACAAGCACCGCGGCATCACGTGGCTCGGCCCCAGGCGCGGCGCGACGAAGCGCGGCTCCAGCCGTGACGACACGCTGCTCGGCAGCACGGGCCCGGACATCATCTACGGCCGCGGCGGCGCCGACGTCATCTGGGGCAACCAGCTGCACCGCGACCGCAGCCACGCCCTCGACCGCCTCTTCGGCGGCGCCGGCAACGACACGATCTACGGCAGCCCCGGACGCAACACGATCCGCGGCGAGGACGGCGACGACTACCTCCAGGGCGGCTCCGGGCGCAACGCGATCTACGGCGGCTACGGCGACGACGAGATCCGCCTGCGCGGCAGCGGACCCAACAGCGTCGACGCCGGTCCCGGCAACGACACCGTCCAGGCCTACGCCAAGGGCACGACGTCGATCGACTGCGGCCCCGGCCTCGACACGGCGTACGTCGACAGGGACGACACCGTCACGGGCTGCGAGCGCGTCGTGCGCCGGTAGGCGCGGCCGGGTCTACTCGGCTGGCCCGCTCGGGGTCAAGCGTCTACGGCATCGATAGAGGAAGGGTGTTTCAGCGCCCGGGCGAGTCTGATCGCTCGTGGGCTATATCCGCCCACTGGCGATCAGCCTCGCGAAGCGAGGACCAGGGCGCCGGCTCACCCTTCCCTTATCGATGCGGTAAGCGCCCGGGCCCCGCAGACGCGCGGGGCCCGACCACCGACCACCGAACCCCTACCGCCGCAGCGTCATCCGTGCGCTGCCGCGGCGCATCACCCCGTCACGCCCGCGCGTGCTGACGCGAACGTCGACGCGCACGCTCGCCCGCCGGCGCAGCAGCGCCCGCCCCGCGCGGTTGAGCGTGAGGTGCAGCGTCGTCGTGCGGTCGGCGCGGATCGAGAACGTCCGCCGGGCCACGAGCGTCTTGCCGGAGACCACGCGGATCGTGCCGCGGCAGAGCCGGGTGCTCGTCGACGACGGGCAGCGCACGCGGACCGAGAAGCGGCCGCGGCTGTCGGCGCGCAGCGTCGCCCGCGTGATGCGCACCGGCAGGACCTTCACCGCGGGCTTCACCGGGCTGCCGGCCGGCGCAGTGGCGGGCGCCGCCGGCGGTGACCCGGCTTCCGCGGCCGGCGGCTCGGCGGCCGCCGCCTGCGGCGCCGCGCCGGCTGCCGCGGGCGTGAGCACGCCGAGGTGCTTCATCGCGCCGGCCATGAGAGCCCCGCGCGCCTCCGAGCCCTGGACGCCCTCGAGGCCGAAGCCCCAGGTCACCGAGCGCGGCGTCTGGATGCCCGGGCCGTCGACGAAGCCGACGGCGGTGCGCGCCGTCCACTCCTTCTGCGTCGTGGGCTCGGACCCCGCCGGCGGCGGGCCGGCGCTGAAGCCGCCGAGGCCGTCCTCGAACGACGTCGACTCCGCCGCGGCGCCGTCCTTCGTCACCCGCACGTCGTCGACGAAGACGCCGAGGCCGCTGACGGCGAAGTCCTGGATGTAGGTGATCGACAGCTCGACCTGCGAGCCCGCGTAGGCGCTGAGGTCGACCTTCCAGTCCTGGTAGCCGCCGGAGTTGCCGGTGGCGCCGTTCCAGGCGCCGGTCGTGCCGGTCGGCGTGCAGTCCTCGGCGCCCGCCGCCTGGTCCTTGTTCGTGTTCGTCTGGTAGTGGGCGAGGAACGGGTGCAGCGTGTCCCAGTTGATGTCGCACGAGGCACCGACGCTCGAGGACGTGTGCCCGTTGACGTCGGGCAGCGTCGTCCAGTCGTCGACGCCGGGGTGGTGGGCCTCGACGACGACGTAGTCGAACGCCGGCTCGGTGTCGTAGGAGATCTTCATCGCCATGTCGGCGGTCGTCGCGGCGCTGAGGTCGACGGTCCGGCGCAGGCGCTGGTAGCCGCCGTCGTCGCTCGACGCGACGGCATAGTGCGTGCCCGTCAGGGGATCGAACGACGGCGGGCGGTCGAACGTCGTCGCCAGGTCGGACTGAAACTGCGGGAACCGGTCGGGCGTCAGGACGCTCGAGGTCGTCACCATCGAGTACGTGTGCACCTGGTTGTCGGCGGACTGGGCGCCGTTGACGCCGAAGCCAAAGCCGCCGAACGCCGGCGCGGTCTTGAACGGCAGCGCCGAGGCGTCGGCCTTCGTCGCCGCGGCGTCGATGTAGACGAACGCCCCCAGCCAGTACTGGAGGAAGTCGTTGGACAGCGGGACGCAGCCGGGGGTGTTGGCCGGCGTGGCGGCGTCGCACAGCGGCGGCTCGCCCTGCGGGTTGAACGGGAACGCGTTGACCTGCGCGAAGGCGGCGTTCTGGCCCGTGTACAGGAGCTTGCCGCCGTCGTTGAGGTAGTCGCGGACCGCGAGGATCTCGTCGTTGGAGAGCCGCCCGACGCCGGTCCCGCCGGGCACGCCGAGCGCCCGGATGAGCGTGTCGTTGCCGGTGTACCAGACGATCGCGTCGTAGTGCGAGAGCACGCCGAGCGGGTCGGGCGCGGTGCGGTTCTCGGCGTCGACGTCGTAGACGTCGTAGGAGATGCCGTTCGTGTCCAGCGCGTCCTTGTAGTACTGCAGGTAGTTGGGCTGCGTGCGGCCGGCGTAGGCCGGGCTCTCCGTCGCGGCGCCCGGCTTGCCCGAGTAGTCCTCGGCGGCGAGGATCAGCACCTTGTGGCCCGTGTCCGAGCGCACGGTGTAGCCGAAGGACTGCGACCGCAGCCCGTTGGCCTCGAACCAGACCTTCACGGCATCGCCCGGGCTCGTCGCGGTGACCGCGGCGCGCAGCTCGTGGTAGTAGACGTCGAGCTGGCCGCCGTAGCGCTCGCCGCCGTGGTAGGCGGTCGTCTGCGCCGTGTGCTCGTCACCGGCGTTGACGGTCCAGTGCACCGTCACCGCGCCGAGCGAGCGCTTGGCGTTGACGCGCACCATCTGCGGGTCGCCGTAGGAGACGGCGAACGGATGCAGCTCGAACGCCGGCGCCTCGCGGCCGAGGTGCGAGACCGGGTTGGCCGGGTCGGCCGCCGACTTCGCGACGTCGAGCGCGAACGGGAGGTTCTTCTCGAAGGCCTGCTCGATGTCGGCCTCGGAGTCCTGGAACTCGAACACCGAGCTGCCGCCGCCGCGGGCCGGGTCGGAGACGTCCATCTCCGGCGTGAAGGACAGCGTGCGGTTGATCCCGTGGGCCGACTCGTCGGTGTCGCCGTTGGTCGTGTAGAGCTCGGAGGAGATGTCGGGGTCGTACGGATGCGGCGCGCCGGGCGGGCTGCCCGCGACCGCCGGGTCCGCATCGGTGCCGGCGAGCGCGCGGTAGATCGGGTCGTCCTCGGATTCCGTCTGGACCTGGAAGCCCGCGCCGTAGAGCAGCAGCTCGGCGGCCGAGTGGTAGTTGACGAGGAACTCGAAGCCGACGCGCTGGAAGAGCCCGGTCATGGCCTGCGTCTCGGGCTCGGAGGCGGGCGCGGTGCCGCGGTAGGTCTCGGCGCCGGGATCGTTGGACGAGCCCTCGTTGTCGAAGCCCCAGTGGGCGGGGAAGTTGCGGTTGGGGTCGACGCCGTCGACCGCCGTGATCTGCCCGTCGCCGTTGTTGTCGTGCAGGTTCTTGCGCCAGAGGCGGTTGCCCGGCGTGAAGGTGAAGTCGTAGCCGTCCGGGTTGGCGACCGGGACGATCCAGATCTCGCGCGTGTTGACGAGGCTCGTGAGGTCGCTCGCCGACAGGCCGGCGATCGCCGCGCCCTGGGTGTTCAGCGCGGCCCCCGCCTGGCCGTAGTTGTCGATCAGCAGGTGGGCGAGGCGCCGCGTCTGCTCGGTCGTGATCCACTCGCGTGCGTGCTGCGTCGACATGAACAGCGCCGCCGGGCGCGAGCCGTCGGGGTTCGTCGGCTCGCGGGCGTCGCGCGTGATCCGCAGCGCGACGATCGGCTTGCCGTTGATCGAGTGGCCGATGATCTCCGGCTTGACGAAGCTCGTGTGCTCGGCCGCGAGGCGCTGGAACTCCTCGTAGATCGTCTCGCGCGGGGGGCCGCCGGGGACGCCTCCGACCGTGCCGACGTACGTGTGGTCGAAGTACGGCCGGTAGACGGTGTAGCTGCCGTCGGCGTTGATGTTCGCCGCGGCGGCGCCGCCACGGCGCGCCGGCGTCGTCGAGATCCCGAACTTGCCCAGCGCCTGCGCCTGCTCGGCGGTGGCGACGATCTCCCTGCCGCCGCCGCCCTCGGTGAGGTCGAAGCCCTGCTGGGCGAGGAGGCGCTGGGCGTCGGCGTTCGCACGCGGGACGTCGTAGGCGTTGAGACCGGTCGGGGCGGCCTGCGCCACACCGCCCAGGCCGGCGAAGAACGACACGGCGACGGCCTGGACCGTGCGGACGACGAGACGCTGCATGTGAACCCCCGGGTATCCCTACTTTGACGGGGGCCCTACCCATATCCGCCCTATCTGACCGGCGGCGTTCGAACGAGCGCCTCAGCCGCGGGGGCGATACGCCCCGAAGACGTCCTTCATCGCGCCGCAGACCTCGCCCATCGAGCAGCGGTCCTGGAGCGCCGCGCGGATCGGGTGCATGAGGTTGTCGCTCCCCTTGCACGCGGTGCGGAGCTCGTCGAGGCGCTGCACGACGAGCGCCTGGTCGCGGTTGGACTTGAACTCCCGCAGGCGGTCGAGCTGGTCGCGCTCGGTCTCGGGGTCGACGCGGAGGATGTCGGTGATCTCGATCGCCTCCTCCTGGTACTTGTTGACGCCGACGACGATGTCCTGCTTGTTCGCGTAACGCTCCTGGTAGCCCCACGCCGACTCGTCGATCTCGTTCGTGATGAACTCGATCGCGTGGACGGAGCCGCCGAGCTCGTCGACCTTCGCGATGAGCTCATACGCGCGCGACTCGATCTCGTCGGTCAGCGCCTCGACGTAGTACGAGCCCGCGAACGGGTCGACGGTGTCGGTCGCGCCCGATTCGTGGGCGATGATCTGCTGCGTGCGCAGGGCGATCTTCGCGGCGCGCTCGGAGGGCAGCGCGAGCGCCTCGTCGAAGCCGTTGGTGTGCAGCGACTGCGTGCCGCCGCAGACCGCCGCGAAGCCCTGCAGCGCGACGCGCGCGACGTTGTTCTGCGGCTGCTGGGCGGTGAGCGTCACGCCGCCGGTCTGCGTGTGGAAGCGCAGCTTCAGCGACTTCTCGTCCTTGGCCCCGAAGCGGTCGCGCATGATGTGCGCCCACATCCGCCGCACCGCGCGGAACTTCGCGACCTCCTGGAAGACGTTGTTATGGCCGTTGAAGAAGAACGCCAGGCGCGGGGCGAACTCGTCGACCTCCAGGCCGGCCTCGATCGCCGCCTCGACGTAGGCGATCGCGCTGCACATCGTGAACGCGACCTCCTGGACGGCGGAGCAGCCCTTCTCGCGGAAGTGGTAACCGGAGATCGAGATCGTGTTCCACTTCGGCACGTTCTCCTTGCAGTACGCGAAGAGGTCCGTCGTCAGCCGCATCGTGCCCTCGGGCGGGTAGATGAAGTTCCCGCGCGCGATGTACTCCTTGAGCACGTCGTTCTGCGTCGTGCCGCGCAGCTCGGCCAGCGGGCAGCCCTGCTCCTCGCCGACGAGCGTGTAGAGCGCGAGCAGGACGGTCGCCGGCGCGTTGATCGTCATCGACGTCGAGATCGCGTTCAGCGGGATGCCGTCGAAGATCGTGCGCATGTCGTCGATCGTGTCGATCGAGACGCCGGTGCGGCCGACCTCGCCGAGGCAGCGCTGATCGTCGGAGTCCAGCCCGAGCTGGGTCGGCAGGTCGAAGGCCATCGACAGCCCCGTGCCACCGTGCGCGAGGAGGTACTTGTAGCGCGTGTTGGACTCCTTCGCAGACGCATAGCCCGCGTACTGGCGCATCGTCCAGGGGCGCTTGCGGTACATCTCCGCGTGGACGCCGCGCGTGTAGGGGAACTCCCCGGGCGCGCCGAGATCGAGGTCGGCGGGGAGGTCGTCCTCGCTGTAGAGCTGCGCGACCTCGATGCCCGAGTCGGTGAAGCGCCGCGGGTCGTCCGGGCCGACGATCGGGGCGACGGTGAGGCGTTCTTCGGTGGCCATCGCGGAAGCGTACTTGTGCTAACGCGCACAGTGCGGCCCGCGCGCGACGGAAACTCTTACGAACGGGTGAGGTCGCGTTCAGCGCGGGCGCGTTGACTCGCTGCCATGACCTCAGACCGCCGCCGCTCGAACTTCCTCGCATCGCTGTTCGGCGCGCTCGTCGTCGGCCTGCCGCTCACCGGCCTGGCGATCGGCGGGGCGTTCGACACGACGAACACCGTCACCGTCGCGCCCGCCACCACGACGGACTCCGCCGCGGGCGTCGCGTCGGCCGCGCCCGCGCGCAGCGCCACCGACGTCTCGGCGCTGTACGCCCGCGTCAGCCCCGGCGTCGTCTCGGTCGAGACGCAGACGCCCGACGGCGGCGCGACCGGCTCGGGCTTCGTCCTCGACGGCGCCGGCTACATCCTCACGAACGACCACGTCGTCGCCGGCTCCACGAGCGTGCGCGTGCGCTTCGACGAGGGCGGCCCGGTCACCGCGAAGCTCGTCGGCACCGACGAGTCGACCGACCTCGCGCTCCTGAAGGTCGATCCCTCGGCGCACAAGCTCACGCCGCTCGCGCTCGGCTCCTCGGGCCGCCTGAAGGTCGGCCAGTCGGCGATCGCCATCGGCAGCCCGTATCGCCTGCAGGGCACGCTGACGACGGGCGTCATCTCGGCGCTCGGGCGCTCGATCACGGCGCCGAACAACTTCCCGATCGACGGCGTCGTGCAGACCGACGCCGCGATCAACCCCGGCAACTCCGGCGGCCCCCTGCTGGACGCCGGCGGCCGCGTCGTCGGCGTCAACGCCCAGATCGCGACGAACACCGGCGCCAACGACGGCGTCGGCTTCGCGATCCCGATCGACACCGCCAAGCAGGTCGTGCCGCAGCTGAAGAGCGGCGGCAGGATCACGCGCCCCTACCTCGGCGTGTCCACGGGCGACCCGCAGACCGGCACCGGCGCCGTCGTCGCCGGGGTCGTCCCCGGTGGCCCGGCCGACGACGCCGGCCTGCGCCTCGGCGACCGCATCGTGTCCGTCGGCGGGCGGGCGATCACCGAGTCGGCCGACGTCGCGACGGCGGTCATCGCGCACAAGCCGGGCGATCAGATCCAGGTCCGCGTGCGCCGCGGCGGCAGCGACAAGACGGTCACGGTCAAGCTCGGGACCCGTCCGGCGACGGCCGCCGGCTGAGCCAGCGGGCGGCGGGCTCGGCGGCCAGCCGCGCGGTGTTTCGTGACGGCCCTCAGGCGACGGTCGTCATCGGATGCGCCGACACGACGTCGAGGACGACGACGAACCGGCGGTCGGTCGCGAGCTCGAGCACGCTCTCGACCACCTGCTCGACGAGATCGTCGCCCACGACGCACTCGATCCGCGTCTTGGGCCGCACGTGCGTCTCGAGGGTGATCCCGCGATAGGAGCCCTTGGCGATCGCGTCGGGCACCGACCCGCTCGCCTGGATCATCGACAGCGATGCGATGCCGAGCTCGATCAGGTGAACACGGATGGGCTCGAAGGCCTCGGCGTCGACGTACGCGATCACCATCTTCATGGCGGTCCTCTCCTCTGGCGGGCGGTCGGGTGAGAGCCGAGTATCTGGTCCCCGCGATCGCCCGCGCTTTGGCCCGCTGGCCGAACCCCGACCGCCGCCGCTTGGACTTCAGGCCGGATCAGCGGCCGTGCGCTTCATTCACTCGGCGAGCTCGTCGAGTCCCTGCGCGACCCAGGCCTTGAGCTCGTCGGAGTGCGTGAAGGGCGCGTCGTCCGCCTGCGCGCGTGCGAGCACGTCGGCGGCCGCTGCATGCGCTTTGAGTCCGGCGTACAGGTAGACGAGCGCGGAGGATCGGGGACCGGTCCGGCAGGTCACGAGCGTCGGGCGCGGCAGCGCGTCGAGGGCCGCGACCTGCCGTCGTGCGAGGTCCATGTCGACGACCGTCGGCGGGTCGGACACGACGTTCGCCGACTCCGCGACCGCGGCCTCGACGTCGGCGAACGACATGCCGCCGTCCATCGCGGCGAACGCCTCCCCACACAGAAACAGCCATGACGCGGCGCCCGCCTCCTGCGCGTAGGCGGTGGGGTCCGCGATCAGTCCCGTGTTGTGCCTGAGGTCCGCCGGCGTCTGAAACTCTGCGGTCATGCCCACTCTGGTGTGACCATATCCCCATATGGCCGACGGGTGCGGCGGTACCGCCCCGCATGATCGGGACCGTTTACGGGCAGGTTCCGTAGGCGGGACTCCCCGCATAGGTCAATCCACGGATGGGAGCACCATGCGGAACCCCAGTCTCACGAGGGTGAGCCGACTTGTCGTCTGCGCCCTCGGCTCGTTCGCCGTCGTCGTACCGACGGCGAGCGCCGACACGACCGATCCTGTCTGGACCTGCCGCGCGAGCGCCGCGTACGTCGAGTCGCCGCTGCTGGATCCGCTCCTGGGCACGCGCGTGGAGCCGATCCAGGCCAACGGCCTCGCCGACCGCGACACACCCGACCGCGCGCAGTGCGCCAAGGCCGATCAGGGCGTCCCGCTCGTCACCGTCGCGCCGCCGCTGCTGACGCTGCAGGCGCCCTTCGCCCGCACGGACATCGCGCCGGAGCTCGGCGCGGCCCGTGACCAGACGGCGACCGCCACGGGCGGCGTCACCGACCCGGCGACGATCGACCTCGGCGGCCTCGTCGTCACCGCCCAGGGCGTCAGCTCGCAGGCACGCGCGAGCTGCAACGCCACTACCACGCCGGAGCTCACGGGCTCCAGCACCGTCGTCGCGCTGACGGTCAACGGCAACGTCATCAACATCCCCACGGGCC
>DATJEE010000290.1:0-16432 GCA_035496995.1 Solirubrobacteraceae bacterium | reverse complement strand
TTCGTTGGTCTTGCGCAGGCCGATGAGCTTGAAGTGCAGCCCGGCGACGTCGATCCTGCCGCCCTCGGCGATCGAGTCGATGTAGCCGCCGGCGACCCGCGTGATCTGGCGCGCCAGCGCGGCATCGGCCTCGGCGAGTTTGGACTCGACGGTCGAGCGCACGAAGGACTGCTTCAGCGCGTCGCCGTTGTAGATGACCTCGACGCTCGCCGCGTTCAGGCCGCCGGTGGACAGCAGCGTCGCGAAGTTCGGCGGGATGATGAGCGCCGCCAGCACCTTGCCGCTGCGCACCTGCTCGACCGCCTGCTCGCGGTTCTCGACGTCGACACGCTTGACGGAGCCGAAGAGCTTGTTCGTGTACGTGTTGATGTCGATCTTCTGGCTGCCCAGGCGGATCGTCTGCTGGCTCGGCGGGATCTTGTTGAGGAACGCGAGGCTCGGCTTGTCGGGTCCGCTGGAGAGCGCGAAGCCGATCAGCAGGGCGATCGCGACCGGGTAGACGATCAGCAGCCCGACGAGCAGCTTCGAGCGCCGCAGGATCTGCAGGTCCTTGAGGATCATCCAGCGCACGGCTCAGTGGCCCCGGGCGCGCAGGAACTGGACGAACGCCTGCTCGAGGTCGTGCTGCTCGTCGGCGCCGGCGACCGCCTTCAGCTCGGCGGGCGTGTCGTTGAAGAGCATCTCGCCGTCGGCGAGCACGAGCACGCGGTCGGCGTGGCGCTCGGCCTCGGCGATGTCGTGGGTGGCGAAGATCACGGCCGTGCCGCGCTCGGTGAGCGCCGTGATGAAGCCCCACAGGCGCTCGCGCTGGCGCGGGTCGAGCGCCCCCGAGGGCTCGTCGAGCAGCAGCACCGGCGGGTCGGCGAGCAGGCCGACGGCGATGTTCACGCGCTGGCGGTTGCCGCCCGACAACCGGCCGAGCTCGTCGTCGGCGCGGTCCTCCAGACCCGTCTGCTCGAGCATCCGCGCGACCGTCGCGTCGGTGTCGGCGACGTGCTCCAGGCGGGCGAACAGGCGCAGGTTCTGCGCGACGGTGAGCTTCGAGTAGACCGCCGTCTGCTGCGGCACCCAGCCGATCCGCGCCGCCGTCCCGGCGGGCTGGCGCACGCTGCCCTCGTCGGCGGGGCGGATCCCGGCGAGAATCGACAGCAGCGTCGTCTTGCCGGCGCCGTTGGGCCCGATGATCGCCAGCAGCTCGCCGGGCGCGACCTCGAAGCCGACGTCGCGGACGGCGCGGCGCTCCCCGAAGCGCTTGCTGACGCCGCGCACGACGAGCGCGGCCTCGGTGGCCGTGGCGAGCATCACTTCCCGCCGCGCTCTTTGCGCCGCGCGGACTCGCCGAGCGCGTCGAACGTCAGCTGCAGCTCGCGGTAGGAGCCGCGCTCGGGCGGCGCGGCGACCTTCTGCGGCGCCCCGACGTCGGACACGCCGAGCTCGCCGACGAGGCGCATCGTCCTGATCCCGGCCAGCAGCCTGCGGTCGGCCGCCGACGGCCGCAGCCGGATGTCGAAGTGCGCCCGCCGCACGACGTGGTCGGATGCGCCGGTGTAGACGTCGCCCGTCGCCGACGTCACCGACCGCACGAGCGCCGCGCGCATGCGCGGGGTGATGACCTGCGGCAGCCCGGCGATCTCCGTGAAGCGCAGCGACGTCAGCACGCGCGTGAACCTCGCCGCGTCGTCGAAGAACGTCGGGAGGTCGATGCCGGCCGTCATGTGGACGGTGTCGACGCCGCCGACGCTCGCGTTGCCCGCCATCTTCGCGTTCGCCGCCCAGCGCCCGGGGGCGATCGCGAAGACGTCGAGCACGGAGCCGAGCACGTTGCGCGAGCCCGCCAGCGGCTTGCGGATCGTCGCCGCCAGCGCGGCGGGGACCTGGTACGCGGACGGGCCGAGGCCGATGAGCACCTGGTCGTCGCCGACGAGGAACATGCTCGCGCCGTAGATCTGGTCGCGCAGGCGGATGCCGAGCGAGAGATCGGCCTGCGGCGTGCCGCCGGCGGGCGCCGTGTCGAACGGCCCGCTCATGCTGAGCGAGACGGGCCCGGTGTAGCGCGGGACCCCGGTGACGGTGATGTCGATCGTCCCGCTGATCCGCCCCGACGTCGCCGCCGGGTTGGGCCCGAAGGTCTGCTGCAGCAGCGCCCGCGTCTTGGCGGCGCCGGCGGCGGGCGTCGCGCTGCCCCCCGACGAGCCGCCGCAGCCCGCGAGGCAGAGCACCGCGACGACGAGCGCGGCCGCGCGCGCCGTCATGCCGCGGGCGCGGCGTAGAGGAGCTGCTGGGCGCGCGTCATGAGGTCCTCGGGGACGCCGCCGGAGTCGATGAGCCGCTCGAGCGCCAGGCCGTTGGAGAGCGCGATCGTCGTGATCGCCCAGCCCTCGGCGCCGAGCGGCGTCTGCGCGCTCGCGAGCGCGGCGAGGCCCGAGCGCAGCCGGCGGTGGCGCGTCGCGAACTGCTCGAGCAGCTGGGGGTCGCCCGCGGCGTGCAGCCAGAACTCGATCGACGTCAGCACCCAGCGGTCGGAGCCCTCGCCGACGCGGCGCTGCGCGAGCGTCTTCAGGCGCCCCGGTCCGGCGGGGTGCTGTCCGAAGAGCGTCGCGATGTCCTCCAGGCGCCGGTCGATGATCGCGTCGGCAAGCGCGAGGAAGAGGTCGGCCTTGCCGTCGAAGGCCGAGTAGACGGCGCCCTTGCTGTAGCCGGCGTCGTCGGCGATCGCCTCGAGCGTCGTCGCGTGGTAGCCGTCGCGGACGAACCGCTGCTCCGCGGCCGCGAGCAGGTCGCGGCGCGTGAGCGCTGAGCGTTCGGCGCGCGTCAGGCGCGTGGTGACCATCGATCCCCCGTCCCAGGTTGAGATACCAACGGTATCCTAACACTATCGGTATGCAGATACCGGCGGTCGTGCGAAAAGTTACCCGCGACGGCTTCAGGGCGGTGTGCGGGCTGCCGATACGTGCCCCGTGGCCTCAGCCAGCCATCGGACGGGCTTGTCGGGCAAGGTGCGGGCCACCGCGACGAGCCGTCGCGCGGCACTGGCACTCTGCATCGCCACAGCGCTGACGCTGCTCACGCTCGTCGGCGCCGGGACGTCGCTGCACCACTCCCAGACCAACGCGCGTCACGCCATCGCAAGCCGCTTCGCCGAGCGCGCGCGGATCAGCGCCGCGCTGACGGAATCGTTGTTCGCCTCGTCGGCGAGCGCGGCGCAGACGACGAACGCGCAGCGCTTCGGCGGGTCGCGCATCCCCGTCGCGACGCTCGCCGCCGAGGCCCGGCGCAGCCGCCTCGAGAGCCTCGTGCTGCTGGGGGCCGACGGCGCGATCATCTCGCAGTCGCCGGGGACGCCGCCCGCGACCCTGCGCCTCATCCGCTCCCGGCCCGCGTTCGTGCGCGCGGTGCTGGCGGGACGCCCCTTCGCGCTGTCGGACCTCATCGCGGGCCCGGGCGGCCGCGACACGATCCAGTTCGCCCTGCCGTTCTCGATGGCGACGGGCCGGCGCGTGCTCGTCAGCGGGGCCTCGCCGCAACTGCTCTACGACTTCATCGGCGGCTACCTCGCGGAGATCCCCGACACCGCCGGCGGGCATGCCTACGTGCTCGACGGAAACGGCGTGGTCGTCGGCGGCCCGAAGGGCAAGGGCGGGCCGGGGTTGCGGGTGGGGGAGCCCGGCTTGCTCGCCGCGGCGGAGCACGCGCGCCAGGGTCGCTTCGGCGACGGCGGGTACTTCGCGACGAGCCCCGTCAAGGACTCGCGCTGGCGCGTCGTGCTGACGGGCCGCGAGAGCGCGCTGTTCGATTCGGTCAGCGGCGCGGGCCGGTGGGTGCCGTGGCTGCTGTTCGCCGCCTTCGGCATCGTCGCGGCGGCGGCGCTCGTCCTCGTGGCCCGGGTCCTGCGCGGCGCGGAGCAGCTGCGCCGCAGCCAGGAGCGCTACGCGCTCGCGGTGCAGGGCGCCAACGACGGGATCTGGGACCGCGACTTCACCGCCGGCGTCGTCTACTTCTCGCCGCGCTGGAAGCAGATGCTCGGCCACGCCGAGCACGAGGTCGGCGACCGGCCGGCGGAATGGCTCACGCGCGTGCACCCCGACGACGCCGCGGCCATGCGGTCGGCATGGGACGCGCACATGAGCGGTGACGCGCCGTATCTCGAGATCGAGCACCGCATGCGCCACAGCGACGGCTCCTACCGCTGGTTTCTCACGCGCGGCGTCGCCGTCCGCGACCGCGGCGGCGCCCCGACGCGGATGGCCGGATCGATGTCGGACATCACCGAGCGCAAGGCGGCAGAGGAGCTCCTGCGCCGGCGCGCGATGCACGATGCGCTCACCGGGCTCCCGAACCGCACGCTCTTCCTCGATCGCCTGTCGGTCTCGCTCGAGCGCACCACGCGCGAGTCCGGGCATCGCTGCGCGGTCATGTTCCTCGACCTCGACCGCTTCAAGCGCATCAACGACAGCTTCAGCCACGCCGTCGGCGACGAGCTGCTGATCGCGCTCGGGCAGCGGCTGAGCGGCATCCTGCGCCCGGCCGACACGCTCGCGCGCGGTGGCCCCGACGGGTTCATCGCCCGCCTCGGCGGCGACGAGTTCACGATCCTCCTGGAGAACCTCGACAGCGTCGCGCACGCGGGAGACGTCGCCGAGCGCATCCAGGTCGCGCTGCAGGATCCGTTCCGCGTCCAGGAGCGCGAGCTCTTCATCAGCGCCAGCATCGGGATCGCGATCAGCAAGCCGGGCGCGACCGCGCTGGACCTCATGCGCAACGCGGACATCGCGATGTACGACGCCAAGCGGCAGGGCACCGCGCGCTTCTCG
This sequence comes from Solirubrobacteraceae bacterium, assembly GCA_035496995.1. Taxonomy (GTDB): domain Bacteria; phylum Actinomycetota; class Thermoleophilia; order Solirubrobacterales; family Solirubrobacteraceae; genus CADCVQ01. Next base: position 11,621 of record DATJEE010000290.1, on the reverse strand, counting down.
GTCTTCACCGACGAGATGCACTGCCACGTGCTCGACCAGATCGAGCTCGAGTCCGAGCTGCGGACCAACATCGAGCAGCGCCGGCTGCGCGTCTTCTACCAGCCGGTCGTCGACCTCGCCGGCGGTGAGATCGCCGGCTTCGAGGCGCTGGCGCGCTGGCCCGGGCGCGAGCCCGCGGTCGATCCCGCGCGCTTCGTCGCGATCGCCGAGGACAACGGCCTCATCGCCGACCTCGGCCGGCTCGTGCTCGCCGACGCCTGCGAGCGCCTCGCCGACTGGCGCCGGCGCGCGATCGTCGACGACCACGTGACGATGAGCGTCAACGTCTCCGGACGCCAGTTCAGCGATCCCAAGCGGCTCGTCGCCGACATCAGGGCCGCGCTCGACGCCAGCGGGCTGCCGCCGCGCTGTCTGCGCCTGGAGATCACCGAGAGCACCGTGATCGCGCGTCCCGAGCGCGCACGCGCGGCGCTGGAGGAGCTCGAGCGACTCGGCGTCCGCGCGGAGATCGACGACTTCGGCACCGGCTTCGCGTCGCTCACCGTCCTGCAGTCCTTCCCCGGCGACACGCTGAAGATCGACCGCTCGTTCATCGGCACGATGCACGAGGACGAAAGCCACGAGGCGATCGTCCGCGGGATCGTCGCGCTCGCGCACAACCTCCGCATGCACGTCATCGCCGAGGGCATCGAGGATCCGGCACAGGTCACGCTGCTGCGGTCGATCGGCTGCCCCTACGGGCAGGGCCACCTCTTCGCGCAGCCGATGGACGCCGCCGACCTCGAGCCGGTCATCCTCACGTGGCCGCGCTCAGGCGAAGACGTACCGGAAGCGCACGCCGTCGCAGAAGCGCCGCAGCTTGGCGCCGAGCGACGCCCCGTGTGAGCGGTTCTCGCTCGACGGCACGTACGCGACGTCCGCCATCCAGCCGATCGGGCTCAGGCCGCGGACGAGGCCGTGCTGCGAGCCGTTGGCCCGGCCGCGGCCGACCGCCGCCGGGTACTCGTCGCGATCGAATCCGGCCCGCGTCGGGATGTTCTGCAGCAGCCGCTCGCGGCGCTGCTCCTTGCCGCGCCGGCTGATGACCATGACGCTCGGCCAGCCCTTCGCGATCGCCGCCCTGGTGTGTCGCATGATGTTCGGGTACTTCGCCGCGCTGAAGCGGATCGGCTGGACGATCGCGGACCGCGTGCAGCCCGGCTTGGCGGCCGGGGGCGGCGGCGGGGGCGGCGGGGGCGGCGGGGGCGGCGCAGTGGTCGAGCCCCCACCGGTGGCGCACGGGCACGGGAGGCTCTCGCAGTAGATCCCGTCGCCGTCGGCGTCGCGCGTGTCGGCGGCGTGCTGGGCGGCGGCCTGGTTGGAGTAGTCCGCGCAGGTCGCGGCGCTCGCGGCGCCCGGGAACGCGAGCAGTCCGCCGCCGACCAGCACCAGCAGCATCAGACGACGCATGCGATCTCCCTCGGTTCTTCCGTGACCCGTACGCCCAGACTACGCGAATCCGCACGCCCGAACGTGCGTGATCGCGCAGTTGCCTTGGGCGCCGGGCTGTGTTCGAATGACGCCGGACGGTGGACACTGCACGCACGCGTATCGGCATGGGCATGGCGGCCTTGGTCCTCGGGACCGCGGCGTTCGCAGGCGGGTACGCGCTCGCCGGCGGGGGAGACGGCGCGGCGGCGACCGACGCGGTCGTCCCGACGACCTTCACGCCGAGCAGCAGCAGCGCGGTGATCGAGTCGCTCGCGACGCCCCCGGCGCTGCCCGAGCTCGCCGCGGCCCCGCGCAGGCGCACGCCGGGCTCGACGAGCCCGCCGCCCCCGCCGGCGGTCGTCCAGCATCCGACGACGCCGCCCCCGCCGCCGGTCGTCCGGCGGCCGACCACGCCGCCGCCCGCGCCGGTGCCCGGACCGGACCCGCAGGAATGACCGGCGCGGCGCATCCGGTCCTCGCGCGCGCCGCCCGGCGCCTGGCCGTCGTCGCCCTGGTCCTGCTCGGCGGCGCGTTGGCGGCCGCCGACAGCGCGACGGCCCAGGCACTGGTGCAGCCCTCGTCGACGTCTGCGGGAGCGCAGTTCCTCCCGCTGAACGTCAACCAGGTCACCGTTGTGGGCACCGGCTTCGACGGCAACGAGAACCCCGTCAACCTCTGTGGCGGCGTAGTGGCCCGCCGCTCGTTCTGGTTCAAGGTGCAGGGGACGGGTGGCCGCCTGATCTTCACGGAGAACTTCGCCGCGAACCAGCCCGACACGATCGTCTACGTCTTCCCGCCCGGGAGCACACCTCCGGCGGGCGACGCGTTCTGTAACGACGACGTCGTTCCCGGCAGCAACGTCCAGGCGGAGCGCACGATCGAGAGCTCGGTCGCCGGCGGGACGTATGTCGTCGCCTTCGGCGTCTGCTTCGACCCCGCCATGGTCTTGTTCTGCGACCCCGCGGCCGCAGCGGGATCGACGAACTACGCCGTGATCTCCGACGACCAGCGCCAGTTCGCGGACACGTTCGTCAGCGAGGCGCGGACGAACGTCGGCGCGACGCTCGAGCCCGGCGAGGCGCCGAGCTGCAACGGCACGCCCTACGGCGCGACGGTCTGGTACCGCTGGGTCGCCCCCGACACCGGGCACGTCATCTTCGGCGTCGACTCGTCCACGACGAGCACGGTGATGTCGCTCTACCGCGGCGCGTCCACGACGGCCGCGACGTGCAACGTCGACTCGGCGACGAACCCGCTGCGCTCGGAGGTCGGCGCCGACGTGACGGCCGGCGAGGAGCTCTTCGTCGAGATCGGCAGCGAGGGCGGCGTCGGCGGCGGCCTCGCGCTGAGCTCCTCGTTCGTCGCGAACCTCGACCTCGACCGCGACGGCTTCCCGCGCCCGGCCGACTGCAACGACCAGAACGCCGCGATCAACCCGGGCGCGACGGACATCCCGAACAACGGCATCGACGAGGACTGCCGCAACGGCGACAACACCGACGGCGACGGCGACGGCGTCGGGCGCGCGACGGACTGCAACGACGCGAACAAGGCGATCTCGCCGAACGCCACCGAGATCCCGGGCAACGCCGTCGACGAGAACTGCGACGGCAAGGCCGCCGCCGGCAAGCTCGACCCGCTGCCGCAGGTGAAGTTCGGCAACACGCGCAACCTCTTCGGCCGCCGCTTCGGGACGCTGACGGTCACCGACGTGCGCAGGGGCTACCGCATCGTCGTGCAGTGCAAGGGCTCGAGCAGCTGCCCGCGCCCGCGCCGCGTCTCGCGGACGGCGCGCCGCAGCGGCCGGGTGTCGTTCTCCGGCTTCGCGGGCCGCACGCTGCGCCGCCCGGCGCGCGTCGAGATCTCGATCACGCTGCCCGGCTCGAACACGCTCGGGGCGTTCTACCGCTACTCCGTGACGACGAGGAACCGGCTCAAGCGCGAGAGCTGCACGCTGCCGCGCGGCTCCGCGAAGCCGACGAACTGCCGCCTGGCCTGAGACGCCGGGCCGTCAGGCCGAGCGCATCTGCGCCCGGCAGGCCGCGACGGCGAGCTCGTCGCAGCGCTCGTTGAGCTCGATGCCGGCGTGGCCGCGGACCTTCTTCCACGTCACCGCGTGGCGCTCGAGCAGCTCGAGCAGCGTCTCCCACAGCTCCTGGTTCTTGACGGGCTGCTTGGCGGCCGTCTTCCAGCCGCGCGCCTTCCAGCCGACGTGCCAGCGCTTCGTGATCGCGTCCATGACGTAGCTCGAGTCGATGTGGACGCAGACGTCCGTGCGCGAGCGCAGCGCGCGCAGGCCCTCGATGACGGCCTGCAGCTCCATGCGGTTGTTCGTCGTCGCGGGGTCGCCGCCCGACAGCTCGCGGACCTTCGCCGCGCGCCCGTCGTCGTCGCGGGCGACGAGGACCGCCGCCCAGCCGCCGGGGCCCGGGTTGCCGGAGCACGATCCATCGGTCCACAGCTCGACGCGCACGGGCGCAACGGTAGGGGGTCGGCCCGACGGCGCGACACACGGTTGGATAAACCAACTGACGAGACGGTGATGTCGGATCATCGTCGCTAGACTCGCCCCGTGGCCGGCAAGCGCACCTACGGCGACAGTTGCGGCGTCGCGCGCGCCCTCGATCTCGTCGGCGAGCGCTGGGCGCTGCTCGTCGTGCGCGAGCTGCTGCTCGGCCCCAAGCGCTTCACCGACCTGCGCACCGGGCTCGTCCAGCTCGGTCCCGACGTCCTCTCCCAGCGCCTGCGCGAGCTCGAGCAGGCCGGGATCGTGCGCCGCCGCACGCTCGCCCCGCCCGCGGGCTCGCGCGTCTACGAGCTCACCGACTGGGGCCGCGAGCTCGAGCCGGTCGTGCTGGCGCTCGGCCGCTGGGGCAGCCGCGCGCCGTTCCCCGACGGCGATCGGCGGCTCGGCGTCGACGCGTCGATGCTCGCGCTGAAGACGATGTTCGCGCCTGCCGCGGCGGCCGGCGTGACGGCGACCGTCGCGCTGCGCCTCGGCGACCAGCAGTTCGTCGCGCGCGTCTGCGACGGCGCGCTCCAGCTCGCGCGCGGCGACGCCGCCGCGCCCGACGCGGTCATCGCCACCGACCCCGGCACGCTCGCCGCCGTCCTCTGGCACGGCCGCGCGCTGGCCGAGGCGCAGGCCGCCGGCGACCTGGCGATCGACGGCAGCGTCCCCGCGGCGCAGCGCTTCCTCGGGCTCTTCGCCGTGCCGCGCCCCGCCGCCGCGTAGCGCGCGCTACCTTCGGCGGCGACCGTGACCGCGTACCGCTTCGACGTCCCGCCCGAGCACGCCCTGCTGACGCTCGCCGACGCCAGCGGCGGGCTCTCGGCGCTGTTCGCCTTCGACGCGCACATGGCCCATCACCTCGCCTGGCTCAACGAGGCCGCCGAGGGGCTCGGCTACCGCAGCCACGAGGACGAGGAGATGAAGGACACGCGCGCGCTCGCCGCCGCGCAGACCGAGCCGATCCGGGCGCTGCGCACGGAGCTCGCCGAGCTCGCCGCGGACGCCGAGGCGCAGCTGCCGCCGGACGTCGCCTGGGAGGCCGACATCGTCAGCGCGCAGCCGCTGGCGCCGCTGCCCGACACGCTGGGCCCGAAGGAGCTCGCGCACGTCGAGCGCAGCTTCCGCGACGGGATGTCCCGGCACCTCATCGCGGCCTGCGACTCGCTCGGGCCGCTCGCCGAGCGCCTGCGCGGCTTCGACGACGAGGAATGCCGGTCGCTCGCCGACCGCACGGCGGCGTTCGTCGTCTCGGTCCGCGGGCCCGGCCCGGGGCCGGAGGCGGCGGTCTAGGAGACCGTCGGCGGGACCTCGGGCGGGATCGGCAGCCAGGTCACGACGAGGCGCGCGCCGCCCACGACGCGGAACACGAGCCCGTGGCCGCCGACGTGGTCGCCGACCGACTCGACGTCCGCGTCGCTGAGGTCGAAGCGCGCGTCGCCGATCGAGTAGTGCCCGCGCAGGTCGAAGTGCACCGGCGGCTCCTCCGGGACGATGTCCGAGGTCGTCTCGAGGCTCCAGTTCTCCAGCAGCCCCGTCGCGATCAGCAGCGGCTTGTCGTGGTCGACCTCGACCCACGCCGTGACCTCTTGGCCGAGCCGGTCGTTGAGCGCGAGCAGTGCCTCGTCGACGTTCATCGGGCGTGAACGTACCGGGTCCGGCGGGTGCTCGTCGATCCCCAAACGGATCCATTAGTCTCGCTGCCATGCGCCTGCTCTCGCTCGCCCTGCTCGCCGTTCTCGTGCTCGTGGCCGCCGGTTGCGGCGGTGGCGGCAAGAAGGAGCCGACGCCGGAGGACATCGTCAGGACCGCGGTGATCGCGCTCGGCAAGGGCGACGCGCAGGGCGTCTGCGACGAGCTCAACGGCGATGCGAAGCGCAAGCTCGTCGCCGGGCTGCGCACCGGCCCGCAGGGGCTGCCGAAGATCGTGTCGACGAACTGCGTCGACGGGATCACGAAGGTCTTCGCCAAGCTCCCGGCGCCGATCCGCGCCCAGCTCGCCAAGGGCAAGGTCGACAAGGCGACGATCACGGGCGACACCGCGACGGTGCGGGTCTCGCTGACGACGCTGCGGACCGAGCTTGCGCGCACGAACGGCAAGTGGCTCATCAGCGGCGGCTTCTTCGAGAAGTAGCCGGTCGATGGCGAGCGCGCCGCCGATCATCTTCCTGGTGAACTTCGTCGTGCCCGGCGAGATGCGCTGGTGCATGCGGGCCAAGGGGATGTTCGACGACTGGATCCACTCCGAGGCCGCGGCCTCGCGATCGATCGACCAGCTGCCGGCGGCCGACCTCGCGCTCGAGACCGACCTCTGCGAGGTGCGCCTGACGTGGATCGAGCTGCAGGCGCCGAACGCCTGGGCGGCGATCCGGCGGGCGACGGAGATCGTCGAGGAGGTGCTGCCCGAGCTCCTGCGCACACGCGCGTTGCGCGTCGACGCGACGATCCAGAATCCCGACACCGAGCAGCGCCGCCCCCGCGGCACGTAGACGGCGCCGCTGCGCCGCTAGCCCGCGCCGTCGAGTTCGTCGACGAGCCGCAGGAGGTCCAGCGGGCTGAACGGCTTGGTGAGGAAGAAGTCGGCGCCCGCCTCGCGCGCCCGGTCGCGGGCGCTGTCCTCCGCCGACGCCGTGAGCATGACGATCTTCGCACCGTGCATCGCGGGCAGCGCGCGCATCTGGCGGCAGGCCTCGATGCCGTCGAGCACCGGCATGTCGATGTCGAGGAAGACGAGCCGCGGCTCCTCGCGGCCGGCCGCCTCGACGGCCTGCGCGCCGTCGCCGGCCTCGTGCATGTCGTACGCCGACACGCCCTCGAGCGTCGTCACGATGAGCTTGCGGATGAACGGGTCGTCGTCGACGATGAGCACGGCACGGCGCATCCTCAGCCTGTCCGCCTGCGGATCTCCACGAGGATCTCGTCCGGCACCGACTCGTAGGCCGCGATGATCTCGGGATCGAAGTGCTTGCCGCCGTCCTTGACGATGATCGCGCGGGCCTTCGCGAACGACGACGCGCGCCGGTAGGGCCGGACCGTCGTCAGCGCATCGATCGTGTCGGCGACGGCGAAGACGCGGGCGGACAGGGGGATGTCCGCGCCGCCGAGCCCGTCGGGATAGCCCCCGCCGTCCCAGCGCTCGTGGTGGTAGCGGATGACGTCGCGCGCCGCGCCGAGGAAGTCGATGTCGCGGACGATCTCCCAGCCGGTCACCGGGTGCTGCTCGATGATGAGGCGCTCGGCCGTCGTGAGGGGGCCCGGCTTGAAGAGGATCGCGTCGGGGACGGCGACCTTGCCGATGTCGTGCAGGAGGAAGCCGAACTCGATCTGCGGCTCGTCGCTGAGCCGGAGCCCGGCGGCGCGGGCGATCTCCAGGCCGTAGGCGGCGACGCGCTCGGCGTGGCTGCCGGTGTAGGCGTCGCGCGCCTCGACGGCGCTGGCGAGCGCGCGCACGGTGAGCATGTACGACCTGTGCAGCTCGTGGGCGCGGGCGCGCTCCTCCTTGAACGTCTCGCGCAGATCGGCCGCGTAGCGCTCGAGTTGTTGTTCCTTGTCGGCCGCCTCGCGGGTGCGCTGGGCGAGCTCGGCCTCGAGCCCCGCGATCCGTGCGTGCAGCTGCTGGGCGTCGTCCACCGTCGTCATCTTGCCTGACTCGTCCTGTCGTCTCCAAGCGCCGACCGCAGCGCGTTCACGGCCTGCGGCAACGGGAACACCGGCATCCCGGCCGCCGCGCCCTGCGTCTGCCACTCGCCGTCCGTCGAGAAGATGATGACCGAGCGCCCGCGCCGGCGCCCCCGCAGCGCCGCACCCCGCAGTACGGACGGCGCGTTGCTGACGCTCGCATGCAGCAGCGCGACCTCGAAGAGCTCCTGCGCGCCCGCCCGCGCGGCCTCCTCCGGCGTCGAGACCCAGCGATGCTCGATGCCGAGCTCCGCGAGCGTCGGCGCCAGGGCAGCGCGCGCGCGATCGGGCGCGACGACGAGCACGCGCGAGCGGTGGACCTGGATCGCGGCCTCGAGGACGTCGGTCAGGCGGCGGCGGTCGATCGGCTTGGCGACGGTCCACTCGCCCTCGAGCGCCGGGAGATTCGACGACACCGACACGAAGACCACGGGCAGCTCGCGCAGGCGCGGATCCGCACGCAGCTCGCGCAGGACCTCGAGCCCGCTCATCCCGGGCATGAGGACGTCGAGTGTCATCGCGTCGAAGCGCTCCGTGCGCAGCCGCGCGAGCGCCGCCGCGCCCGAGTGGACCTGCACGGCCTCGATGCCGAGCGGCTGCAGCTGCTGCGCGATGAGCGCCGCGAGCGGCGGCTCGTCGTCGACGACGAGCACGCGGCGCGAGGCCAGCGGCGGCGCGGCGGGCGCCGGCGGCGGCGCGACGGCGCCGGCGAAGGCCGGCGCCGACGGCAGCGTGACGACGAACGTCGTCCCCTGACCGACCTGGCTCGTGACGTCGACCTTGCCGCCATGCAGGTCGACGAGCGACTTCACGATCGCGAGGCCGAGGCCGGTCCCGGGACTCTTGCGCTCGCTCGACTCGCCGCGGTAGAAGCGGTCGAAGACGCGCCGCAGGTCCTCGGGCGACATCCCCCGCCCGCTGTCGGTCACGGTGATCCGCGTCCCGCCGCGGTCGCCCTCGAGGCGCACGGTGATCGTCCCGTCCTCGCCGGTGTAGAGATGCGCGTTCGTCACGAGGTTCGTGAGGATCTGGCGCACGCGCGCGGGGTCGGCGAAGGCCGGCGTCCGCGGCTCGGCGATCTGGAGGTCCAGGCGCTGGCGCTTCTCGAGCAGGCGCGCCTGCATGAGCGCCGCGACCTCCTCGACCGTCGCGCGCAGGTCGACGGCGCGCGCGTGGATCTCGAACTGGCCGGACTCGATGCGCGCGATGTCGAGCAGGTCGTTGACGAGGTCGACGAGCCGGTCGGTCGACTGCAGGACGATGCGGATGAACTCGTGCTGGCGCTCGGTGAGGTTCTCGCTGTTCGTCGACTCCAGCAGCTCGATGAAGCCCTTGATCGACGTCAGCGGGCTGCGCAGCTCGTGCGAGGCGGTGGCGACGAAGTCGCTCTTGGCCTGCTCCAGGCGCGCGCGCTCGGTGATGTCGCGCAGCGTCCAGACGACGCCGCCCTCGGGGCCGGCGAGCCGTGCCGCCGTGACGGCGAGCGCCTGGCCGTCGCTCTGGACGGTGACCTCGCCGGCGAGCGCGTCCTCCAGGCGCGGGAGCGGGCTGTGCGGGCCGTGCGCCTGCGTGCCCGGCCGCAGACCGGAGGCGAGCTCGGACGCGCGCGGGTTCATCGTCGTGACGCGGTCGCCCGGGTCGACGAGGACGAGCCCGTCGCCGAGGCTCTCCATCGTCGTGCGCAGGCGCTGGCGCTGGGACTCGACGCGCGTGCTGGCCTCCGCGAGGTCGTGGCCCATCGTGTTGAACGCCTGGCCGAGCGCCTCGAGCTCCGCCGGCCCGGCGGCCTCGACGCGGACGTTGAGATCGCCGGCGGCCATCCGGCGCGTGGCCTTCACGAGCTCGTCGAGCGGGCGGTGCATCGTGCGGATCAGCAGCGTGAGGAACGCGAGCACGCCGAGCAGCGCGAGCCCGGCGCTCACGCCGATCGCGACCGTCGCCGTGCGCGAGCGGCTGGAGACGCGGTCGTGGGCCTCCTCGCGGCGGGTCTGCTGGCGCACCGACAGCGCCGCGACCGCGCGGCGGACCGCGCGCAGGTCGCGGCGCGCGCGGGCGCGCGTCGGATCGACCGTCGGATGCGCGGCGAGCGCGCGGGCGTCGCGGTCGCCGGGCGCGAGCTGCGCGGCGAGCTCGCGGCTCGGGCCGTCGGCGGCGGCGCGCCGGCGGACGTCCTCGGCGCGGCTTGCGACGGCGCGCGCGGCGGCCTGGACGGAGAGCGCGGCCGCGCGCGAGCGGTCGGTCGCGAGGTTCGCCTCCAGGGCGACGGTGGCCGCGAGGAGGTTCGCGCTGGAGACCTCGAGCGCCGAGGCCGCGGCGAGCCGGTTCTCGTACTCCTGACGGGCGTCGTAGAGGGCCGCGATGCCGAGCGCGCCGATGACCGCGAGCAGGATCGTCAGGCCGAGCAGCGCGACGCGCAGCGTCAGGGCGATCGAACGTCCTTGTGGTGCCGCGCCGGTGCCTATCATCGGAGCATGGACCTCGTCGGCGCATGGCTGCGCCAGCTGCTTCGGGCCGGGACGGCCGCCGCGATCGTGCCTGCCGCCATGGTGGCGGCGCTCGTGGTCGTGCTCGTCGGCGCCGGCGGCTTCGGTGGGCTGGGCTCGCTGAGCCAGGTCGTGGCCGGCCCCGAGGTCTCGCCCGAGGCGTCGGCCGCCCTGCGCTCGGAGGCGCCCGCCGTCGAGGGGCAGCCGACGCGCCGGCCCGCGCCGCGACGCGTCGCCGCCCCGCCCGCGCGGCGCGCGGTCACGCCGCCGCCCGCGGCCACGCCCCCGCCGGCCGCGCCTCCGCCGCCGCCCGTCGTATCGCCCCCACCGCCGCCCAATCCGCCGCCGCCGCCTCCGCCGCCCCCTCCGCCGCCTCCGCCGCCTCCGCCGCCCGAGCAGGTCGCGACGCCGAAGAAGCCGGCGCTCGAGCAGACGACGCAGGCGGTCGTCGACGGCGTCGACACCACGCTGGACACGGTTGGGGAGCTGTTGGTGGCACTCATCGATCGGCTCGGCAAGCTGCTGCCACCGCCGCAACGCTGACGGCGAGCACGCGGCGACGCTACTGGTCGCGCCCGCCGGATGGGAGGGCTGGGCGGTTTCGTGAGGCGTTACCGTGTCCGCATGGAGTACCGCGAGCAGCCTGCGCCGCGCGCACTCGCACCCTGGGTCGCCTGCACGTGGGAGCGCTGCGACGGTGGCGGCGCGCCGCTGCGCGTCGTGCCGGACGGCTGCATCGACATCGTCTGGACCGAGGGCGCCGGCGCGGTCGTCGTCGGCGCCAACACGACGGCCTTCGTCGTGGCACTGCCGGCCGGGACGCACGTCGTGGGCGTGCGCATGCGCCCCGGGGCGGCCCCGCCGTTGCTGGGCGTCGACGGCGCGGCGCTGCGCGACGGGCGCGTGCCGCTGCACGCGCTCTGGGGCGACGACGGCCGGCGCCTCGAGCAGCGCCTGCAGGACAGCGGCGACCGCGCCGGCGACCTGCTCGCCGCGCTCGCGCCACGCGCCGCGGCCGGCGGCGCCCCCGACCCGCTCGTCCAGGCGGCCGTCGCGCGCCTGGGCCGCGACGCCCTGGCGGTCGGCGAGCTCGCGGGACGGCTGTTCGTCAGCGAGCGCCAGCTGCGCCGCCGCGTCGGCGGTGCGGTCGGCTACGGCCCCAAGCGCCTCGCGCGGGTGCTGCGCCTCGAGCGCGCGCTCGCCGCCGCGCGCGGGGGCGAGGAGCTCGCGCTCGTCGCCGCGGCCGCCGGCTACGCCGACCAGGCGCACTTCGCCGGCGACTGCCGCGAGCTGGCGGGCGTCCCGCCGACGGCGCTGCTGGCGTAGCGGCCGCGCCACCGCGCACGTGTGCGCGTCGACTCAAAGGTCTGTTGCGAACGCGGCGCGCTTCCTGCATCGGTGAGGGAGGCGGATCGGGCGAACGTGGCGCTCGCACCGGGGGTGCGCCGAATCGTGCACGCCCATCGATAGCAATCCGGCAC
>DATJEE010000289.1:0-5038 GCA_035496995.1 Solirubrobacteraceae bacterium | reverse complement strand
CCGAAGGTCGCGCCCCCGCCCGCGGCGGTGGCTCCCAAGCCCAAGCCGGAGCGTGCGGTCAAGCCGAAACCGAAGCCGAAGCCACCCCGGCGCGTCGAGTTCGACAGCTCGGGCTGAGCGCCGCTTACGGGCAGATCAGCGTGAGACCGGGCAGCAACGTCTGGTAGCGGTCGGCGTCGCGCGTGAGCAGCGCGCGGCCAGTGACAGCCGCGTGCGCGCCGATGTAGAAGTCGGGAAGCGGTGAGCGCCTCGCTCCGCCACGGCGGCGGTACTCGACGAAGCACTTGCCGGCCAGGAACGCGGCTTCCCAAGGCAGACCCTCGCGTCCCAGCTGCTGCGGCAGCGCGGCCTGCAATGTCTCGATGCGCGCGAAGGCGACGGAGATCTCCGCGTAGACGATCGGGTTGATCACGACCTGCCCGGCATCGAATGCCTCGGCCAGGCGCGCCTCGGACCACGGCGCCCATGCGGGATCGTCGGTGAAGAGATCCAGGAGGACGTTGGAGTCCACGAGGACCCCGGCCGTCGGCCGATCAGCCATCGCCGCGGGTGAGCGCCATGATCTCCTCGGTGCTCATCCGCACGGTCGCCCGTCCGCGCATCCCACCGGCGAGGACCTTGCCGTCGCCCGGGCTCACGCGGACCAGCCGCGCCCCGCCCTCGTCGAGCTGGAAGTCGACCTCGCTGCCGGGCGTGATGCCCAGCAGTTGGCGGACCCTCTGCGGGATCGTCACCTGGCCCTTGCTCGTCACGCGCATGACGCGCAGCGTAGCAAGTAATACCGGGCGGTATTACCTGCTGCAACTCCATGCGGCAAGCTTGCCGAGGAAGGGCGCGCAGAACACCACGAGCCTGTGCCAATAGACGCGTAATCGGGACGTGGTTCGCGCGCCGTCTCCGGTCGTGCGAATCGTCGGCGCGGCCGAGGAGGACGGCTTAGTGGGCTTGAGCGCGTCACCCTGCGGGAAGGACCTCGAGAGCGACCGACTCCTCGCGCGGCACCGGGGCGCTGATACGCCCATGACCAGGACCATCGCCATCTCCGTCGCGGGTGATCCGCTGGACGACGTCCTGTCCGCCGCCCGCGCCGGAGCCGAGTGGGCGTGGACCCGGATCTACGAGGAGATGGCGCCGAAGGTCGTCGGTTACCTGCGCGCTCACGGCGCCAGCGATCCGGAGGACATCGCCGGCGAGGTCTTCCTGCAGATGGTCCGCGGGCTCGCGGGCTTCAGCGGTGATGGCGGTGAGTTCCGGGCCTGGACCTTCACGATCGCCCACAGGCGGTTGGTCGATGACCTGCGGCGTCGCGGGCGCCGGCCGGTCGACACCGCAGCCGCCGAGACGATCGAGCGCGTCGCCGGGCCGGGGGGCGATGTCGCCGATGACGCCGATGCGCGCATCGCGGACGACGCCGTTCGGGCCGCGATCGGCGCGCTGGCGCCCGATCAGCGCGCGGTCGTGCTGCTGCGGATCATCGGCGATCTCACGATCGAGGAGATCGCCCGGGCTCTCGGCAAGCGCCCCGGAGCGGTCAAGGCGCTGCAACGCCGAGCCCTGAAGCGGCTGGAGGGGGCGTACCCCTTTGCGCGTCCCGAGCGATAGCGGTGTCGAGAGGGCCGCGGCACGCGGCCCCGGACACCGTTCGTGAAAGGACACTCATGCATCTGAAGACCACCGCCCTGTCGCTGACCACCGCCCTCGCCCTCGCGGCGACGCCCGCCCTCGCGGCGCCGTCCACCCATGCAGCGGGCAAGCTCACCTCGCCCGCGCAGCTGTGCAAGACGCTGTCGCACAAGAAGACCAACCACGGCAAGGGCAAGAGCCCCTTCGCGGCATGCGTCAGCGGCGCCGCGCGCGCCCAGGTCGAGCTCAAGGCCAAGACGACGCCCCTCACGGCGCCCGCGAAGCTCTGCAAGGACATGTCGAAGAAGAAGAGCGCGACCGACACCAAGAGCCCCTTCGCGGCGTGCGTCGTCGGTGCCGCAAAGGCGCAGAACGCCTGATCGCCGATCGGCTCTCGCGTGTCGCCTGACGATCAGCACGATCTCGACCCGGCCCTCGCCGGCGCGGTTCGCCGCGCCTACGTGCGACCGGTCGACGAGATCACCGCTCAGCGACACGTGAGCGCGATCGTCGCCGCGGCCGCGCGGGCGGGCGACGCGCCCGCGCAGCCGCCCCGGCGAGTACGACGCCGGGTCTGGCAGACCGTCGTGGCGACCGCCACGACGGTGCTCGCGGTGCCGGTCGGCATGGCGGCCGCCGGCGTCACGCTGCCCGACGCCGTGACCCAGCCCTATCGGTCGATCGGGATCGCGCTGCCACACCAGGCACGCGAGGAACGATCCGCACCAGCGACACCGTCCGTCCGGCCGGCGACGACCACCGCGCCGCAGGCGACCAGCCCCGCGACGGCCGGCCGCCGACCCCACGCAGCGCACGGGGTGAGCTCGACCGGCACAAGGCCGGGCGCGCCCACAACGCCGCGCTCCGGCACCCCCGGCGCGTCCAAGCACCCAGCCAACGGACTCGCGCCCGCCCGACCCGGCGCCGGCAGGCCCGCGCCGAACACCAGCAAGAAGACCGGCGGAACACTCGGGCCCGGACACGAAAAGCCCTTGACACCCACCGCACAGGCGACAGGGCAGCCCAAACGCGCCACGCCGCTCCCGGACGGGATCGCCCCGTCGCCGAAGCGCGTAGCCCCACGGCCTCAGCAGACGACGTCCGTACCCGCCGCGTCGGATGCCGCGCCCGGCCACGACAGGTAACTCGACCGACCGTGGTCTTCGACAGCTCCGGCTGATCGCACCGCCGCGCCACGTCGATCCCCGGGCGCCGCATATGCTCCGCGCATGACCGAACAGGCCGAGCCCGCGACCGAACTGGAGCTTGCCGTCGAACTCGACGAGATCGGGGTCGACGCCCCGCGCGTCGGGATCATCATGGGCTCCAAGAGCGACATGGACGTGATGGACGGTGCCGCGAGCGTCCTGCGCGACGCCGGCGTGCGCCACGAGGTGCGCGTCATGTCCGCGCACCGCGAGCCCGGCGTCGTCGCCGAGTACTGCTCCAGCGCCCGCATCCGCGGCCTGCGCGTGATCATCGCCGGCGCCGGGTTGTCGGCCGCGCTGCCGGGCGTCGCCGCGGCCCACACGGACCTGCCGGTCATCGGCGTGCCGCTGTCGAGCCGCCTGTCGGCGATGGGCGGCCTCGACGCCATCCTGTCGGTCGTCCAGATGCCGCCGGGGGTGCCGGTGGCATCCGTCGGCCTGGACAACGCGAAGAACGCGGGGCACCTGGCGCTGCGGATCCTGCGCGCCTGACGGGCATACTCCGCGCAGTGCGCGTCCCGCCCGCCCCGAGGTCTCGCGGTCCGGTGAAGCTCGTCGCGGTGGCGGTCGTGGCGCTGGCTGTGGGCATCGGCATCGCCATCGCCGTCGGCAGGCCGAGCGAGAACGGCGGCGACGCCCGCTCGCTGCCCGAACGGCCCGTCACGTCGGCCCCGGCGACGACCGCGAGCACGCCGGTGTCTGCTGCGCCCACGACGGGCGCGGCGAGCGCAACCGCGACGGTCGCGGCGCCGGCCGCGACCGACACTGCGCCGCAATCCGCGACGCCGGCGGCGATCCCGCAGGGCGCCGCCGTCCCGCAGGTGCGCGTCATCTCCGCTGTCCTGCTGCCCGCCGCGACCGCGCGCGGGCAGGCGCGCCGCCGCGCGCGCGTCACCGTGCGCGTGCGCGTGACCAATCGCGACAGCCGGGCGCTGACCCCGCCCAACCCGCTGCTGCTCACGGGCCCCGATCGCATCGCGACCGACCCGCGCGCGGACGACGACGCCGGCGCCCTGCTGAGGCCCATCGCGCCGGCGGCGAGCGCGACCGGCGAGCTGCGCTTCGAGATCGCGGGCGCCGTCACGCAGCGCATCAGCGCCAAGCTCCGCGCGCGGCTGGCGATCGTCAACCGCATCGTCGCGCTGAAGATCACGATCAGCCCGACCCCGCCTCCGCCCGGCTGAGCCTCGATACTTGGCGACGTGATCGCCCGCTACACACGCCGCGAGATGGGTGCCCTGTGGACCGACGAGGCGCGGATGGAGGCCTGGCGCCGCGTCGAGGTGGCCGCCTGCGAGGAGATGGACGGCCCGACCGAGGCCGAGCTCGAGGCGATTCGCGCGGCGACGTTCACCGTCGCCGCGGTCCAGGAGCGCGAGGCGATCACCGACCACGACGTCGCCGCCTTCGTCGACGTGCTGGGCGAGTCCGCGGGCGATGCGGGCCGCTGGATCCACTTCGGGCTGACCTCCAGCGACGTCCTCGACACGGCCGCCGCGCTGCAGCTGCGGGCCGCCGGCGACATCCTGCTCGCCGGCGCCCGCGAGCTCGTCGGCGCCCTCGTCGAGCGCGCCCGGCAGCACGTCGACACGGTCTGCGTCGGGCGCACCCACGGCGTCCACGCCGAGCCGACGACGTTCGGGGTCAAGCTCGCAGGCTTCGCGATGGAGGCGCAGCGCAACGTCGAGCGCCTCGAGCGCGCCTTCGAACAGGTCTCCGTCGGCGCGATCTCGGGCGCCGTCGGCACGTATTCGGTCACCTCCCCGGACTTCGAGCTGCGCGTGCTCGAGCGGCTCGGGCTCGGGCGCGAGCCCGTGTCGACGCAGGTCGTCGCGCGCGACCGCCACGCCGAGCTGCTCCAGGCGATCGCGCTCGCCGGCGCGGGCCTCGAGCGGTTCGCCACCGAGATCCGCCACCTCCAGCGCACCGAGGTCCGCGAGGTCGAGGAGCCGTTTCGCACCGGCGCCCAGAAGGGCTCCAGCGCCATGCCGCACAAGCGCAACCCGATCACGACCGAGCGCATCACCGGCCTGGCCCGCGTCCTGCGCGGCAACGCGAGCGCCGGCGTCGAGAACGTCGCGCTGTGGCACGAGCGCGACATCTCGCACTCCGGCGCCGAGCGCGTGATCGTGCCCGACTCGCTCATCCTGCTCGACTACCTGCAGTACCTCGCGACCCGCGTCGTGCGCGGGATGGTCGTCCACGAG
>DATJEE010000288.1:0-8171 GCA_035496995.1 Solirubrobacteraceae bacterium | reverse complement strand
TGCTCGGATGGCACAAAGCGCGTGCCATCATGCGCACATGGCCGATCGACAGGACTCCGACCGCGAGGTGCTGACGAGCTTACCGCGGTCGCGCCCGGTCCGGCGCAGCGCCAAGCGCGCGGCCCGCCCCGACACCGCGGCCACCGCCGCGCCGAAGTCCGCGACGGCCTCCAAGGGCGCGCCGAAGGCCGGCAAGGCGGGCGCGAAGGCCGCCGCCAAGCCGAAGGCGACGGCCAAGCCGAAGGCCGCCGCCGCCGCGCCCCGGCCGAAGCCGAAGGCCGCCGCGCGCCCCACCCCAGCGCCCGCCGCGGAGCCCGCCGCCGCGCGCGCCGGGCGCCCGCCGCGCAAGGTCCCGCCGGCCGGCTACGCCTCCCCCGTCTCGGACGCCGAGCGCGCGCGCGACGGCGGCTCGCCCGACCTCGTCACGAACGCGATCGAGGCCGCCGCCGAGCTCGCGCAGATCGGCTTCGCGGTCGGCCGCCAGGCGCTGCAGTCGATGCTCGATCGCCTGCCGAAGCCCTGATCGCAAACCGGCCGTCACGGCTCGGATAAACGGTGTAACCTGCCGCGCAACTGCCGAGTTTCCGGACGTCCGCGTCCGGAGAGCGGGGGAACCACTGCGGTCCATTGGACTGGATCGCCGGGGCGAATCGACCCGATGTCTGGGTTGTAGCGCTTGGAAAGCGCGAGCCCGTCAGCTCACCCCGTAGGCCGCCACCACGATGACCAGAACACGTCGCGAACGCGCCTGCATCCTTGCCGTGCTGCTCACGGGCCTGTCCGGCTGCCTCGGCACCGGGGCCGTCGCCCACGCCTCGGCCGGCACCGGTGGCGCGCTCATGCCCGACGTCATCGCCCCGTCGACCGGCGGCATCGGGTACGGCGCGCCGAACACGCGGTCGCTCGTGGCGAAGCCCGCGGTGCTGCTCGGCCGCAGGATCAACGTCCGCGGCACGATGCCCGGCGCCGCCGGCCGCCGGGTCATCCTCCAGCGCCTTGACGCCAAGCGCGGCTGGCGCAACGTCGCACGCACGCGCGTGCGCAGCAGCGAGCGGTTCTGCGTCGTCTGGCGCGCCGACCGCGGCGGCCGCGTGAGCCTGCGGGCCGTCATCGCGCCACGCGGGCGCTCCTCGCATCACCGCAACAGCCGCGCCGCAGCCGCGATCGACGCCGCCGCGGCGCAGAGCGCGCCGGTCCTCGACGTGACGGTCTACCGCCCGGCCATGGCGTCGTTCTACGGGCCCGGGTTCTTCGGCAACCAGACGGCCTGCGGCGTCACGCTGATGCCCGACACGCAGGGCGTCGCGCACCGCCACCTGCCGTGCGGGACGATGGTCCTGATCATGTACCGCGGCCGCGAGACGACGGTCCCCGTCATCGACCGCGGGCCGTTCAACGGCGCCTACACGTGGGACCTCACGCAGGCGACCGCCGACGCCCTGGGCTTCCAGGCCGGCGGCATCGGATACGCGCGGGTCGCGACGCCCGCGCCCGCGGCGTCGTAGCGGTTCAGCCGGCGACCTGGAACGTCGGCCGGATCGCCGCGCGTGCGAGCGTGTGGAACGTGAGGTTGAAGCCGACGTAGGCCGGGGACGCCTGGGCCGGGATGTCGAGCGACTCGGCGTCGACGGCGAACACCGTGTAGACGTAGCGGTGCTCGATGTCGCCGCCGGGAGGCGCGGCGCCGCCGTAGCCGGTCTCGCCGTAGTCGTTGCGGACCTCGACGGCGCCCTCCGGCAGGCCGTCGGAGCTCGCGCCGGTCGCAAGCTCCGTCGTGCCGGCGGGGATGTTGAACACCGACCAGTGCCAGAAGCCGCTGCCCGTGGGCGCGTCCGGGTCGTAGCACGTCACGGCGAAGCTCTTGGTCTCCTCGGGGAAGCCCGACCAGCGCAGGTGCGGGGAGACGTTCTCGCCGCCGGCGCTCGGATGCGCGTGGATCGCCGGTTGCGGGGCGCCGTCCTGGACGTCGTCGCTCTCGACGGAGAACGACGGCGCCGGCGGCAGCAGGTCGTGCGGATCGGGTGCGGTTGCTCGCTCGAGTGACATGCGGCGAACATATCCGATCCCCCGGGGACCGCAAACGCCCTCCCATGCGCGGGTTTCGCGTGCACCGCGGCGCCGCCGGGGTACCGTGTGAGGCATGGCCGAGCTCGCCGCCGTCCTCCTCGCGGCCGCAGTTCTCGCGGTCCTCTGGTTCGCGGGGATCCGGCGGCTGCTCCTGCGCTCCAAGACGCTCGCGCACGCGACGATCGTCGACCCCGAGGAGCACACGACGATCGACGGGCGCGGCGCCGTGCGCTCCGTCCAGGCGGCCGACATCCGGCTGCCGGCGACGGCGCTCGAGGAGCTGTGGACGCCGATGCACCTCGAGCGCCTCGCCCGCACGTACTGGCGCTACCTCACGCGCATCACGCTCGGCCTCATCCGCGTCGTCTACTCAGACGACGGGCGCGCGGTCGTCCTCGTCACGCGGCCGTTCGTCCTGCTGCGCTTCAAGGCCCCGGAATATGAGATGGACGCGACCTGCGGGCGCGTGCGCTGGCGGATCGCCAGCGGCGTCCTCGTCTCGCGCAGCGCCCACGGCGGCGACGGCTACCTCCAGATCGAGGTCCGCCGCTGCGCGCCGGTCGACGACCGGACCGGGCTCGTCCACGTCGAGGTCGAGGTGGCGAACTTCTATCCCGCGCTCGCGAGCGCGGTGGCGCGCTGGTTCTACTCCGCGACGCAGTCGCGGATCCACGTCCTCGTCACGCACAGCTTCCTGAAGTCGCTCGCGCGGCTGGACCTCGCGGAGTCGGTCGTCGGGCGTTACGTCCCCGAGACGGCCGACGAGGTCCCCGACCCGGCGCCGCCCGCCGAGCAGACGGCGGCGTAGGACCGCCGGCCCGGCCGCGTGCGGCGGCCGGGCGTGCGGGTCAGGTGGGGTCAGGCGCCCTTGGCGTGGGTGCGGTGGGTGACGTGCAGGTCGTCGAGCAGGCGCGGGACGAACATGAGCGCCGCGATCCCGACGAGGACGTACATGACGTCCGCAGCGGTACCCGTACCGAAGATCTCGGCTACGACATTCGTGTCGAACAGCGCGAGGATGGCCCAGTTCAGGCCACCGACGATGAGCAGGGCGATCCAGAGCGGATCGAGCCGCTTGAGTTGTTCCATCACGCCTCCTTAATTGACGCGACAGTTTGTACGGAACAGCACGAAGTACCCCGCTCGTTGCGAAAGGTTTCAGCGGCCGCCCGGCGCAGCTCAGATCGTGCCCGGCGGCTTGCGCCGCCGTTCGATCTCCCCCGTGCGCAGCGCGGAGCCGCCGAGCATGAGGATGCTTCCGAGCAGCGCGACGTACCAGCCCCAGCGCAGCTCGATCTGGGCGGGCGGGTTGCCCGGGCGATCGACGACACCGACGTAGAGCAGCACGCCGACGGCGGCGATCGAGAGCACCGCGGTGAGCTCGCCGCGCGCCCAGGTGAGCTGATGGTCGCGGGCGACGATGTAGGCGAGGATCAGCGGCGCGACCGCCATGACGAGCAGGACCCAGCGCAGGATCTGGTGCGCCTCCCAGCCGCTGTAGGTGCCGCGCCCGGTGACGCCGGCGATCGTGGCCAGCGGGCTGACCGCCGCATACCACGGCGCGAAGATGCAGCCGCCCAGCAGCAGGCCGCCGACGACGGCCAGCAACTCCTTCATCGTCAGCCGCTCCATGCGCTCAAGCTATCCGGTCGAGTCGGCGAGCGCGACGAGCTCGGCGAGCGCCCACGGTCCCTGGCCCGTGAGGCGCAGATGCAACCCGTCCTGCTCCCACGCGAGCTCGTGCACCGGGCGCAGCTGCGGCGACGCCTCCTCCAGCGGGGCCTCGCGGTGCGCGTAGCGCCCGAGGACGTGCGGCGCGGGCAGCCCGCGCTCGACCGGCGCGCGCAGCCCGACGTAGAGCGTCAGCCGGCCCGGCGACAGCGCCCGCGTGTCGTCGAGGTTCCACTCGACCTGCACGGCCTGCGGGCCCTGCGCGACGACCTCGACCCAGCGGGCGAGCGGCAGCGGCGCCGACGGCAGCGGAACCGGGCGCCCGAGGTGCGCGTCGGCTGCGGCGATGCCGGCCAGGGCGACCCGTTCCTCGTCCATGGGCCGATGGTAGTCCGGCTGCATTCAGGCGCGACCGTGTAAGACGTGGGCGTGACGTTCGCGCGCGGCAGGCGGCGCTGGGCTCTGGCGGCGGCGCTCGCGGTCGCCGTCGCGCTCGCCGCGGCCGTCGTCGCCGCCCGCCGGCACGACCCGGCCCCGCCGCTGCACGAGCCGGCCGGCGCATGGCTGCCCTCCGGGCCCGCGGGGGACGCGGTCGTCTGGGCGGTCGGCGACGGCGCCGACGGCGGCAGCGCCGCGAAGGCCGTCGTCGCCCGCATCGCCGCCGGGCACCCCGACCGCCTGCTCTACCTCGGCGACGTCTACGGCGGGACGATCGAGGGCGCGGTCCGCGGCGACGGGACCGCCGACGACTACCGCGACGCCTACGCGACGACCTACGGCAGGCTCGCCTCCCGCACCGCGCCGACGCCCGGCAACCACGAGTGGCCCCAGCGCGGGGACGGCTACGAGCCCTACTGGCGCAGGATCACCGGCACGACGCCGCCGGCGTACTACGCCTTCACCTCCGGCGGCTGGAAGCTCCTGAGCCTGAACTCCGAGGCGCCGCACGGCGCCGGCTCGCGCCAGGTCCGCTGGCTGCAGCGCGAGCTGCGCGCGCCCGGGACCTGCCGGCTGGCGTTCTGGCACCGCCCGCGCTTCAGCATCGGGCGCCACGGCGACCAGGCCGACGTGGCGCCGCTGTTCGACGCCCTGCGCGGGCACGCCGTCCTCGCCGTCTCAGGCCACGACCACAACATGCAGCGCTACCGCCCCGTCGGCGGGGTCACGCAGGTCGTCTCCGGCGCCGGCGGCCACGAGCACTACGGCCTGCACCGCGAGGCGCGCCTGGCGTTCGGCGACGACGCCGACTACGGCGCCCTGCGGATCGATCTGCGCCCGGGCCGCGCGCGGCTGCGCTTCGTCGCCGCCGACGGCCGCGTCCTCGACGACAGCACCGTGCGCTGCCGTCAGCGAGCCCGGGCGTAGCGCGCGAACAGCTCGCTGCCGCACGCCAGCAGCCAGACGAGCTCCAGCGCCCGCGGCCCGGCGACGGCGCCGCCCTCGACGATCGTCAGCGCGCCCGCGCCGCCCGCGACGGTCGCGAACGTCGTGAGAAACAGCTCGTCGATGAGATCCTCGGCGAGCAGCGAGCCGTTGAGCGTCGGGCCGCCCTCGCAGAGGATCGAGCGCACGCCGTGCTCGGCGCGCAGCCGCGCGAGCGCCGCGGGCAGGTCGACCGCCGGCGAGCGCAGGTACGCGACCGAGGCCGCGCAGCCCTCGATGACGGCGTCGGAGGCGGTGACGAACACGACCCGTTGCGCGGGGTCCTGCAGCAGCGGGACGTCGGGCGGGATGTCGAGGCGACCGCTGACGACGATCGCCAGCGGGTCGGGATCGAGGCCCGCCGCGTGGCGCTGCTCGCGGCGGGCCGGGTCGCGGACGAGACGCCCGTAGCGCTCCGTGCGGACCGTCCCGGCGCCGACCATGACGGCGTCCACGCGCGTGCGCAGCGCGTGGAAGACCTGGCGGTCGGCGGTGCTCGAGATCGGCGCCGTGCGGCCGCTGACGGTCGCGCGCCCGTCGACCGTCGCGACCATGTTCACCGCGACGTACGGGCGCGCGGGGGGCGCGAGCGCGGCGAAGTCGAGCGTCGCGGCGAGCTCGTCGGCGGTGAGCTCGGCGGGCTGCGGGAGCAGCCGGCGCAGCGTCACCGGCGGCTCGTTGCGGGCGGGCGTGGCGCTCATGCCGGGTGGCCGGGCTCGATGTCGCGCGCGTCGTGCACGCTGACCCAGTCGCCGTCCGCGAACGCCGCCGCGACCGGCGCGAGGAGATAGCCCGCGTGGTCGCCGAGGTCGTGGCGCGCACGGACCTCGCCGGCGAACCACGCCGGGCAGGCGTCGAGGATCGGCAGCCCGCGCGGGCCCGGGCGCCACGCGCAGCGCGCGAACTTGTCGACGTCGTCGCCCGTCTCGCCGCCGAAGAGCTCGACGAGCCCGAAGGCGCCGCGCGGGACGAGGTGGACGGCGAGCGCGTCGACCTGCTCGGCGAGGGCGAACGTCCGGTTGGCGCGCGAGATGCAGGCGAGAAAGCGCGGCGGATCGAAGCTGCACTGCGTCGCGAAGCCGACGACGCAGCCCTCGCGGCGGTCGCCGTCGGCCGCCGTCACGATGAGGATCGGATAGTCGAGCGAGCCGCCGAGGCGCAGGAACGTCTCGGCGACATCGGGCTCGTCCACGCAGCGCAAGCTACCCGGTGTGCCATTCTCGAAGACAGTGGGTATCGAGCAGAGGAGCGCATGAGCCAACGGCTGATCGGTGTCGACGTCGGGGGGACCAAGATCGCGGTCGCGGCGCTCGACGGCGCGACCCTGCAGACGCCGCAGATCGAGCCGACCGACACCCGCGGCGGCGAGCAGCTCGTCGACCAGCTCGTGGCGGCGATCGGCCGCGCCGGCGAGGCCTGCGCCGTCGGCGTCGCGGTGCCCTCGGTCGTCGACTTCGAGTCCGGCCGCGTGCGCTCGTCCGTCAACGTGCCGCTGCAGGACATCGCGCTGCGCGAGGTCCTGCGCGAGCGCCTCGGCGTCCCGGTGTACGTCGACAACGACGCCACCTGCGCCGCGCTCGCCGAGGCCTACGACGACGATGGGGCCCTCGTCGCCAGGCACCTCGTGATGTTCACCGTCGGCACGGGCGTCGGCGGCGGCATCGTCATCCACGGCCGCATCTACCGCGGCGCGACCGGCGCCGCGGCCGAGCTCGGCCACACGATCGTCGGCGCCGACCTGCGCCGCGCCCCGTTCGCGCACGCCGGCCGCTTCCCGCAGCCGGGCTCGCTGGAGTCGCTCGCCTCCGGCAGCGCGCTCAACGAGCTCGGTCACGAGCACGGGCTGCCCGACAAGCGCACGATGGAGGCCGCGCGCGAGGGCGATCCCGGTGCCTGCGCGGCGATCGAGCTGCTCGGGCGCCGCCTCGGCATCGGCATCGCCAACGCGATCAACACGTTCGATCCCGACGTCGTCGTCGTCGGCGGCGGCGTCTCGCGCGCCGGCGAGCTGTTGCTCGCACCGGCCCGCGAGGAGGCGCGGCGCTACACGCTGACCGGCGTCGGGACGCGGACGGAGATCCGCCAGGCGCGCTACGGCTCGCTGGCGGGCGTGCGCGGCGCCGCGCTGCTGGCCGGGCACGAGGCCGAGCACGAGCAGGGGCTCGGCCCGCAGGCGGCGCGCACGGCGGCGACGGGATGAGGATCGCGCTCGCCGTCGACCACGCGGGCGTCCCGCTGCGCGAGACGGTTCACGACGCCGTGATCGCCGCCGGCCACGAGGTCCACGACCTCGGCAGCCACGACGACTACCCCGACGTCGCGCTCGCCGTCGGGCGCGCGATCGCCGCCGGCGAGGCCGAGCGCGCGATCCTCGTCTGCGGCTCGGGGGCGGGCGTCGCGGTCGCCGCGACGAAGCTGCCCGCGATCCGCGCCGCGACCGCCCACGACCACTACACCGCCGGTCAGTGCGTCAGCCACGACGACTGCAACGTCCTGTGCCTCGGCGCCCGCGTCATCGGATCGGCGATCGCGACGGAGCTCACGGAGGCGTTCTGCGCGGCGACCTTCAGCGGCGAGGAGCGCCACGTCCGCCGCGTCGGCAAGGTGCAGGTCATGGAGCGCGACGGGCTCGACGCGCGCTGGTGAATCTCGTGGGAAAAACCCTGGCCGGGCGGTGTCCTGTGGGACGATGCACACGGGACCTGCGGCATGAGGTCTTGACCCTGGAACTCGGACGATCGGAGGCGGGCTCGTGAGCCAGGCGGTCGAAGTAAACGAACGGATGGCCGCCCTGACGGCGGCGGGGACAGCGGTCTGGCTGGATCAGATCCGGCGCTCGCTCACGCTCGGCGGCGAGCTGCGGCGCCTCGTCGAGGAGGACTCGCTGCGCGGCGAGACGTCCAACCCCGCGATCTTCGAGAAGGCGATCCTCGGCTCGCCCGACTACGACGAGCAGATCGAGGAGCTCGCCCGCGGCGGCGCCCTCGCCCGGGCGATCTACCAGGACATCG
>DATJEE010000287.1:0-13013 GCA_035496995.1 Solirubrobacteraceae bacterium | reverse complement strand
GCCGGCGGATATCCGCTGCGCCGGCCCGACGGCATCCCTGCGGTGACGCTCGTCGGGACGGGGGCGATCATCCCCGAGGTCATCGCCGCCGCCGACGAGCTGACGCGCGCAGGGCACGTCGTCGACGTGGTCAACCTCACCTCCGCCGACCTCGTCTTCCGCGCCCTGCAGGCCAGAAGCGGTCTCGCCGACGGTGAGGACTGGATCCTCGAGGACCTGTTCCCCCTGGCACGCCGATCGCCGATCGTCTCCGTGCTCGACGGCCACCCGCACACCCTGAGCTTCCTCGCCGCGATTCGCCGCGACGCCATCGCCTGCCTCGGGGTCGCCGACTTCGGCCAGTCCGGCGACGTCGACGACCTCTACCGCCACTTCGGGATCGACGCCGAGACGATCGTCGGCGCCGCGCTGGACCTGCTCAGCTGACCGAGGTCACGATGTCCCGCGGCCGAGCGCGAACGGCTGCAGGTCGATCGCGCTCGCCCCGGTGAGCGCGAGCTGCGCGACGGCTTCGCCGATGGCCGCGGAGTGCTTGAAGCCGTGGCCCGAGCACGCCGAGACGATGAGCAGGTCGGCGTCGCGGGGGTGAGCGCCGATCGCGAACCCGCTGTCGGCGGTGCTCGTGTAGAGGCAGGTCGTCGCCTTGACCGTTCGGGCCTGCAGGCCGGGAAGCCGGCGGGCGAGGAACCGTGCGTGCATCTGCCGCGACTCCCCGACAGTGACCTCGCGGCCGCACGCGGCCGGGGTCGTCGCGGCCCGGAATTGCTCGGATGCGACCTTGACCCCACCGTCGGCTCCGTCGATCGCCGGAAAGCCGTAGAAGAACTCCTCGGGGCCGTCGCCGGTGATCCAGATGAACACCGGCAGGTCCCGGTGGGCCTCGTAGGTCCCGGGCGCGAGGGCGAACCAGTGCAGGACCTGCCGGGACACGCTGAACGCCGAGGCGAGCTCGGGGCGCAGCTCGGGGAGCCAGGGGCCGGCGGCGAGCACGATCGTCCCGGCGCTGTACGTCCCGGCGTCGGTGACGACCCGGCGTTCGCCGGCCGAGATGACCCGTTCGCCGGTCCTGAGGTCGGCGCCGTGCTCGCGCGCCAGCCGCAACTGCGCGGCGACCGCGCGCTCGGGCCTGACGAACCCGGCGCTCGGCTCGAACATGCCGCGCTCGTCGCCGCGCAGCGTGAACGGCGCCAGGCGCTCGGCCAGCGCGCTGCCGTCGAGCACCTCGTGCGTGATCCCGTGGGCCTGCGCCGCGGCGATCGTCGTCGCGAGGAAGTCGCCGGCGCCGTGCTGGCCGCGACCGCCGGGGACGGAGATCACGACGCCGCCGGTGGCGGTGAGGAGCTCCTCGCCGGTGCGGGCCTCGATCTCGCGCCACAGCTCGTGTGAGCGGATCGCGAGCGGGACGTAGTGCGCGCCCTCGCCGACGGCGAGCCGCGTGATCCGCGAGTCGCCGTGCGTCGAGCCATGGACGTGCGGCGGCGCGAACCGGTCGATCCCCAGCACCCGGGCGCCCGCCTTGGCGAGCTGGTAGACGACCGCGCCGCCCATCGCCCCGGTGCCGACGACCACGACGTCGTAGGAGCGGCTCATCCTTCCGCGCGCGAGCGTTGGGCGGAGACTTCATCGTGGATCGCCACCGTGCGGGCCGTCGCCGGCGATCGCCTCACGGCCCGGGCAGATACCCTGCGTACGTGTCCGGAGAATGGCTTGGAACCGACGTGCCGCTGCATGCGCATCACGAGCGCCCGCGCGGCATGGGCCTGCACATCTGCGCCGTCGTGCAGCGCGGATCCGGGACTTCCAGCGAGTACGTCGAGGTCGTCAACGACGGCGCCGAGCCGGTGCCCGTGACGGGGCTCGAGCTGACGGACTGCACCGGGCAGCACCACGAGCGCGTCTACGTGTTCCCGGAGGGCGAGCTCGGCGCCGGCCAGACCGCCTACGTCTACAGCCGCGAGGGTACGAGCCAGCTCACGCACACCGGCGACCTGATCCTGTACGCGGGCCTGCCGGGTCCCGTCTGGAAGGACGACTCGCATGTCGCGTACCTGCGCCACCCGGATGGCAAGATCATCGACACGATGCACGCCGGGCGCCCGGCGCGCCACCCCGACGGGCACTAGCCGGTCGTCGTCGGCCCGTCGAACTCGAGCGAGTCCTGCAGCGTCATCGTCTTGGCGGTCGCGCTCCACGTGTACTCGCGCTGGGTGATCTTCGCCGGACAGCACACGTCGTCGCCGAGAGCGAACTTCGGCGTGCGCAGCTTGAGCACCGCGCCGGCGGGCTCGACCGTCGCGCGGTAGAGCCGCTGCGAGCGATAGACGGCGCGCAGCGGGCTGTCGGCGGCCTCGCCGTCGGTGCTGAAGAGATAGAGCGCCACGGCCCCGCCGGCGCCGCCCGTCTCGACGAGGACGAGCGCGTCCGAGCGGCCGTCGCCCGTGAGGTCGGCGAAAACCGTGTCCGGCGCGACGAAGCCGCCGCCGTCGGTGAGCAGGCGCTTGATCGCGGGGCTCGTCTTGTCGTCGTCGAGCAGCGTCTTCTTGAAGAGCTCCTGCGACTTCGACGGCGCGGCCGACGAGCCGCTGCCGGAGAGCAGGACGGCGCCCGCGGTCAGCGCGAGGACGGAGAGCGCGGCGGGGAGGACTCGGTGCCGGCGCATGGCCGCCCAGTGTCGCAAGGACCGCGGCGCGACGCTACGGCTGCAAGAGGCCGTCCGCGGAACCGCGCCGCGCGGTCCCGACGACGATCCGCGCGGGGTCGATCGCCGGCGAGCGCGCGGTGACGCGATAGCGGCCGGCGGTGAGCGTCGCCGTGAGCGAGGCCGTGTCGCCCGGGTTGATCGGCCCGGTGCTCTGCTCGAGCTTCACGGTGGCCCCCTGGCTGCGCAGCGTCAGGCGCTGCGAGGTCGCCGTCTGGTTGCTCGCGATGAGCTTGATCGTGCCTGCGCCCAGGCGCGCCGGCGAGACGGTCACCCGGGCGGCGGAGATCGCCGCGCTCACCGTGACCGGTGGCGCCGGCGCGGGCTCGTTGGCGAAGTCGTCCCCGCCGCCGCAGCCCGATAGCGCGAAAGGCAGTGCAATGAGAGCCGCGAGGGCGGCCCGTGGCATCCTGCGCTGGGCGTCGACCTGTCTCACCATCCTCGTGACAACTCCGTGGAAACCTACCCCAGCGCGGCGGGCAGGCCCTAACGTCGCGGCGGTCAGCCGGAGGTCGGTGCGGCGGCGAGCGCCGAGCGCTCGGACTCGAGCTCGCGCAGCGTCGCCTGCAGCTGTTCCCACGCGGCCGCCTCGGCGACGTCGTAGGAGCGGCCCGCGAGCTCGCGCAGCTCCTCGCGGTACGTGCCCCACGCCGTGCGGGTGAGGGCGTCGAGCTCGGCCAGGCGGCGCTCGGTCTCGGGCTGGGCGGCGAAGGTCGTCATCACTCTCCTCGTTCGGCCACGGGCGACATGCGCTCAAGGCTACCTCCGCCTCCGGTCGGCGAATGTTCCACCGGCGGCTGCAACCACGCGTGCATGGCGTCGGGTCCGCACGGCACGCTGGCGACGATGGACCTGCTCGCCCAGCCGCTGGCCACGACGGAGTTCCTCGTCGTCGACACCGAGACCAACGGGCTCGGCGGCGAGGCCTGCGAGCTCACGGAGGTCGGGGCCGTGCTCGTCGGCGGCGGCGAGCTGCACGACCGCTGGGAGACGCTCGTCGCGGGCGGCGCGCCGCTGTCGCGGATGATCCAGCGCTTCACGCAGATCACGCAGCAGATGGTCGATGCCGCGCCGCCCGCCGAGGCGACGCTCCCCGAGCTGGCCGACCTGCTCGAGGCGCGCGTGCTCGTCGCCCACAACGCCGCCTTCGACCGCCGCGTCCTCGTCCAGGCCTTCGAGCGCGCGCAGGTGCCGTGGCCCGACCCGCCCGTGATCTGCACCGTCGCGCTCGCGCGCCGCTTCGCCCCGCTCGCGCGGCAGCGCCGGCTCGCCGCGCTCGCCGACGCGCTCGGCATCGAGGTCGAGACGCAGCACCGCGCGCTCGCCGACGCCGAGACCTGCGCGCGCGTCTTCTGCGCGCTCTTCGGGCGCCTGTGCGCCCATGCCGCCACCGTCGCCGACGCGCTCGTCGCGCTGCGGCCGGTCCGGCCGCAGCGCCGGCGTCCGCGCGCCACCCGCACGCTCGCGGGCGGCGCGACGAAGCGCGGCGCACCGTCGACCGCCGGCCTGCCCGACGAGCCCGGCGTCTACCTCATGCGCAACGCCGCCGGGCAGGTGCTCTACGTCGGCAAGTCCGTCTCGCTGCGCACCCGCGCGCGCTCGCACTTCGCGCCGTCGGCCCGTGCCGAGGGCTGGACCGAGCAGACGGCGATCGTCGACCACCGCACGACGAACTCCGAGCTCGGCGCGCTCGTGCTCGAGCACCGGCTCATCCGCGAGCTGCGCCCGCCGGGCAACGTCGTCCACAAGCACGACGACGCGTTCGTCTACCTGCGCTGCCGCCTGGACATCGCCTACCCCGTGCTCGAGGTCGCGCGCGAGCCGGCCGCAGGGCACGCCGTGACCGTCGGGCCGCTGCGCAGCCGCGCCGCGGCGGTCGAGCTCAAGGAGCAGCTGGACTCGCTCTTCGGCCTGCGCCACTGCGGCCGCGCGCTGCGCCTGCGGCCGTGGCCGTCGGCCTACGGGCAGATGGGGCGCTGCATGTCGCCGTGCCTCAACGACCTCGATCCGAACGTCTACCGCCGCCGGCTGGACGAGGCGCTCGCGCTCTTCACCGGCGCGGGCGACGGGGGCGCGGCGCTGCTCGCACACCTCGACGCGCAGATGCGCGCGGCGGCGGCCGAGCAGCGCTACGAGCGCGCGGCCTGGCTGCGGCGCCGGCGCGAGCGGATCGCCGCGCTCGTGCGCGCGCTGCAGGGCCCGCTCGCGGCGATCCACGCGCGCCCGCGGCTCGTGCTCGCGCCGCACCCGCGGCGGCCGCGCTACGACGCCTTCTGGCTCGTCGGCGGGCGCGTCGCCGACTGGGACGCCCTCGAGGAGGCCGGTGACCTGCACGGCCGCACGCTGGACGCGCTGCGCCGGGCCGGCGGCGACCTGGCGCCCGACGCGATCGGCGAGGCGCGGATCGTCCAGACCTGGCTTGCGGCGCACGACGCGCCCGCGCTCGCGCTGGACCCGGTCCCGACGGCGGCCGCGCTCGCGGCGTTCGTGGCCGCTCAGGCCTGAGTGAACGGCAGCTCGACGACCTCGGCGGTCGCGCCGCCCTCGACGTCGACCGTGTCGCCGACGGCGGCCTCGCGGCGCACGAGGGCGAGCGCGATCGGCCCGTAGGTCGGGGAGACGAGCGAGGTCGCGAGGTGGCCGACGACGCGCTCGCCGAGGCGCAGCTCGGCGCCGGACGGGGCCGGCTCGCTGAGGCGCAGGCCGCGCAGGTGGCGGTTGGGCTTGCCGCGGTAGAAGAGCCGCGCGACGGTCTCCTGGCCGACGTAGCAGCCCTTCGTGAAGTTCACGGCGCGCTCGTTGAGGCCCGCCTCCTGGGGAATCACGCCGTCGTCGAGCTCGGCGCCGTAGCGCGGGCGGCCGTGCTCGACGCGCAGGATCTCGGCCGCCGCCTCGGAGACCGCGACCGCGCCCGCCTCCAGCAGCGCCGTGAGCACCGCGTCGGTGTCCTCGGCGTCGCAGAAGACGTCGACCCCGACGTCGGTGGCGACGAGCAGCACCTCGCGGCCGCCGATCGTCCCCGGGGCGTGCGCGTGCTCCGTCTCGCCGAGCTGCGCGGCGTCGGCGCCGGCGACGGCCCGCGCGCCGGGCCCGATGAGCGACAGCAGCCCGCGCTGCACCGTGCGCTTGTGCAGCTCGAGCTCGTAGCCGATCTTGAAGCGGCGGATCATGTCGAAGAGCGCCTGCAGCGTCGCGCGCTCGGTGTCGAGCGCGAGCTCGGGCTCGGCGCCGCCAATCGCGAGGACGCGCAGGTCGCCGAGCATCTTGCCCTTCGGCGTCAGGAACGCCGCGTAGCAGCCGCTGCCGTCGGCGAGGCCGACGATGTCGTTCGTCACCTGGCCGGCGAGGAACTCCCGCGCGCCCGGGCCCGTCAGCGCGAGCTTGCCGCGCTCGGAGCGGTCCAGCAGGCCGCAGCCCTGCGTGAGCACCGCGTACTCGGCGGCGAGGTCTTCGGTGAGAATCGCCATGCGGCCGAGGATAGCCGGGTGGGAGGGCCCATCCGTCCCGCCCGCACCGATAGCCTGCGACCCATGGCGCTCGCCGACACGTTCTCGCAGATCGTCGACTCGCTCCCCGACGACTGGACCGACCTCGAGCTCGACCTGCGGATCGCCGACGAGCGCCGCTACATCGACGCCGCGACGTACCTCGTGACGATCAACGCCCAGCCCTACTCACAGCACGACTGGCACTGGCGCCTGCTCGTCGCGCACCGCTTCGGCCACGCCGCCGCCGCGGAGACCGTCCACGGGGCGCTGAAGCTGCTCGACGACGCCGGGATCGCGGGCGAGCTCGTCCTGCGCGAGCTGCGCTCGGGCCGCGTCGAGGTCAAGCAGATGTGGGGCCGCCCGCAGTCCGTGCGCGACGAGTTCAAGCGCAGCCGCGCGCAGTAGCGATGGCGCGCGTCGTCGCGCACGTCCCCGACCTCCTCTTCGGCTCCAAGGTCCAGGGCATGCTCGCCGCCGCCGGCCACGACGTGACGGTCGTCGGCTCCGCGGACGGCGCCCGCGCGGCGGCGGACGGCATCGACCTGCTCGTCGTCGACCTCTTCTTCGACGCCGACGCCGGCATCGCGCTCGTCGCAGGGATGAGGGCCGAGGGCACGCTCGGCGACGCCCGCGTGCTCGCCACCTTCGCCCACACGGCGCCCGAGGTCCGCGCCGCCGCGCTGGCGGCGGGCTTCGACCTCGTCGTCCCGCGCTCGCGGATGGCCCGCGACGGCGCCGCGCTCGTCGCGCGCCTGCTGGAGGAGCCTCAGTCGCGCCCGTCGGGCGGCACGTAGTGCCCGTCGAATGCCCGCGCGACGTCCGGCAGCTTCTTGACGAGCCCGAACTTCAGCTCCCAGCGCGCCCAGGCCTGCAGCCGCGCGCGGCTCAGCACGCCGAACGCGGGCACGCCCTCGCGGAAGGACGGCGAGACGGCGTCGAGCTCGCGCTGGACCTCCTCCTGCTTCAGGCCGGGCACCGCCGTGACGAGCGCGCTGACGCCGCTCTCGGGATCGGCGAGGACCTCCGAGTAGCCGCGTGACAGCGCCGCGATCGTCGCGCGCACGAGCGCCGGCGAGTCCTGCAGCGTCTGGCGCGTGACGGTGAGGACGAGCTCGGGATAGGCCGGGGCGCCGTAGTCGTCGACGCGGAACTCGTGGATCCCCGGGCGCTTGGCCCGCAGCGCGACGCCCTCGGCGTTCCAGAACGCCGTCGCGCCCGCGACGCGGCCCGCGAGCAGGGCCGGCACCGCGCCGAAGCCGATCGTCGTCGCCCGGACCTTCGCGGGATCACCCCCGGCGCCGGCCACGATCGAGCGCAGGACGGCGTCGTCGCTCGGCAGGCCGGTGACGCCGACGCGGTGTCCCTCGAGGTCGCGCGGCGTGCGGATCGAGGGCTGGGCGAGGATCGCCGCCAGCGGCGTCTGGACGAGCGCCATGACGCCGACGAGGTCGCGGCCGCGCTCGCGCGCGATCGCGAGATCGTGGATGTCGAGGACGGCGAAGTCCGTCCTGCCGGCGACGAGGAGCTTGACGGCGTCGGTCGAGCCCGACGGCACGCGGATGTGCAGCGTCACGCCGAGCGCCTGGTCATAGCCGCGGGCGACCGCCATGTAGATCCCGGTGTGCACGGCGTTGGGCTGGAAGTCCAGCATGAGGTTCGCCGCGCGATTGGGCGCGCGGTCGGCGTCGGACGCGCCACAGCCGCCGAGCGCGGCGGCGATCGTGAGTGCAACCGCCGCGAGAGCCTTGCAACGCATAGCCCGGCGAGGATACGGTGGCGCCCGCCCGCCTACGCCGAACCACTGGAGAGCACATGGAACGTCGCAGCAACCCGGCCTACGTCGCCGAATTCGTCGGGACGTTCCTGCTGGTCCTCTTCATCGCGCTCGCCGTCACGGTCTACGCGGGCGGCGGCGGCAGCCCCGACCTCGTCGCGATCGGGCTCGTCCACACGTTCGGGCTCATGATGCTCATCGCGACGCTCGGCGGCGTCTCGGGCGGGCACTTCAACCCGGCGGTCTCGATCGCGCTCTGCGCGATCCGCCAGATCGCGCCCGTCGACGCGGCGATCTACATCGTCGTCCAGCTCGCCGGGGGCGTCCTCGCGGTGCTGGTCGCCAAGGCGCTCATCCAGAGCGGCGCCGGCGACGCTGTGAACTTCGGCGCCGTCGGGGTCTCCAAGGACCTCCTCGGCGGCAAGGCGCTGGCCGGCTGCCTCGCCGAGTTCATCGGCACGTTCGCGCTGATGTGGGCGATCATGGGCGTCGCCGTCAACCCGACGTCCGACCGGGCCTGGGCGCCCTTCGTCATCGGCGCGACGCTCGGTGCCGCGGTCATGCTCATCGCCCCGATGACGGGCGCGGGCTTCAACCCGGCGCGCGCGTTCGGCCCGGCGCTCGTCACCGGCGAGTTCGGCCCGGCCGGGACGTTCCTGCTCGCCTTCATCGTCGCGCCGATCCTCGGGGCGGTGGCGGCCGCCCTGGCCTACAGCGCGGTCGCGCTCAAGCCGCCCGCCCCGGTGGCTCCGATCGACAAGCTCGGCTGAGCCTGAGCGGACGAATAACCTTCCGGCGGTGCGCCGGCGGGTCACCTTCAGCCGCAACCTGACGCTCTCGCTGTCGCGGACCTGCCGTTGCTACTGCAAGTACTGCGCGTTCGCGACGCACCGCACGCACCTCCACGCGCCCGAGGAGGTCGTCGCGCTGCTCGACGGGGCGGCGCGGCGCAACGTCAAGGAGCTGCTCGTCCTCACGGGCGAGCGGCCGGAGGTCGACGCCGGCGTCCGCGCGCGGCTCGCCGCGTACGGCCACGCCGACTTCGTCGCCTACGTCGTCTGGGCTTGCGAGCGCGCGCTCGAGCGCGGGCTGCTGCCGCACACGAACCTCGGCGTCCTCGACCGCGCGGACCTCGCCCGGCTGCGCGAGGTCACCGCGTCGCAGGGGCTCATGCTCGAGTCCGTCAACCCCGAGCTCGTCGCGCACCAGGGCTCGCCGACGAAGCACCCGGCGCGGCGCCTGGCGACGATCGCCGCCGCCGGCGAGCTGCGGATCCCGTTCACGAGCGGGATCCTCGTCGGCATCGGCGAGAGCGAGGACGAGCGCGTGCAGGCGCTCGAGGCGCTCGCCGCCGTCCATGCCGAGCACGGGCACCTGCAGGAGGTCATCCTCCAGAACTTCGTCCCGCACTCCAGCTACTACGGCCGCGAGCCCGGCGAGATCGCCGGCGAGGCCGCGCGTGAGCTGTGGCGGACGGGCATCGGCCACGGCCCGCGACTCGACCTCCCGGCCTGGGCGACCCCGGTCACGGTCGCCGAGATGCGCCGGCTCGTCGGCGAGTGCCGGCGCCTGATGCCCGACGTCGGCGTCCAGGTGCCGCCGAACCTCGCCGACTGGTGGCCCGAGCTCGTGCGCGCGGGCGCGACGGACCTCGGCGGCCTGAGCGCCAACGGCGACCACATCTCGCCCGAGCATCCGTTCCCGTCGCCGCACCAGGTCCGCAAGCGGCTCGCCGGCGAGGGCGTCGCGCTGACCGAGCGCCTGTGCGTCTATCCGAGGTACATCGACCCGCAGTGGATGGCGCAGGGCGTCCTGGACGTCGTCAAGGCGCGCTACTGGAGCTTCATCCCACGCCACGGCAGCGGCCGCACGCAGGCGCCCCGCCCGCTGCGGCCGGACCTCGTCGCCGGCGCGGTGGCCCGGGCGCGCGACGGCGCGCAGCTCGGCGCCGACGAGCTGACGGCGCTCTTCGCCGAGACGCGGCCCGAGGCGATCGAGGACATGCGCCAGGCCGCCGACGAGCTGCGCCGCGAGCTCGCGGGGGAGACCGTGACGTTCGTCGTCAACCGCAACATCAACGTCTCGAACGTCTGCATCGTCGGGTGCGCGTTCTGCGGCTTCGGCCAGGGCAAGCGCTCGCCCGACGCCTACGAGCTCGGCCGCGAGGAGTTCGTCCGCCGCGTCCACGAGGCGGTCGCCTTCGGCGCGACGGAGATCTGCATGCAGTCGGGGATCCATCCCGACTGGGGCCTGGAGGAGTACCTCGGCTGGCTGCGCCTGGCGAAGGCGACCGCGCCGCAGCTGCACCTGCACGCGTACTCGCCGATGGAGATCGCGCACATGTGCGACGTCAGCGGCCTGGCGCCGGCCGAGGTCTTCGCGCGGCTGCGCGACGCCGGCCTGGACTCGACGCCGGGCACGGCCGCCGAGGTCCTCCACGACGGCGTGCGCGAGCGCATCAGCCCGAACAAGCTGCCGGTCGCGCGCTGGGTGCAGATCATCGAGGCCTCGCACCGCGCCGGCCTGCGCTCGACGGCGACCGTGATGTTCGGCCACATCGAGGAGCCGTGGGAGCTCGCCGAGCACATGCGCGTCATCCGCGCGCTGCAGGAGCGCACCGGGGGTATCACGGAGTTCGTGCCGCTGAGCTTCATCCCGTTTCACACGCTGCTGGGGCGCACCCACGGCGTCGAGGAGATCTCGCGCGAGGAGAACCTCAAGCACACCGCGGCGTTCCGCCTCGCGCTCGGGCGCACGGTCCCGAGCGTGCAGGCGAGCTGGGTGAAGATGGGCCTCGACGCCGCCACGGAGGCCCTGCGCTGGGGCGTCAACGACCTCGGCGGGACGCTCATGGAGGAGAACATCAGCCGCCTCGCGGGCAGCTACCACGGCGTCCGCCTCGAGCCCGCGGACCTCGTCGCGGCCGCGCATCGCGCCGGCCGCCCGGCCGCCGAGCGCACGACGCTCTACGACATCCGGCGCCGCTATTCCCTGCCTGCGGCCGTGGCATGAGAGCATGCCGGCGATGAGGGGGAGACTGCTGACGTCGTGCCTGCTGGCAGTCCTCGCGCTGGGCGCGTGCGGTGGCGGCGACAAGAAGGCCAACAAGGACTGCCTCTCGTCGCAGGCGGCGCTCGAGGCGGCGGCGCGCGCGCACGTCGACAAGATCGTCATCGGGACGAAGGAGGTCGGCGAGGCCGAGAAGATCGTCGTCGACACGTGCCGCACGTCCGACACCGACGCGACGGCGACGGTGACCGTCCAGGGGATCCGCGACGACTCCGTCCAGGACCAGCGCCATCAGCTCACGCTGGAAAAGAAGAGCGGGGCCTGGACGATCGTCCGCGACCTCGACTCGCAGCGCTGCCGCAAGGACCGCGGCCACCAGGACTTCTCGAGCATCCAGTGCAAGTAGCTGACGGCGCTCGAGCGCCCGGTCGCTAGGCTCGTTCGATGCTAGAACCCGAGCTCATCACGCCCGAAGGCCTCGCGGCGCTGCGCGAGGAGATCGAGGACCTCGAGTCGCGCGGGCGCGCGGAGATGGCGGTGCGCATCAAGGCGGCGCGCGAGCTCGGTGATCTCAAGGAGAACGCCGAGTACCACATCGCCAAGGACGACCAGGCGCATCTGGAGACGAAGATCCTGCGCCTGAATCAGCGGCTGCGGGCCGCGAAGGTCGCCGAGCGCAGCGCGGCCGCCGACGTCGTGGCGTTCGGCTCGACGGTCGCGGTCGTCGACGAGGCGTCCGGGCGCGAACACGAGTTCACGCTCGTCGGGCCGACCGAGGCCGACCTGAAGACCGGCCGCCTCTCCTCCGAGTCGCCGGTCGCACGCGCGCTCGTCGGCGCCCGCGCCGGGGACACCGTCACGGTCGAGACACCGGGTGGCAGGCGCAGCTACGTCGTCAAGCGCGTCGGCTGACCGCGCGACAGGACGGTCCCCTCTCACGCCTCGTCGCGAGCGCGTAACGTGACGCGATCAACCGGTGGGGGACGGCTCGTCGAGACTTGTCGCCCACCAGGAGAGCCGGCCGTGAACGTCGCCGATCTGTATGCGTACGCCGCGCGATGTGCAGACGAGTTCATCTGCTTCCCGGACGACGAGGAGGCGCGCGACCGCGTCGAGCGCGCATGGCTTGCGGTCGGAGCGGACTACTTCGGCACGCTGCGGGCGGTGATCGCGAAGGCCGACGCGGAGGCGGGCACGGCGACCAGCATCCACGACGCGATGACCCGCGTCGCGGACGCCGCGAGGACCGTGGCGGATCAGATGCAGGACGCCTGACCTGGCCTCGACAGGCGGTCCCTGAGCGGAGCGCGGCCCGGCCGGTTCAACTGTTCGGTGCCGGCTGTCGATGAGCGGACGTGATGCGCATCGTGGCCGCACTCTTGTCGTCCTGCGTGCTGCTCGCGCCGGCGGTCGCGGATGCACGGTCGCTGACGGGCGGGCGCGGCGCCGATCTGCTGCGGGGTGGACCGGGTGCGGACACGCTCAGTGGCCTGTTCGGCAGCGACAGCCTGTTCGGGCTCGGCGGCGCGGACACGCTGCGCGGCGGCTCGGCGAGTGATCGCCTGCAGGGCGGCACCGGCGACGATCGGCTCGACGGCGGCAGCGGCAACGACCGCGTCGACGGCGGCCCCGGTGACGACCGCGTCGACGGCGGTGACGGTGACGACCGGCTGACAGGCGGCCCCGGCGACGACTACATCGTCGAGCGCGGCTTCGGCAACGACGTCCTGCTGGCCGGCGGCGACGGCGACGACTACCTCGACGCAAACCGCGGCGACGACCGGTCCGTCTCCGGCGGCGCGGGCGCCGACATCCTCTTCGGCGGGCGAGGTCGCGACCACCTCGACGGCGGTGGGGGCGACGACCGGCTCTCCGGCGGCGACGGCAAGGACACGCTCACCGGTGGCGCGGGCAAGAATAAAATGTTTGGCAACAACGGCGACGATCGCATCAACGGCTCCGGGTCACGCGATTACATCGACGGCGGAGCCGGCAACGACCGCTGCTACGGCAACGCCGGGAACGACACCATCCTCGGCGGCGC
>DATJEE010000286.1:0-2012 GCA_035496995.1 Solirubrobacteraceae bacterium | reverse complement strand
GAACGACACGACGATCGGCGCGCGGACGAAGATCCAGGCGGATGCCTACGTCACGGCGTATTCGACGCTCGAGGAGGACGTCTTCGTCGCGCCGTGCGTCGTGACGACGAACGACAACTTCATGGGCCGCACCGAGAAGCGCCTCGAGCTGATGAAGGGGCCGACGATCCGTCGCGGCGCGCGTGTCGGCGGCGGGGCGATCCTCTGCCCGGGCGTCGAGGTCGGCGAGGAGGCGTTCGTCGGCGCGGGCGCCGTGGTGACGAGGGACGTGCCTCCCCGGAAGGTCGTCGTCGGCAGCCCCGCCCGCGTGATCCGGGACGTTCCCGACGACGAGCTGCTCCCCGGCTGAGCTCCCTCAGCGGGTGCGGACGATCGAGAGCCGGTAGGCGACCGGTGAGACAGACGGCGCGGTGAGCCGCGCCTGGAGGAAGTGCCAGCCCGCCTGGTCGGCCTTCCAGCCGAGCCGCTCGCGGCGGCCCGGCCTGTTCGAGAGGCGGACGCGCAGGTCCTGCCGCGCGAGATCGGCGACGGCGACCGTCTCCGCCCGCCAGAGCGCGAGCGCCACCCTGGCGTCCTGCGACGGCACGAGCGAGGCGTAGAGCTTCTCCCCGGGGTGCAAGTAGACGGCGTAGACGTCGTCCTGGTCGTCCCAGAAGTCGAGCGACGCCTTCACGAACCGCGCCTTCTCGCCGGCGGGGAAGTAGAGGCGGTACGCGTCCTCGCCTGCGTCGTCGTTGGGCTCGTGGGCATCCCGCGGCGGTAGCGGCCCGCCGAGCGCCGTCATGGCGGCGGTCGCGTCGAGCGCGCCCCAGCCCGTGTAGGCGTCGCGCCCGGGCGCGCAGGCGCGGCAGCCGGTCTGCGCGCTGGAGTCGACCGCGGACCGCTCGATGATCGCCGTCACCTGCTCGGGGCGGAGCAGCGGCCGCGCGCCGAGGAGGTTCGCCGCGACGGCGCTCGCCTGCGGTGCCGCGAACGACGTTCCCTCGGGTGGGCGGAACTCGTCGGTCGCGCACGGCGTGTAGCCCTGGTCGGCGCAGGAGGCACGCTCGCCGGTCAGCGATCGCGGGAACGTCGAGAGGATGTCCTCGCCGGGGGCGGCCACGTCGTTGTACACGGCGTCCCGGTTCGAGAACGCCGGGGAGGCGCCGCCGCGCGTGAGCGCGCTCACCCCGAGCACATGCGGAAGCGCCGCCGGGTAGCTCGCGAAACGCCACGGCGTCCGAGGCGCCTGGTCCGAGTTGCCGACGGCGGCGACCACGACCGCTCCGCGCTTCACGGCGTACGCGATCGCCTCCTGCTCGAGCCGGGAGTACGTGTCGCGGCCCGGGTTGCGGGGATCGCGAAGCCCCCCGAGGCTGACGTTGACGACCCGCGCGCCGTTGTCGACGGCCCAGTGGATCGCGCGCGACTCCGCCTGCACCGAGATCGTGCCGTTCGGGGAGACGACCTTCGCGACCACCAGCTCCGCCGCCGGGGCAAGGCCCGCGATTCCGACGTCGTTGTCGAGCTGCGCGGCGATGATGCCGGCCACGATCGTGCCGTGGCCGCGCGTGTCCTGGGCGGTCCCTCCGACGAAGCTCTTCGCCGCCGCGACCTGACGCGAGAGGTCGGGGTGAGTGAGGTCGATCCCTGAGTCGATCACGGCGACCCGCACCGGAGCGAGCGGCGGGGGCGTCTCCCAGGCGTCGTACGCCCGGTTTGCCACCGCGTACCACTGCTTCGGCGCGAGCGGGTCGGTCGGGACGAAGGAGACCCGCCGCACACGGTCGGGCTCGGCCCAGGCCACGCCGGCGACGTTGCGAACATCGGCCACCGAGGCGTCGACGGACAGCGCGCGGAGCGGCGCGAGGGCGGTCGCACGCGCACCGGTCGCGCGTTCGATCGCCGCGGAGACGACTCCCGGGTCGGCGCCCGGGCGGAGGCCCACGGTCGTGCCGCCCGCAAAGCCCGGCGCCGGGACGGCGAGCGCGGCACCGACGGCGAGCGCCCAGAGAAGGGCGCGCCGGCTCACG
>DATJEE010000285.1:0-2485 GCA_035496995.1 Solirubrobacteraceae bacterium | reverse complement strand
CAGCGCCTTGTTGCGCTCGAAGACGGGCAGCATCGCCTTGCGGCTCGCCGAGGTCCAGCCGCCGAACGTCGCGGCGACGTGGTCGGTCGAGATGAGCTTCTGCGCCTTCTCGGCGAACGTCGGCCAGTCCGAGGCGCCGTCCTCGATGACGGGCTTCAGCTGCTTGCCGAGGACGCCGCCGGCCTTGTTGATCTCGTCGATCGCGAGCAGCTCGGAGTCGCGGACGGAGACCTCGGAGATCGCCATCGTCCCACTGAGCGAGTGCAGGATGCCCACGGGGATCGTGCTCCCGGAGCTGCTGCTGCCACCGCCGGACGAGCTCTTGTCGCTCGAGCTGCTGCCGCAGCCGACGGCGAAGATCGCCGTCGCGGCGACCGTGACGCCAAGGGCCCAGCGCCCAGCACGGCGTTGCCCACGAATGGGACGGTTCATCGAAACCCCCTACGAGTCGGGTCACACACCCGCGAGTCGGGCATGTGAATTCGACGTTCAACTTATTTCGGCGCGACCCACAGTCGATATGGACCGCGCGGCAGAGAATCGGCCACGGGGTTCGACCATGTGGCGGGAAGCGTCAGGCGCCGTGGCAGCGCTTGAACTTCTTGCCCGACCCGCACCAGCAGGGGTCGTTGCGACCGATCTGCTGCTCCTCGTCGAGGACGCGCTGCTGCACCGGCGGCGGCGCCTCGTAGTCCTCCTCGGCGTAGCCGACGTCGCCCTGCGCGGCCGTCGCGAGCGCGCTCGGGGCGGCCTGTGAGCCCCCGGAGTAGGACACGCGGCCGGGCGCCGTCGAGGTGCCGCTGGGCTCGTAGCGGCGCTCGGGCTCCTGCTCCTCCTCGCCGACCTCGACCTCGAGGTTGAAGATCATCCGGGTGAAGTCCGCCCAGATCGAGGCCATGAGATCGGTGAAGAGCTCGAACGCCTCGTTCTTGTAGGCGACGATCGGCTCGATCTGCGCGAAGCCGCGCAGGTGGATGCCCTCGCGCAGGTAGTCCATGTCGTAGAGGTGCTCGCGCCAGCGCGAGTCGATGAACTGCAGCAGCACGAAGCGCTCGATCGCGCGCATGAGCTCCTCGCCGAGCTCGGCCTCGCGCTGGTCGTAGATCGTGATCGCCTCCTGCTGCAGGAGCGCGATGAGCGACTGGCGGTCGGTCTGCTCGGCGGCGAGGTCCTCCGCGGTGACCGTCACCGGGAAGATGTCCTCGAGCGCGGTGAAGAGCCCGTCGAGATCCCAGTCCTCGATGAAGTCCGTCGGGGTGTACTCGCCGACGATGCGCGCGATGACCGCCGCGATCTCCTCGCGCACGGTCTCGCCCATGTCCTTGCCCTCGAGCACCTCGTTGCGGTAGCGGTAGACGACGCGCCGCTGCTCGTTCATGACGTCGTCGTACTCGAGCACGCGCTTGCGCTGGAGGAAGTTCTGCTCCTCGACCTTCTTCTGCGCCTTCTCGATCTGCTTGGAGAGCATCCCGGCCTCGATCGGCTCCTCGTTGCCCTCCTCGTCGACGGTCCCGAGGCGATCGAGGATCTTGTAGATCCGGTCGCCGGCGAAGAGCCGCACGAGGTCGTCCTCGGCGGAGAGGAAGAAGCGCGACTCGCCGGGGTCGCCCTGACGGCCGGCGCGGCCGCGCAGCTGGTTGTCGATCCGGCGCGACTCGTGGCGCTCGGTGCCGACGATGTACAGCCCGCCGGCGTCGAGCACCTTCTGCTTGTCGGCCTCGATGCGCTTCTCGATCGACGGCAGGACGTCCTTGTAGCGGTCGTCGTAGTCGGGGTCGCCGGGACGCAGGCCGAGCTTGGCGAGCTCGAGCTGCGTGAGGTGCTCGGGGTTGCCGCCGAGCTTGATGTCGACGCCGCGGCCGGCCATGTTCGTCGCGATCGTCACAGCGCCGGGCTGGCCCGCCTCGGCGACGATCTCGGCCTCGCGCTCGGCGTACTCCGGCTTGGCGTTGAGGACCGTGTGCTTGATGCC
This sequence comes from Solirubrobacteraceae bacterium, assembly GCA_035496995.1. GTDB lineage: Bacteria > Actinomycetota > Thermoleophilia > Solirubrobacterales > Solirubrobacteraceae > CADCVQ01. Next base: position 513 of record DATJEE010000285.1, on the reverse strand, counting down.
CTTCTTCGCGAGCTCACGCCCGAGCAGCTCGGAGACCTCGACGGAGACCGTGCCGACGAGGACCGGCTGACCGGCCGCGTGGCGCTCGACGATCTCGCGCGTCACGGCGTTCCACTTGCCGGCCTTCGTCTTGTAGACCTGATCGTTCTTGTCCTTGCGGACCATCGCGCGGTTCGTCGGGATCTCGACGACCGACAGCTTGTAGATCTTCATGAACTCGGTGGCCTCGGTGAGCGCCGTGCCGGTCATGCCGCCGAGCTTCTTGTAGAGGCGGAAGTAGTTCTGCAGCGTGATCGTCGCGAGCGTCTGGCTCTCCTCCTGGACGCGCACGCCCTCCTTGGCCTCGATCGCCTGGTGCAGGCCCTCCGACCAGCGCCGGCCCTCGAGGATGCGCCCCGTGAACTCGTCGATGATCATGACCTGGTCGTCGACGACGGCGTAGTCGACGTCGCGCTTGTAGAGCGACTCGGCCTTCAGCGCCTGCTGGAGGTGGTTGACGAGCGGCCCGTTCTC
>DATJEE010000284.1:0-13125 GCA_035496995.1 Solirubrobacteraceae bacterium | reverse complement strand
GTCATGCTCGGCTTCACCGTCTGGGCGCACCACATGTTCGTCTCGGGCATGCAGGACTGGATCCGCGTCCCGATGATGATCACGACGGCGATCATCGCCGTCCCGACCGGGATCAAGATCTTCTCCTGGCTCGCGACGCTGTGGCGGGGCGTGCTGCATCTCGACACCCCGATGCTCTTCGCCCTGGGCTTCCTCACGATGTTCACGCTCGGCGGCATCTCCGGCGTGATGCTCGCCGTGATCCCCGTGACGATCCACGTGAGCGACACGTACTTCATCGTCGCCCACATCCACTACGTGCTCTTCGGCGGGTCGCTCTTCACGATCTTCGCCGGCGTCTACTTCTGGTTCCCGAAGATGACCGGGCGGATGTACGACGAGCGGCTGGGCAAGCTGCACTTCTGGTCGACGTTCATCTTCTTCAACCTGACGTTCGCGCCGATGCACGTCATCGGCATCCAGGGCATGCCGCGCCGCGTCGCCGACTACGCCGAGCAGTGGGCCACCTGGAACCTGCTGATCTCGATCGCGAGCTTCTTCCTCGGCCTGAGCGCGCTGATCTTCGCGTACAACATGATCGCCTCCTGGCGCGGCGGCCCGCGCGCCGACCACAACCCGTGGCGGTCGCTGACGCTCGAGTGGCAGGTCAGCTCGCCGCCGCCGATCTTCAACTTCGACGCCATCCCGACGGTCGTCGGCGGCCCGTACGAGTACGGCGTCCCCGGTGCCGTCCACGGCGTCCTGAAGGGCGCCGAGATACCACAGCCGGCCGGTGCGACCGCGCACGGCTCGGGCGGCGGTACGCACGGATCCGGCCGCGAGGAAGAGGAATAGCGTCGTGAGCAAGCACATCCTTGTCGTCGCCAACCAGACGATCGGCGGAGCGAACCTCCTCGAGCTCGTGCGCACGCGCGCGAAGGAGCCCGACACGAGCTTCACGCTCGTCGTGCCGATGACGAAGCCGAAGTCCGGCTACGTCATCTACGACGACGTCGTGCGCGACGCGGCCCAGGTGCGCCTCGACCTCGCGCTGTCGTACCTGCGCGGCGAGGACATCCTCGCCAGCGGCGAGCTCGGCGACGAGGACCCGTACACCGCGACGCTCGACGCGATCCGCGAGTACCAGCCCGACGAGGTCATCATCTCGACGCTGCCGCAGGCGTCCTCCGGCTGGCTGCGGCGCGACCTCATCGAGCGCATCCAGGACGGCACCGGCGTCCCGGTCACGCACGTGGTCTCCGACCTCGACGTCGAGGGCCTCCCCTTCGAGGTGACGCTGGTCGTCGCGAACGTCACGGCGGGGCGCGGCAAGCTGCGCGCGCGGATGACCGAGCTCGCGAGCGCGGCCGACGACATGCTCTTCATCGTCGTCGTCCCGCTGCAGGCGCACAACGACGGGCGCGCCGCCGCGGTCGCACGCGCGCGCCTGGGCAACACGCTCGACAAGATGCGCCGCGAGGGGCTGCTCGTCGCCGGCATGATCGGCGACCCCGACCCCTACACCGCGACGATGAACGCCCTGCAGTTCTTCCGCGTCTCGCGGATCATCATCTCGACGCTCCCGGTCACGCGCTCGGGCTGGATGCGCTCGGACCTCATCCACCGGGTGAGCAAGGCGTCGAACCTCGAGGTCGAGCACATCATCGCCGAGGCCCCCGCTGAGGTGAGCACGTAGTGCTTCCTCGTGTGAGTCCGAGTGCCGTTGGGCGGTCGCTGGCGCCGTCTGGCAACGACGCAGGGAGGAAGGTGTGCCTCTGGCACATCGACGACCGAGGACGCGGCCAGACGGTGATCAGCGACCGATCCAACGGTGCGCGGACTTGCAGGAGGGAGCACTAGTGGAGGCCGCGGGGATCAGCGCGGGCGTCGCGCTCGACCACCACGACGACGACCACCACGGCGAGCACCACGGCCCGCCGCCGGCGAACCGCAGCTCGCGGATCGACCACGAGCTGCTCGGGATGCTGCTTTTCATCATCTCGGAGATCATGGTCTTCGGGGCCTTCTTCACGGCCTACTTCTTCATCCGCCTGGTCGCCACGGGCCACACGTGGTTCCCCGTCAACGGCGACAAGCTGCCGGTCGCGGTCGCGGGCATGAACACCTGCATCCTGCTGAGCTCGTCGCTGACGATGCACTGGGCGCAGACGTCGATCAAGAACGGCAACCGCTTCGGCCTGAAGGCCGGGATGCTGCTCACCGCGCTGCTGGGCGCGACGTTCCTCTTCATCCAGATCAACGAGTACGTCCACATCGGCTTCTCGCCGCAGAATCACGCCCAGGGCACGATCTTCTACGGGCTGACCGGCCTGCACGGCGCACACGTGTTCATCGGCCTCACGCTGCTCGTCATGGTCACCGTGCGCTCCTTCCGGGGCCACTTCAGTCCCGAGCACCATCACGGCGTCGAGGTGCCCGGTATCTACTGGCACTTCGTCGACGTCATGTGGGTCGTCGTGTACACGACGATCTACATCCTCTAGAGGCGCCGTTGCGCCCGCCCTGGGAGTCGGAGGCGGCGGCGTTCGCCTTCCTCCTGCGCGTCCTCGCGGTCGCCGTCGTCGTCGTGCTCATCTCGCTCGCGCTGAAGGCGATCTTCTAGCGCCCGCGGAGCGCCGGCGCTTCCAGCATCGATAAAGGAAGCGGGTTCCCGAGACGGGGTCGGGCGCGCGACCGGTTCCGGACCCGCTCCCCTCACCGATGCAGGCAGCGACCCGGGCGCGGGCCGCCGACCGAGTCGCCGCCCGGGCACAACAGCGCCGCCCTACTTGACGGTGAGCGTGCCTTCCATGCCGCCCTGGCGGTGCCCCGGGACGCTGCAGAAGAACGTGTACTTGCCGGGCTTGAGGTTGACCTTGATCGTCGACGTCGCGCCGCCCTGGACGGTCTTGCCCTGGGCCGTGACGCCGTTGCCCTCGAGCGCGATGTCGTGCGGGATCGAGGCGGCGTTCTTGGAGTCGATCTCCAGCGGGCCCGCGGGAGCGGAGGCCTGCTTGGTGACGTACGCGAGCTGGCCGTTGGGGTCGGCGGGAAGCGCGAGCTTGCCATTGACCGCGGCGACGGGCTTGCCGGCGCCCGCGGCGGGCACGGCCGTCAGGAGCTTGCCGGAGTCCTTGCCCGGGCGCGAGACGACCGATGCGACGTAGGAGGCGACGTCGAACGCGGTCTTGCCTGTCACGAGCTTCGGCGGCATGTAGGCCGGGCTGGTCTGCGGCACCTTGGCCGGGTGGCGGATCTGGTCAAAGACGACGCCGTGGATCGTGTCGCGTCCGAAGCCGTCCTTGAGCGCCTGCCGGAAGGCGTCGTCGAGGTTCGGGCCCTGCGTCCCCTTCGTGCCCGCGCGGTTGAGCACGTGGCAGGAGCCGCACTTCTGCGAGAACGTCTTCTTGCCGTTGATGAGGTCCGCATCCTTCGGCACGTTGTCGTTCTCGCAGGCGCTCAGCCCGGCGGCCAGCGTGGCGCAGGCGGCGAGGCCGATCAGTCGGTTCTTCAACGGTGTTCCGCCCATAAGCCGGCGGGACTCTATCCAAGCGGACCGGACGGTGTGTGGGTGGCGCAGGCGGGTGTCGGCGCCCGGACCGGCTGGTAGGGTTCCCGCCGTGACGCCCGCCCAGCGCTATCGGATGCGAGTGCCCGGGAGCGGCCGCGAGATCATTCGCGAGGCCGAGCCCGGACGGGTCTACGTCGATCGCGAGAGCGGCGAGACGCTCTCGATCGTCGCCAAGGTCCTCCCGCTCGCGCCGTCGCAGTCCAAGCTTCCCTGGGCCGTCGAGGCACTGCGCTTCTGCCCCTGGTGCGACCAGCTCGCGCAGCGCGATCTCAACGACTGCCCGACCTGCGGGCGTCGCATGGATCCGATCGCCTGAGCCTGGATCGCCGGCGATGCCCGCGCGCGTCCTCACCCTCCTGACCATCCTCGCCCTCGCCTTCGGCCTCGCCGCCTGCGGCTCCGACGACGAGCCGTCGCCCGAGATCCCGCGCGCGAGCCCGGATCTCACGATCCCGACGACGACGACCGAGGAGCCGGCGACCGGCACGACGACGACCGCCACGACGTCGACGACGGACACGACGACGACGCCCGTCACACCGCCCGCCGCCGCGACACCGCAGACGCCGGCCGCGCCGCCCGCCCCGGCCGGCTCGTCGACGACCGGCGGCGCCGCGCCCACCGGCCAGTCGACGACCGGGGGCGCCACGACCGGCGGCGGCGAGTTCGAGAACTTCTGCGCGCAGAACCCCGGCGCCTGCTGACCGGGCGGGGCCGGGTCGGGGCTGACTACCCCTTCGGCGCCGTCGTGGCCACCGGTGCGGCCGGGTTGGAGATGAACGTCGCGCTGTAGGTCAGGCGCGCCGTCCGGAAGAGGCACTTGAACGCCGTCGACGTGCGTGCGCCGACGAGCGCGGACTGCGTCGACGTGTCGCCGCAGCCGTCCGCCGCGCGGCTCGCGCGCCATGACGTGTCCGAGCCGAGACCGATCTGCAGCAACGGTGCCCAGGACGGGACCGTCAACCCGATGTACTGGCCCTTCTTGATCGGGAGCGACTGCTCGAGCGGGAACTGCACGACGGTCCCGAAGTAGTCGGTGAGCTTCTGCAGCGGCGCCTTGGCGACCACCGAGCGCACGAGCTTCTTGCCGCCCGCGAGCACGACGATCGTCGCCTGCGACTCGCCACCGAGGCGCTCGTTGAAGAACGCGGTCTGCTTCGGGCCGGGCTTGCCGAGCCCGACCGTCCAGGCGACGATGCGGCCGTCCTCCGGCGCCTGGTACAGCGAGCGGTCGGGGCCGACCTTGGCCTGATAGCCGGTCGTGCGGCTGACGGCCTGGCAGTTCTCGGGGCAGACCCCGCGCACGCCGTCCGCCAACGCGCCGAGCTCCGTGATCTTCGCGGAGGCGGCCGCCGGCAGGGCGAGCGCCGCGGCGAGGGCCACGGCAGTTGGATGAGCGAATCCTCGATGGCGTGTCATCTGCCCATTCAACACCAGCTTTGGGTCGATGTTGCGTGCGGTCGCGGTGTGCTACCCGGCACGCAGCCGGAAACGGCGCGTCGCGCCGCCGTCCGGGACCGTGTCGATGCAGCTCACGCGGTCGCATCCGGGCCGCGTGGACTCGAACGCGAAGCGGATGAGCGCCGGGCGCCCGAGCGCGCTCTGTGACACGCGGACGATGAAGCTGCGCCCGCTGGCGTTCGCCGTCACGGTCGCCGGGGCGGTTCGGCGGGGCAGCCCGGCGTCGCGCTGCTCGTAGACCCCGGCGCGCAGCTTCTCGTCCTTGTCGGCCGTGACGCAGACGAGGCGGTCCGGCCGCGTCGCGGTCGGGTCGGCGTCGGGCGCCGTCCAGATCCGGACGCAGGCCGAGCCGGGCGGCCCGGTCTTCGCGAGCAGGTCCTTCGGCGTGACCTTCGCGGCGAACGTCACGACGGCGCGCAGGCGGCCGTCGGCGCCGAGGCTCAGCGAGGCGCGCTGGATGTCCAGGGCGCCGGTCGTGTCGCCGCTGGCGTCGGGCAGCACGGCGGGCTTGGACGGCGGGGCGGCGGCGAGCGCGAGCGCCGCTGCGAGCACCGGCGCGGCCGCCGTCAGCGTGCCGAGGCGCAGCACGCGTCGCCGTCGCCGTCGTCGTTGCTGCACCGGGGCCCGCATGCGCGCAAGCATGACGCAGTGGGCAGCCGGAATCGAACGCGCAAGAACGCGCCCGCGGGGGCGGACTACTCCCGCAGCTGCGCGCCCGCGGCCTTGATGTCGTCCATGTCGCCGGGGGCCGGGATCCACGGCAGCCGCAGCGGGTCGCCGTCGTAGCGCGGGATGACGTGCAGGTGGAAATGGAAGACCGTCTGCCACGCCGCGCGGCCGCTGGAGTTCAGGAGGTTCACGCCGGCCGCGCCGAGCTGCTCGCGGGCGCGCTGCGCCAGGCGCTGCGCCGCGACGACGACGGCCCGCAGGTCGTCGGGGTCGATCGCGAACACGTCGGCGGCGTGCGCGCGCGGGATGACGAGCGCGTGCCCGCGCGTCGCGGGGTTGATGTCCATGAAGGCGATCGTGCGCTCGTCCTCGGCGACGATCGTCGCGGGGATCTCGCCGGCGACGATCTTGCAGAACAGGCAGTCGGGATCGGCGGCCATCGGCGCGAAGGCTACGCCCCGCCGCCCTGCTCGTGCAGCCGCGCCGCGAGCGCGAGCGCCTCGTCGCGCGTGCTGACCTCGCCGGCGAAGCGCGCCTCGTCGATCGCCGCCAGCAGGCGGCCGATCTCCGGGCCGTCGCTGATCTGCAGCTTGCGCGCGACGTGATCGCCGCGCACGAGCGGCTCGCGGCGCCCGGCGGCGCGCCAGGCCAGCGCCTCGGGCAGGACCTCCTGCGCGAGCGCGACGTGCTTGGCGATCGCCTCCGGGGCCTTGCGCCCGCGCGTCGCGAGGCGGTCGGCGACCGACAGCAGCGTGACGTCGACCTCGACCGGCTCGCACGCCGTGAGGTAGCCGTACAGCGCCCGCCGTGAGAGCGGGCGCTCGTGGACGAGGAAGCCGAGGCGCAGGTGGTGGCGCACGAGCGCCGCGACATGCGCCTTGAGCTTCTCGCTCGTGCGCAGCCGCGTCAGGACGTCGCGGGCGAGTTGCGCGCCGGCGCGGTCGTGGCCGAGGAACGTCGGCGTGCCGTCGTCGCGGCGGCCGAGCGTCGCGGGCTTGGCGGCATCGTGCAGGAGCGCCCCGAGCCGCAGCGCGAGGCTGCGGTCGATGTCATCGGCGAGCGGCTCGGCGAGCAGCGCCCGCAGCGGGCCCGCGTGCTCGGCGCCGAGGACGGCCGCGGGGTCTGCCTCGAGCGCCACGACGTGCTCGAGCACCTCGATCGTGTGATCGTGGACGTCGGCGTGGTGGTAGTGGTTCTGCTCGACCCCGCGCAGCGCGTGCAGCTCGGGGAGGATCGCGGCGACGAGCCCGAGCTGCGCCATCCGGCGCAGCGCGTGCAGCACGCCGTCGCCGCCGAGCACGCGCTTGAGCTCGGCGAAGACGCGCTCCTGCGCGACCGCCGCGACCCGCGGGGCCTCCCCGCGCGCGAGGTCGATCGTCGCGCGCTCGGGCTCGAGGCCGAGCTCGGCCTCCATCCGCACGAGCCGCAGCACGCGCAGCGGGTCGTCGGCGAAGGCCGCGGGCCCGACGGCCCGCAGGCGGCGCGCGGCGAGGTCGGCGGCGCCGCCGTGGGGGTCGATCCGCGCGCCGCCGGCGAGCGGCTCGGCGATCGCGTTGACGGTGAAGTCGCGCAGCGCGAGGTCGGCCTCCAGCGAGCCACCGCGCAGCGGGCTGAGGTCGGCCTGCCAGGAGCGGTCGGCGGCGAGCACGCGCCAGGCCCCGAACTCGTCTGACAGCTCGAAGGCGGGGCCGCGGATCGCCCGTGCGAGCGCGCGGGCGGCGCCGCGCACGTCGCCGTCGACGACGAGGTCGAGGTCGGCCGTCGGGCGGTCGAGCAGCCGGTCACGCACGGCGCCGCCGACGAGCCACGCCGGCCGGCCGGCGAGCGCCTCGCGGGCCGCGGTCAGCGCGTCCATCACGCCGGCTCGCCGTCGCGGTGGTAGACCCGCGGCACGCGCGGCAGCAGCCCGCAGGTCACCTCGTAGTTGATCGTGTCCAGGCGCCGCGCGATCTCCTCGGCGGTGATCCGCTCGCCCCCCTGCGCGCCGATGAGGACCGCCGCGTCGCCGACCGCCGCCGCGGCGGGCGCGCCGACCTCGACCGTCACGTTGTCCATGCTCACGGTCCCGACGAGCGGGCGGCGCACGCCGCCGATCAGCACGTCGGCGTTGTTCGTCAGTCCGCGGCGCACACCATCCCCGTACCCGATCGGCAGCGTCGCGACGTGCGTCGGCGCGGTTGCGATGAAGCGCCGGCCGTAGCCCGCGCTGTCGCCGGCCCCCATCGGCTTGACGGCGGCGACGTAGGAGTGCAGCTCCAGCGCCGGCTCGAGCCCGGCGGCCGCCGCGTCCTCCCCGAACGGGTCCAGGCCGTAGATCGCGACCCCCGTGCGCACGAGGTCGAAGTGCGCCGCCGGGTCGCGCAGCGTCGCGGCGCTGTTGGCGGCGTGCAGGACGAGCCCCGGGTGCGCCGCGCGCAGCGGCCACGCCCAGGCGGCGAAGCGCGCGAGCTGCTCGGCCATGAACGCGTCGGCGCGGTCGTCAGCCGTCGCGAAGTGCGTCATCGCCCCCGCGAGAACGACGCCGTCGGTGGCGGCGGCGGCCTCGGCGGTGCGCGTCGCGACGGCGGCATCGCGCGTGCCGAGACGGCCCATCCCGGTGTCGAGCTTGACGTGCACCCCGCCCCCGCCGCGGGCGGCGACGGCGGCGACGAAGGCCTCGCTCCAGGCGACGACCTCGGCCCCCGCGACGAGCGCGACGTCGAGCTCCTCGGGCGACAGCGCGCCCATGACGAGCAGCGGCACGTCGAGGCCGGCGTCGCGCAGCGCGGCCGCCTCGCCGGCCGCGACGACGGCGATCCGGCTCGCGCCGCCCGCGAGCGCCGCGCGCGCCGCCGCGACGGCCCCGTGGCCGTAACCGTCGGCCTTGACGACGGCGCACAGCCCCGTGCCGGGCGCGAGCTCGCGCCGCAGCCGCGCGACGTTGCGCTCGATCGCCGCGACGTTCACGCGCGCCAGCGCGCGGACGGTCACGCCTCGGGCTCCCCGTCCAGCGCCTGCGCGAGCGCCGCGATGACGTCGCTCGCGATGACGCTGCCCGCCCCGTGCGCGGCGGCCGCGACGCGGCCCGCCGCGGCGTGGCGCCGGACGCCCGCGCAGGCGGCCGCGAAGGGATCGAGCCCCTTGGCGAGGTACGCGCCGATGATCCCGCTCAGGACGTCGCCGGTGCCCGCGGTCGCCAGCGCGGGCGCGCCGAGCCCGTTGACGGCCGCGGTGCCGTCGGGCGCCGCGACGATCGTGTCGTCGCCCTTCAGCACGACGACCGCGTTCGCGCGCCGTGCGGCCTCGCGGGCGCTGCGCAGGCGCCGGCGTCCGATCTCGCCGCTGGAGCGCCCCAGGAGGCGCCCCAGCTCGCCCTCGTGGGGCGTGAGGACCGTCGGCGCGCTGCGCTCGGCGAGGGCCTCCAGCGCGCCCGCGTGGGCGTTGAGCCCGTCGGCGTCGAGCAGCAGCGCGACGGGGGCCCGCGCGGCGAGCGCGCGCGCGAACGCGAAGGCGCCGGCACTGCGCCCGGCGCCGGGCCCGAGCACGAGCGCACCGGCGCGCTGCACCGCCTCCAGCGCGTCGCCGACGGCGTCGGCGGTCAGCGCGCCGTCCTCGTCGCGCAGCGCGCGCGTCATGACCTCCAGCAGGCGCGTCTCGAAGACGAGCTCCAGCGACGCCGGCACGAGCGCCGTGACGTAGCCGGCGCCCGCGCGCATCGCCGCCTCGGCGGCGAGACATGGCGCGCCCGTCAGCCCGCGCGAGCCGCCGGCGACGACGACGTGGCCGGAGGTGAACTTCGTGCCCGGACGGTCGCGCCCCGGGACGAGCGCGTGGACGCGGGCCGTCAGCAGGCCGACGTCGGGCTCGATCGGCGCGCCCGGCGGGATCCCGATCGGGATGACCTCCAGCGCGCCCGTCCGCTGCTTGCCGGGGGCGATCCAGTGTCCCGGCTTGGCGGCCTGGAACGTCGCCGTGGCCGTCGCGGTCACCGACACGCCGGCCGCCTCGCCGGTCGACGCGTCGACGCCGCTGGCGACGTCGGCGGCGACGACCGGCACGTCGAGCACGGCGATCGCCTCGATCGCGTCCAGGGCGAGCTCGCGCGGCTCGCCGGCGAAGCCCGTGCCGAAGACCGCGTCGACGACGAGCGCGGCGCCGTCGAGCGCGCCGACGGTGAACGGCTCGTGCGCGCCCTCCAGGCGCCGGAGGTTCTCGGCCGCGTCGCCGCGGTACTCCGCGGGCTCGGCGAGCCGCAGGATGCGGACGGTGCGCCCGAGCTCGTCGAGGTAGCGCCCGGCCACGAACCCGTCGCCGCCGTTGTTGCCCTTGCCGCAGACGACCGCGATCGGCCCGCGCGGCACGGTGCGGTCGGCGAGCAGCGCGAGACCGGCGCCCGCGCGCTCCATGAGGTCGAGCGAGGGGATCGCGCGCTCGTCGATCGCCCAGCGGTCCATGGCGCGCATCTGCTCGGCGCCGGGCAGCGGGTCCAGCCAGTCCGGGAGCGTCACCGGACGAGGGCGACGGCGCCCGCGGTCGCCTTGGAGTGCGTCATCGACAGGTCGACCTCCACGCCGAGCGCCGCGAGCCGGCCGTGCAGCGCGACGCGCGTCTGCGCGCCCTCGCCGACGACCTCGATGTCGTGCGGGTCCCAGGACTCCAGCCGCAACGCCTTCGCAACTGCCTCCTTCGCGCAGAAGCGCGCCGCGAGGTGCTGCCCCGGCCGCGCGCGGCGCTGGGCATACGCGCGCTCGCCGTCGGTGAAGAGCCTCAGCGCGAGGCCGGGACGGCGCGCGAGGGCCGCCTCCATGCGCTCGATCTCCAGCAGGTCGATCCCGACGGGCATGCGATGGATCGTAGTCGCGGACCGGCGCCGCGACGCACCGGCGCTACGGAAGCGCGCGTCGCGTGCCTGCGGCGCCAGCGGGCGCGCGGGCTCGTCGTGCTGACGCTCGGCTACACCGCGCCGGGCGATCCGGCGGCGGCGGCGATCATGCGCCGCTCGCGCGCGGAGGGCTTCGTCCCGGCGGTCAGCGTCCTGGCCCTGGATCGGGCCCCGCACGGCCGATGAGGCGCGGCCGCATCGCCGCCGCAGTGGTGTTGCCCGCGCCCGCCTGCGCCGCCGCCGCGGCGAGCGCCGCGGCGCCGCGCCTGCGCCCGCCGCCCGACGCGCAGTGGCAGTACCAGCGCGCTCGGCGCACCGTCGCGCCCGTGCCCGGACGGGTAGCACGATTCGCCGTCGTGGCGCGGTGCGCTGACAACATCGACAAGGGGTGCGCCCAGACCCGCGGTGGGTGCGGGCGAGCCCGGCCGACCGCAGCGATTGGCGAGGAATTCGGCGCCACGTCGAGGAGGTCGCCTATCGTCGCCGCGCCCGCCTGGCCCTGGTCGACGTGTGCCCCTGGTGGGTGAACAAGACCCGTGCCGATCGGACCGCCCGATGCGCCTGGCTCACCATGGCTTGACCGATGTTGTCGGCGCCTGGGCGCCTGCACGCCAAGACACCCCCCGCGGACGACTGACTTCAGCCCATCCAGAAGCGACCGGTGTAGCACGTGCTACCACGGGTGATAGCCGGCGCTGCTCGGACCGTCAGAGAAACCACGAGCTGGCCAGTTTCACTGGCGCGACGCCCGACCGGCGCCCGCGAGCAGTCCCAGCTACTCGACGGTGACGGTCTTGGCGAGGTTGCGCGGCTGGTCGACGTTCAGCCCGCGCTTGCGGGCGACGTAATAGGCGAACAGCTGCAGCGGGATGACGGCGAGCAGCGCCTGGAGCATCCAGTCCGTCCGGGGGATCGCGAGGACCTCCTCGGCGATGTCGTCGAGGCGGTCGTCGCCCTCGGTCGCGATCGCGATGACGTGCGCGCCGCGCGCGCGGACCTCCTGGATGTTGGAGATCATCTTCTCGAGGATCGGCATGTCGGTCGCGACGCAGACGACGGGCGTCGACTCGTCGAGCAGCGCGATCGGGCCGTGCTTCATCTCGCCGCCGGCGTAGGCGTCGGTCGCGATGTAGGAGATCTCCTTGAGCTTCAGCGCGCCCTCGAGCGCCACGGCGCGACCCACGTGGCGGCCGAGGTAGAGGTAGAAGTCCGAGCCGGCGTGGCGCTCGGCGGCCTCCTTGATCGGCGCCTCGAGCGTCGCGATGAGCTCGGTGATGCGCGCGGGCAGCTGCTTGACCTCGCCGACGAGCTGGGCGATCCGCGCGGGCTCGAGCGTGCCGCGCAGCTCCGCGAGCCGCAGCGCGAGCAGGTACATCGCCGCGACCTGGCAGACGAACGTCTTCGTCGCCGCGACGGAGACCTCGAGGCCGGCGCGCGTGTAGAGCACGCCGTCGGCGTCGCGCGTGGCCTGCGAGCCGACGACGTTCGTGCAGGCGAGGACCTTCGCCCCGCGGTCGCGGGCGAGGCGCATCGCCGCGAGCGTGTCGGCCGTCTCGCCGGACTGCGTGATGCCGATGACGAGCTCGCGCTCGGAGACGATCGGGTTGCGGTAGCGCCACTCCGAGGCGATGTCCATCTCGACGGGGATCCGCGCCCACTCCTCGATCGCGTAGCGCCCGATCAGCCCGGCGTGGAACGACGTGCCGGCGGCGAGGATGAGGATCCGGTCGATGCCGTGCAGCAGCGACTCGTCGAGCTCGGCCTCGGCGAGGTCGACGCCGTCGCCGCGGGCCGTGCGGTCGGCGATCGTCTCGGCGACGGCGTCGGCCTGCTCGTGGATCTCCTTGAGCATGAACGTCTCGTAGCCGCCCTTCTCGGCGGTCGACTCGTCCCAGTCGACGTGGCGGATCTCGCGCTCGATCGGCGTGCCGTCGGGCGTCATGAACTGCACGCCGTCGGGGCGCAGCACGACGATCTCGTCGTTCTCGATGAGCTGCACGTCGCGGGTGTGCTTGAGGAACGCCGGGATCGCCGAGCCGAGGAACTGCTCGCCGTCGCCGCGGCCGACGATCAGCGGGCACTCCTTGCGGGCCCCGACGAGCGTGCCGGGCTCGTCCGCCGACATCGCGACGAACGCGTAGTGGCCCTCGAGCTCGGCGTAGGCCGCGCGGACGGCCTCCGTGAGGCTCCCGAGTGCCATGTGGTGGGAGATGAGGTGCGCGATGACCTCGGCGTCGGTCTCGGAGGTGAACTCGGCACCGACGTCCTCAAGGCGCCGCTTGAGCGCGACATGGTTCTCGACGATCCCGTTGACGACGATGTGGACGCGGTCGCTCGTGTCGAAGTGCGGGTGGGCGTTCTGCTCCGTCACACGGCCGTGCGTCGCCCAGCGCGTGTGGCCGATCCCGCTCGTCGCCTCGACCGTCGCGACCGCGCCGCCCGACCCCGCCGGCGTCGCGGCGACGGCCTCGCGCAGCTTGCTGAGGTTGCCGACGGCGCGCACCGAGGCGATCTCCCCGTCGACGAGCACCGAGACGCCCGCGGAGTCATAGCCGCGGTACTCGAGCTTCTCCAATCCGGCGAG
>DATJEE010000283.1:0-6969 GCA_035496995.1 Solirubrobacteraceae bacterium | reverse complement strand
GGCGCGCTGGGCCGCGTACTACCAGCGCGAGCTGCCGCAGTAGTCGGACCCGGATATATTTGACCGCTCGCGGGCGATTAGCTCAGTCGGTTAGAGCGCTTCTCTGATAAGGAAGAGGTCCCAGGTTCGAGTCCTGGATCGCCCACTGCGGTCACCGGCCAAGGCACCGACGCTGTCGTCGCTGCCGAAAATTTGACTATCGGGGCCGGCCGGGCCAAGCTGCAGGAACTAACTCCGCCACAAGCCCGAGGGGTCCCATGTTCCGCACGTCGCGCAAAGGGACCGCTCGCACGGTCACGCTACGAGGCAGCATTCCAGCACTCGCAGCAGTCGGAGTGATGGCCGCTGTCGGTGTCGGCTATGCCGCGATCCCGGGGTCCGACGGCAAGATCAGCGGCTGCTACGGGTCCAGCGGACAGTTGCGTGTCATCGATGCCGATGCCGGGGCGAAATGCGCCAAGAGCGAGACGGCACTGCGCTTCAGTCAGACCGGACCCAAGGGCGACGCCTGCCTGCCCACCACCCCGGCATGCGTCGGACCGCGGGGTGGCGACGGCACCGACGGCAAGGACGGTCAGTCCTGCACCGCGACCAATCCCGATGGCTCGCTCGCGCAGCCGGCCTGCAGAGGTCCGCAGGGTCCCGCCGGCAGCTTCGCGATCCAGGACGCCGGCAGCGTCAGCGATCAGACCTCGGACGGTCAGAAGGTCCAGACCGTCTACTGCCCGGCCGGGACGCTGGCGATCTCAGGCGGTGCGCAGGTGCTTGGGCCCACGAGCGGCCTGAGCGGCCAATCTGTCGCGGTGAACTCCATCAACGTCTTCAACAGCGCCAGCAGCGGCAGCGGCGTGTCGGTCGCAGCGCTCGAGGTGGGTGCCGGGACCACCGAGACGTGGGCGCTGTACGCCACGGCCACGTGCATGACGGCCCCGGGGTAGCGCCGGGCCGCTCAGCAGAAACGGTGCTTTTACAGGTATTTTGTGGCGCTAGGTGTAGTTCCTGAGCACGTTGTTCATCCGGTCCTCCTTGGAGGCTGGTGGTTCTCGAGGCCCCAGTCCCAAGGAGAGACCGGATGAGGTTGCACGCTAACGCCACGCTCAGTCCGAAAGGCCGGCAGCTGCTTGTTGATCGGATCGAGCAAGAGAGTCAGACGGTCCGTGATGCCGCAGAGAGCTTTGGGATCTCTGAAAGGACGGCCCGTAAGTGGCTTGCGCGCTACCGGGCTGAGGGCGCGTCAGGGCTTGTGGATCGCAGCTCGGCACCGAGAACGGTCGCTAACCGCACCGATACGCAGACCGTGGCGTTGTTGATCGCGCTGCGCCGGCTGCGCTTCACGGCGCCAGAGCTCGCCGACCTGCTGGATCTGCCGTGCTCGACGATCAGCGGCGTGCTCAAGCGCGAGGGGATGGGCAAGCTCGGACGCATCGGCCAGGAGCCGGTCGTGCGCTACGAGCGCGAACGGCCCGGCGAGCTGATCCACATCGACGTCAAGAAACTCGGCCGTATCAAGGGCGGCCCGGGCAAACGCGTCACCGGCGGACGCACGCGCAACCATCGCCCGCTGCGAACCGACGCGAGCGGTGTTCGTCGCCTGCGGGCCGGCTGGGACGCCGTGCACGTCGCGATCGACGACGCCACACGACTGGCCTACGCCGAGGTCCTGCCCGACGAGAAAGCCGCCACCAGCATCGCCTTCTTGCATCGCGCGATCGCGTTCTACGCCCGTCACGGCGTGAACGTCGAGCGGGTCCTGACCGACAACGGCTCGCCCTACATCTCCAAGGTCCACGCGATCGCCTGCCGCGCCCACGGCGTCCGGCACCTGCGCACCCGGCCCTACCGCCCGCAGACCAACGGCAAGGCCGAACGCTTCATCCGCACGATGCTCGCCGGCTGGGCCTACAACGGCCTGACCTACGGCTCCTCCGACGAACGCACCCGAGCCCTTGACGGCTGGCTCTGGGAATACAACCATCGCCGACGACACCAATCACTCGGGCGACAGACCCCCATCACCCGCCTGAACAACCTCCTCGGTACCTACAGCTAGGCCAGCAGCGGGAGCCGCAGGACGACGATCAGCAGCGTCAGGCCCCAGACGGCGCCGAGCAGGCGGCGGTCGGCCGCCAGCGCGGCGAACGGCACGGCCCAGGCGACGTACCACGGCAGCAGCCACGCGGTCGTGAGCAGTAGCGCGACGAAGGCCCAGCCGGCGCCCGCCAGCCAGTCGGCCCCGCGCCGCGTGCGGACGAGCAGCGCGCAAACGGCGGCCAGCAGGAGGGCGTCGGCGACGAGATGGCCCCAGGCCGGCAGGCCGGCCGCGCCCGCGAGCCGCGCGAGCTCCGCCGGCACGCTGTGGACGGCGACGTCGTGCTGCTGGGAGCCGAGCTGGCCGACGATGTTCAGCAGCGGCGTCCCGAAGATCGCGAAGCTGCAGGCGACGAGCGCCGCGCCGGTCGCAAGCGCCGCGAGGACGGGCCGGCGCAGCCGCGGCGACCCGGCGACGAGGAACGGCAGCGCGACGATCGCCGACGCCTTCACCGCGGCGGCGGCGACGACGGCGCCGGCGCCCGTGCGCGCGCGTCCGGCGGCGATCGCGAGGACGCCGGCGAGCACGAAGGCCTCGAGCAGGAGGTCGTTGTGGGCCCCGCCGACGCCGTACACGAGCACGAGCGGGTTCAGGCCGAGCGCGAACACCGCCTGGGCCGGGGAACGGCCCAGGCGCTCGGCCGACCGCCACAGCAGCCCGACGCAGGCGATCGCCGCCAGCGCGGCGGCGGCCTTGAGCGTCCAGAGCGCGGCCCCGACGCCGAGCGGTGCGAGCGCGTACGTCGATGCCGTGAACAGCGGCCCGTACGGCGTGATGCCGTGATGCCACAGCAGGAACGGCCGGACGGCGTCGTGGCCGACGGCGATCGAGGCGTGGCTGTAGGGATTGACGCCGTGCGCGCCGAGCTCGCCCCAGGCGACGTAGCCGAAGACGTCCGCCGACAGCATCGGCGGGGCGAGCGCGCAGAGCACGATCGCGGCGACGCAGACGGCGATCGGCCAGCGCCCGCCGACCCGCCGCGCGAGCGCGAGCACGACGCCGTACCCGAGGACCATCGCCACGAGCAGGGCGCCGATCGCGTTGCTCGTGAGGTCCTCGTCGAGCGCCGGCAGCGGGCCGTGCAGCCAGCCCGGGAATGCGTGGCGGGCCGCCGGGACGAGCCAGCGATGCGCCTCGTCGGCGCCGAGGACGAGCACGAGCGCGCAGACGAGCTCGAGCGCGATCGCCGCGCCGAGCAAGACGGGCGCCGCCCGGCCGAGCGCGATGCTCCGGGGGCGCGACCAGGGCAGCGCGAGGCCGGCGTCCATGGGCGCGATTGTGGTCGCCGCAACCTGACGTTTACCTGACTGCGCGGCCCCGCGCCACGAGGATCTACGCTGGAGCACGATGTCAGTGAACTCCCCCGACGAGCTGCGCGCGCTACAAGCCGCCGGCCGCGTCGTGGCGGCGACGATCCGCGCGATGCGCCGCGCCGTGCGCCCGGGGATCACGACCGCCGAGCTCGACGCGATCGCCGGCCGCGAGTTCGCCCGCGCCGGGGCGCGCTCGGGGCCGCAGCTGGACTACGGCTTCCCGGGCGTCACGTGCATCAGCGTCAACGAGGAGGCGGTGCACGGCATCCCCGGCCGCCGCCGGCTGCGCCGCGGCGACCTCGTGAAGCTCGACGTCACCGCCGAGCTCGACGGCTTCTACGCCGACGCCTGCCGCACCGTCGTCGCGGGCGAGGGCCGTCCGCAGGCGCTGCGGCTCGTCCGCACCGCCGAGGAGGCGCTCGCGAGGGCGCTGCGCGTCACGACCGCCGGGCAGCCGCTGAACGCCATCGGCGCGACCGTCCAGCGGTTCGTCGAGGCCCGCGGCTTCTCCGTCTGCGAGGGCCTCATGGGCCACGGCATCGGGCGCCGCATCCACGAGGAGCCCGACGTCCCCAACCGCTACGAGCCCGCGCTGTCGCAGCCGCTGACCGAGGGCCTCGTCATCACGATCGAGCCGCTCGTCGCCGTCGGCGCGCCGCAGGTGCGCCTGGCCCGCGACGGCTGGACCGTGCGCACGGCCGACCGCTCGCTCTCGGCGCACGCCGAGCACACGATCGTCGTGCGCGACGGCGCACCGCTCGTGTTGACCGCCTAGGGCCTAGAAGCCGTCGGTGAGGCGCGGGCGCCGCGCGACGCCCTGGCACTCGAGCAGGAGGATGCCGAGCTCCTTCGCCTGGCGCGCGGCCGCGAGGTCGCCCTCGTGGGCGGCGACGATCGAGCCCTTCATGAGGATGTGCCACTGGGCCGCGAACCACTCCGGATCGGCGATCCCCGCCTCCTCGGCGAGCCCGCAGACGAACGCCCGGATGTTCGCGAGGTGCATGACGCATGCCTGGCGCACGGGATCGTCGCGGTCCTCGAACTCCAGCAGCGAGGTGACGAACGCGCAGCCCTCGAAGTCGTCGCGCGAGAACCACTCCGAGAAGACGTCGAAGATCGCGAGCAGCTGGTCGCCCGGCGCGGTCGCGCGGGCGAGGACCTCCTTCTGCAGCCAGCCGATCGACCAGCGCTCCTCGCGCAGCTGCATGAATGCCGTTGCGAGCTGGTTCTTCGACGCGAAGTTGCGATAGAGCGTCATCTTCGCCACGTCGGCGTGCACGGTGATCGTGTCGACGCCGATCGCACGGACGCCCGAGCGGCTGAAGAGGTCGTAGGCGGCCTCCATGATGCGCTCGCGTCCTGTGCCCTGCTTGCCCGTCTGCTGCGTGTGGGCTTGCACCATCCTCAGATGATACGGACAAGTCAGACCCTTGGGGAAAATCGTGGCACTTGTTACAACGAGGCCGATGGCGCGCCGGCATCTGGCCGCCCGGTCGGCCGCGGTTGGGTCCACAGCTATGCTCCCCTGGATGCAGGAGATGGTGATCTACGGAGTCTCTTTCGACATGGTCGGCAAGCAGCCGATCGTGTTGCTGAAGACCGTCGACAGCAACAAGTTCCTCCCGATCTGGATCGGGCATCCCGAGGCTGCGGCGATCCTCATGAAGCTCCAGGGCGCGACGACCCCCCGGCCGATGACGCACGACCTCCTGTGCGACATGCTCGGCGAGCTCGACGTCCGCTGCACGCAGGTCGCCGTCACCGAGCTGCGCGACAACACGTTCTTCGCCTCGATCACGCTCGCCGTCGACGGCAAGGAGATGGAGATCGACTCGCGGCCGAGCGACGCGCTCGCGCTCGCCGTCCGTTCCGGCGCGCCGATCTTCGCCGCCGAGGAGGTCATCGCCGAGTCGGCGATCGAGTTCGAGCACGACGTCGAGGACACCGAGGAGGTCGTCGAGAAGTTCAAGGACTTCCTCGACCAGGTCTCGCCGGAGGATTTCGCGGGGGACGACGGCTGAGTAACGTCGACCGGAGGTCGCCGCTTGCGGCGATCGCAGGGCGAAACCCGAAAGGGCGGAGCCCGCTTACAAAGCCAGTTCGACGATCCTTGCAATGAGCGCGTCGAAGCCGACCCCGGCGGCGTCCGCCGCCAGCGGCAGGAGCGAGGTCTCGGTCATCCCGGGGACGGTGTTGGCCTCCAGCACGGTGAGCTCGCCGGTCGCGGCTCCGAGCATGAGGTCGACGCGCGCGAATCCGCGGCAGCCGAGGACGTGCCACACCTCGAGCGCGAGCTCCTGGGCGCGGACGGTGATCTCCTCCGGCAGCTGCGCCGGGCAGACGAACTCGGTCCGGCCGATCACGTAGCGCGCCTCGAAGTCGTAGAAGTCCTCCTCGCGCGGCACCGCCTCGACGACCGGCAGGACCTCGCCGTCGAGGATCGAGACCGCGAGGTCGCGCCCGTCGATGTGATGCTCGAGCAGGACCTTGTCGCCGTAGGAGAACGCGGCGACGAGCGCGCCGGGCACGTCCTTCGGCGCTGCCGCGAACTTGATCCCGAGCGCCGAGCCCTGCCCCGACGGCTTGACGACGATCGGGAACTGCAGGCGCTCCTCGATCGCCGGCAGCGCGTCTGCCGCGCCGAGCTCCTTGAAGGCCGTCTCGTTGAAGGCGAAGAAGTCGGGCGTCGGGATGCCCGCGTCGAGCATGTGGTGCTTGGCGAGGACCTTGTCGGCGCAGCGGATGCAGGCCGAGACGCCCGAGCCGGTGTAGGCGATCCCGAGCGCCTCGAGCAGCTCCTGGACGGTCCCGTCCTCGCCGTCGCGCCCGTGCAGCGCGACGAACGCGACGTCCGGCGCCGCCGCCCGCAGGCGGTCGACGAGGTCGTGCCCGACGTCGATCCCGACGACGTCGTGACCGAGCCGCTCGAGCGCGTCCTGCACGCGCGCGCCGGACTTCAGCGAGACCTGCCGCTCGAGCGAGCGGCCGCCCTTGAGGACGGCGACCCGCGTCATCGCGAGCAGCGACCGCGGGGGACACCCGCGGCCGCAGTCGAGCAATCGCGCGCAGTCATCCCTCGCGCGCGCCCGGACGCTGCCGGCGGCGGTCGGGCGGGCGCGGGAGGTGCAGCACGTCGGCGAGCTGCTGGTCGGCCGGCGCCGGGGCCGGCTCGGGCTGCGGCACGACGATGCGGTGCGAGCCGGTGAGCGTGCCGTAGAGCTCGACCTGCTCGCGGACGACCTCGCCGATGCGCCGGATCCCCTCGCGGATGTCGGCCTCGCCGACGCCGGAGAAGTTCAGCCGCATGCTGCTCGCGCCGCGGCCGTCGAGGAACGCGGCGCGCCCGGGGACGAACGCGACGTGCTCGTCGAGCGCCCGCGCGAGCAGGTCGGTCGTGTCGATGTAGTCCGGCAGCGTCACCCAGACGAAGATGCCGCCCTGCGGGTGCGTCCAGCGGAATTCGTCCCGCCCGCCCACGAGGCACTCGGCGAGCGCGTCGAGCATGACGTCGCGGCGGCGGCGGTAGATCTCGCGCAGCGAGTGGACGTAGTCCTGCCAGCGGCCGCT
>DATJEE010000282.1:0-10488 GCA_035496995.1 Solirubrobacteraceae bacterium | reverse complement strand
CGAGAGCGGCGGCTGCCGGTGGCGATCGCGCGCGCCGGGCTCGCCGCACGCGCACTCGCGCTCGCCGGTGATCTGACGACCCGCGACGAGCGCGCGGCGGCGCTGCGCGCCGTCGCGCTCGCGGCGGCGCTGGACCCGGTCGCGCTCGGCCCGCTCGCGCCGCGGCTGGCGCTCTGCACGGCGCGCGGCGACCTGCCGGGCTGCCTGCGCGCCGACCGCGAGCTGCGCGCGCGCCTGGCGCGGCGGCTCGCGGGCACGCGAGCGGGCGACCGGCTGGCGGCCGCCGCCGAGCTCGACCGCGACTGGCAGGCGACGCTCGCCCGCGCCGCCGCGGCGCTGCGGCGGGTCGTCCCCGCGAGCGCGTGCGTCGGCGCGGTGACGAAGTGGGACCCGACGCTGCTGGACCTCAGCGGGCGCCGCGGCCGCAACTTCCCCGATCGCCGCGCGCTGCCCGACGGCTACCCGCGCGACGGCGCGGCGGCGGTCGCGCACCTCGACGCGCAGCGCCGCGACGGCCTGACGCACCTCGCCTTCACGAGCGCGTCGCTGTGGTGGCTCGAGCACTACCCGGAGCTCGCCGGCCGGCTCGGCGCGCCCCTGCACCGCGACGCCGACCTCACCGTCTTCACCCTGCGATGAGCACGCCCGGGCGCATCACGATCGCCGGCTCGATCGCCCAGAAGCCCCACCAGGCGGGCCACTCCTGGCAGTTCCTGCAGTACCTGCTCGGCTTCCGGCGCCTCGGCTGGGAGGTGCTCTTCGTCGATGTCCTGCAGGACGCCGTCTGCCGTGACGCGCAGGGCCGCCCGAGCCCGCCGCGCACGTCGGCCAACCTGCGCTACCTCGACGCGCTCATGCGCGAGTTCGAGCTCGAGGGCGCCTGGTCGGTCGTGCTCGACGACGGCGCGCACGCCGGCCTCCCGCGCGACCGCGTGCTGGCCCACATCCGCGACTCCGACCTGCTGCTCAACGTCATGGGCTACCTCGGCGACGAGGAGCTGCTCGGCGCCGCGCGCCGGCGCGTCTTCCTGGACACCGACCCCGGATTCGGCCAGATGTGGTGCGCGCTCGGCCTCGCCGACATCTTCGCCGGCCACGACGCGCACGTGACGATCGGCGAGCGGATCGGGCGCGCGGGGTGCACGATCCCGACCTGCGGGCTTCAGTGGATCACGACCCCGCAGCCGGTCGTGCTCGCCGCGTGGCCCGTCATCCCGCCGCCCGCGGGCGACGCGTTCACGACCGTCGGGCGCTGGCGCGGCGCCTACGGCCCCGTCGACTTCGAGGGCCATCGCTACGGCCTGCGCGCGCACGAGTTCCGCCGCTTCGCCGGGCTCCCGCGGGCCTGCGGGGCGAGCTTCGAGCTGGCACTGGACATCGACGCCGCCGAGACGGCGGACCTCGCGCTGCTGGCCGACGGCGGCTGGGCGCTCGCCGACCCCGCGCGGGTGGGTCGCACGCCGGCCTCCTACCGGGCCTACATCGCGGCCTCGGCGGCGGAGTTCATGGTCGCCAAGGGGATGTACGTCGACAGCGCGAGCGGCTGGTTCAGCGAGCGCAGCATCTGCTATCTCGCCAGCGGCCGTCCGGTGCTCGCGCAGGACACGGGCCTCGGCGAGCTGTATCCGCTCGGCGCGGGGCTGCTCGCCTTCTCGACGCTCGACGAGGCGGCCGCGGGCGTCGAGGCGATCCGCTCGGACCCGGCCACGCACGCGCGTGCCGCGCGGGCGCTCGCCGAGGAGCACTTCGACTCCGACCGCGTCCTGGCGCGCCTGCTGGAGCGCGTCGCGTGACGACGGTGTTCCTCAGCGGCGCCGTCGCCAACAAGCACCGTCAGGGCGGCAGCATCTGGGTGCGGATGAGCTGGGCCGACGCGCTGCGCGACGCCGGCCTGGACGTCGTCTTCGTCGAGCAGATCGACGAGCGCGACTGCGTCGACGCCGCCGGCGCGCCGGCGCGCTTCGAGGACAGCGCCAACGCCGCCGCCTTCGAGGCGGCGATGGCGGAGTTCGGCCTGCAGGGCGCGCTCGTGTGCCCGGGTCCCGGGGACGGCCACGAGGGCGCCCGCGTGATCGGGATCGGCATCGAGGAGCTCTTCGCGCGCGCCGCCGGCGCCGCGCTGCTCGTGAACGTCGGCGGGCACCTGCGCTGGGAGCCGCTGGTGCGCCGCCTGAGCCCGCGCGCGTTCGTCGACCTCGACCCGGGCTTCACGCAGATCTGGCACGCCGAGGGTCGCGACGTCGGCGTCGCCGGGCACGACCTGCACTTCACCGTCGGGCTGAACGTCGGCACGCCGGGCTGCACGCTGCCGACCGGCGGGCTGCGGTGGCGCGCGCTGCGCCAGCCGGTCGCGCTGCACCGCTGGGCCGCCGCGGCGGGGGACGAGCTCGGGCGCTTCACGACCGTCGCGAGCTGGCGCGGCGCCTACGGGCCCGCGAGCTGGGCGGGCCGCAGCTACGGCGTCAAGGCGCACGAGTTCCGGCGCTTTCTCGCCGTCCCCGGGCAGGTGCGCGACGCGCGCTTCGAGGTCGCGCTCGACATCCAGCCGGGCGACCGCGCCGACATCGAGCGCCTGCGCGCGCACGGCTGGAAGCTCAGCGATCCCGGCGCGCTGGCGGCCGTGAGCGCGTTTCGCGGCTACGTGCGGGCGTCGGGCGCGGAGTTCTCGCCGGCACAGAACATCTACGTCGACACGCACTGCGGCTGGTTCAGCGACCGAACCGTCCGCTACCTCGCCTGCGGGCGGCCCGCGCTCGTCCAGGACACCGGCTTCTCCGAGCACCTGCCGACGGGCGAAGGGCTCGTCGCGTTCAGGACGGTCGAGGAGGCCGTCGCGGGGGCCCGCGCGCTGCTCGCCGACTACCCCCGCCACCGCGCCGCGGCGCGGCGCATCGCCGCCGAGCACTTCGCCGGGGCGCGCGCGATCGCGCCGCTGCTGGCGGCCGCCGGGCTCGCGCCGTGAGCCTGCGGATCGTCGTGAGCGGGATGCTCGCCGGCGTCCCCGGTCAGGGTGGGGCGTCGTGGGCGGTGCTGCAGTACGTGCTCGGCCTGCGGCGGCTCGGGCACGACGTCGTCTTCGTCGAGCCGGCGCCGGCGACCGCCGCCACGCGCGACTACTTCGAGCAGGTCGTCGCGCGCTTCGGCCTGGCGGGCCGCGCCGCGCTGCTCGATCCTCGCACCGGCGCCTGCGCCGGCATCGACCGCGGGTCGCTGCTCGCGTTCGCCGCCGGCGCCGACCTGCTGCTGAACATCTCGGGCGTGCTCGCCGACGAGCAGCTGCTCGCCGCGATCGGCGTGCGCGCGTTCGTCGACCTCGATCCGGCGTTCACGCAGCTGTGGTGCGACGCCGAGGGACTGGATCTGGGCCTGGACCGCCACAACCGCTTCGTCACGATCGGCGGGCGGATCGGCAGCGACGGCTGCGGCGTGCCGACCTGCGGGCGCGACTGGATCACGACGCTGCAGCCGATCGTCCTGGAGCACTGGCCCGTCGGCGACCGCGTCGCGCACGACGCGCTGACGACCGTCGGGCACTGGCGCGCGTACGGGTCGATCGACCACGGTGGCGTGCACTACGGCCAGAAGGCGCACACGCTGCGAAGGCTCCTGGAGCTGCCGCGGCGCACGGGCGCGCGCTTCGCGCTCGCGCTCGGCATCCACCGCGACGAGCGCCGCGACCTCGCCGCCCTCGACGGCCACGGCTGGGAGCTGCTCGATCCCGGCGCCGTCGCCCGCACGCCCGACGCCTACGGCGACTTCGTGCGCGGGTCGTGGGCGGAGTTCGGGCTCGCCAAGAGCGGCTACGCCGCGTCGCGCTGCGGCTGGTTCAGCGATCGCAGCGTCTGCTATCTCGCCAGCGGCCGGCCGGTGCTCGCGCTGGACACCGGGTTCGCGGCCGACATCCCGACGGGCGCCGGGCTGCTCGCGTTCACGACGGTCGACGAGGCCGCCGCCGGCGTCGACGAGCTGCGCGGCGGCTACGCGCGCCACCGGCGGGCAGCGCGGGCGCTCGCCGAGGACGTCTTCGCCTCCGACCGCGTCCTGGGCCGGCTGCTCGCATGCCTGTAGCCGACGCCGAGCTGCGCGACGCGCTGGGATCGGTCCTGCGGCGGCCGGTGCGGGCGCTGGAGCGCAGCCCGCATCCGTACGGCTCGAGCCACGCGATCGAGGACGTCACGGTGACCTTCGAGCGCGGCGCCGCGCTGCGGCTCGTCTTCAAGGACGTCTCCGCGCCGCACGCGCGGGCGCGCGCCGCCAAGCCCGCGCGCCTGCGCGATCGCGATCGCGAGATCGAGGCCTACGTCGACGTCCTGTCACACGCCGGGGTCGACGTTCCGGCGTGCTACGGCGCGGTGTCGCGCGGGCGCCGGCGCTGGCTGTTCCTCGAGGCCGTCGACGGCGTGCCGCTGTGGCAGGCCGGCGACGACGCCGCCTGGGAGGCCGCGGCGCGCTGGCTCGCCGGCCTGCATGCGCGCCCGCTGCCGCAGGGCCCAGCCCACCTGCTGCGCTACGACGCCGCGCACCTCGGGGTCTGGTTGCACCGCGCCCGCGCGCGGGTACCCCGCGGCGCGCTCGACGACGTCGCCAAGATCTGGGAGCGAGCCGTCGGGCTCGTCGCCGCGTGGCCCGCCGGCGTCGTGCACGGCGACTTCCACCCCTCCAACGTGCTCGTGCAGCGCACGGGCGACGGGCCGCGCATCCGGCCCGTCGACTGGGAGCTCGCCGGGATCGGGCCCGGCCTGCTCGACCTCGCCGCGCTGACCTCCGGCGCCTGGAGCGCGGACGATCGCGCGCGCATCGCCGTCGCCTACCAGCGCGCGCGGCCGCCGGCCGCGCGCGGCAGCTGCGCGGAGCTGCTGGGCGCGCTCGCGCACTGCCGGCTCGTGCTCGCGGTCCAGTGGCTGGGCTGGTCGAGCGCCTGGACGCCGCCGCCCGAGCACGCGCACGACTGGCTCGCCGAGGCGCAGGCGCTCGCACGGGAGCTCGGCGCGTGAGCGCCGCGCCCCCGCGCCTCGTCGTCAACGCCGACGACTTCGGCCGCAGCCCGGCGATCAATCGCGGCATCCTGCGCGCGCATCGCGAGGGGATCGTGACGAGCGCGAGCCTCATGGTGCGCTACCCGGACGCCGCGCCGGCGGCCGCAGCGGCGCGCGCGCATCCGCGGCTCGGGCTCGGCCTGCACCTCGACCTCTGCGAGTGGGAGTACCGCGACGGCGAGTGGCGCTCGGTCTACGACGTCGCCGACACGGACGACCGCGAGGCCGTCGAGGCCGAGCTCGCACGGCAGCTCGAGGAGTTCGCCCGCCTCGTCGGCGGGCCGCCGACGCACATCGACTCCCACCAGCACGTCCATCGCGACGAGCCGCTGCGCTCGGCGGTGCAGCGCGCGGGCGCGGCACTCGGCGTGCCGGTGCGCCACGATCCCGGCGTGCGCTACTGCGGCGCGTTCTACGGCCAGGGGCGTCGCGGCGAGGCGCTCGCGCAGCTCATCGGCGTCCCCGCGCTCGTGGCGCTCGTCGCGGCCCTCGAGCCGGGCGTGACGGAGATCGCCTGCCATCCGGCCGACGGGGTGGACTTCCCCAGCTCCTACGCCGCCGAGCGCCCGGTCGAGCTGCGCGCGCTGTGCGATCCCCGCGTCGCGGCGGCGGTGCGCGAGCGCGGGGCCGAGCTGTGCAGCTTCCGCGATCTGCGCCGGTAGCGGCTAGATCCCGATGAGCGCCCGCAGCCGCTCCAGCGCGGCGGCGTTGTAGGCCGGCTCGTAGTGGTAGGGCTCAAGACCCCAGCGGTGCTGCGCGTCGGCGGCGTAGCGCCCGCCGTCGAGCGCGATCGTCGCGGCGCCGCCGAGGTGCTGCTCGAGGACGTCGTAGGCGTGCGTGAGGGCGGCGTTGTGATGCCCGGCGAAGTCCGCGCGGGCGGGTGCGAACGGGTGCAGCCGCCCGCCGTCGCGGTAGCCGGTCATCCAGCCCGCGCGGTGGACGATGACGCGCTCGGCGGGCAGCACGGCGCTGACGCGCTCGGCGAAGTCCCGCGCGGCGTGCTCGACGAGCGCGGCCGCCTCACCGGTCAGGCGCCGCACGCGGGCGAAGCCGTCGTCCTCCTCGAGGCCGGCGTCGCTGTAGGCCGACGAGCGCGTGACGTAGGAGGACTCGGGGGTGCGCAGCACGTCGAAGCGCTCGTCGATGAGGTCGACGACGAGCCAGTCGAGCCGGTCGCGCTCGAGGCCGCTCATGAAGCACTTGTCGAAGTCCTCGACGACGCACCGGCGCTGGAAGGCGGACTGCAGGCGCACGCGCTCGGGGTCCAGCGCCACCGGCGCGGCGACCACGCTGATGAGCGACGAGCGCGACGCGTAGCGCGCGAGCGCCGGGCGCAGGGCCGGATCCTCGAACAGGTCCCGCGTCACGCAGCTGCCGAAGATCCCGACGCGCATCCAGCAGGACATCGGCCAGCATCTCGCGGAGCTTGAGCGTTCCGCGCGCAGGCGGCCGTACCGGCCCGCGACCGCTCGTTCACTCGTCGAGCAGCGACCCCTGGCCCGTTGCGCGGCGCGGCTCGGGCTCGATGCGCACGCGGCCCTCGTAGACGTCGTCGTCGAGGAACGCCCGCATGAGCTTCTCGTGGGCCCGGTAGCGCAGCGACTGGGCTTCGCGCCGCACGGCCGCCGCGTATTCGGCGGGGTCGCTCGGGCGCTCCTCGCCGACGCGGCGGGCGAGGATCTCGTCGGCGGCCCACGCGTAGACCGTGTTCGCCGCGACCTCGACCTCGAGCATGCGATAGGGGAGGTACTCGCGCACGCGCCCCTTCGGGAGGCCGGAGCGGCGCGCGGCGCGCTCGAGCGCCTTGAACTCGCGGCGGCCTTCGTAGACCGTGACGACGCCGGTCTCGGGATCGAAGTGCGCCTCGATCTCGGCGTCCTCGTCCTTGCGCGCGATCTCGCGCACCCAGCCGCTCGCGCGGTGGCGCACGACGAGCACGACGAGCTCGGCGGTCTCGCCGCCGGCCTCCGCCAGGACGCTGAGGCGGGCGCCGGGCTCGGCGCTCACCCGGCAGCGGAGGTTCGCGGAGACCCGCGACCACCCGCCGCGGCCGGGCTCGGGCACGACCGGGGTGAAGAGGTTGATCCCCAGCCCGGGATCGACGGCGAGCTGGATCGGCGTCCCGGCCGCGATGCGCGTCGGGTCGACGAGCAGCGAGACGCCGCGCCGCTCGCCCGGATGCAGCCGCACGAGCGCCTGCTTGAAGCGGATCGGCCCGAGCGCCGCGACGGGCGCGGCCTCGCCGGCGTGCGCGCGCTGGTCGTCCTGACCGGCGCGGGCGCCGGGCTCATCGGCGGCGTGCGCCGCCGCGCGGTCCGCGGGCTGCCCGCCGGCCTCGAAGCCGGCCTTCCCCGGCGTGTCGAAGGTGCCCTTGAGCACGTCGTTGAGCGCCCGCAGGCCGACCTGGTCACGCGCGCGCAGCGCGCCGCCGGCGCGCACGAGATGCGCGCGGGTGCGGCGCTCCTCGGCAGCGACGATCGGCCGCAGGACGTCGTCGATCGCCGCGTAGAGCGCCTTGACGATCGGATGGTTGTCGTTGAGGCCGGACCGATCGACCTTGACGACGACCTGCGGGCGCGGGCGTCGCAGGGCGTCGCGCTGCAGATCCTCGAGCGCATCGCAGCGCACTTCGCCGTAGAGGCTGCGGGTGCCGGGCGCCCCCTCGTGCGACGCGAACGTCGACTCGTGCGCGGCGCGGCCGGAGCGCACGACGAGGCCGCCCTGGCGCGTCGCGCGCGACATGCCCGCCGACAACGGCTGCGCGCTGCGGCGGATCGTGACGTGCGCCCGGATGTCGCCCGCGACCGCGACCTCGTCGTCGAACAGGACCGGGTGGTCGGGGTCGGGGCGCGGCGTCGACAGCCCGACGACCTCGACCGCCCCGGACGGCAGCTCGAGCCACAGCTCGCGCGTCGGATCCTCGAGCACCGGCCGCAGCTGGACGAGCTGGGAGACCAGCGCGCGCAGGCGCCCGTCGGCCGGCAGGCGCTCGGCCGCGAGAGGAACCGTCACGCGGGTCCCCGACGGCACGCCGCCAGCAGGCTCGTCGCGGACATGCATGTAGGCGTACGGGTCATCCCCCGCGGCGGGGAAGAACCAGGACTCGACGGCGCGCCCGTCGCGGACGCCCTCGATCCGCCCCGCCCCCTGGGCGAGCCACACGTCGCGCAGGCCGCGGCCGAACAGCCCGCGACCACCGCCCGGCTCGGGCAGCTCGCCGAGAACCCCCAGGCGCCGTTCCACCGCGTCCGCGTTCACGCCGACGCCGTCGTCGGCGCAACAGACCTCGAAGCGCCAGCTCGTCAGGGCCGGCGTGCGCAACGCCCGCATCTGCGCGCGCCACGTGGCCATGAACGCCTCATCCGGCGCGCCGAAGCGCAGCTCGATCCGGCCGCGGCCGCGGCCGCCCGCCGCGATGGCCGCGTCCGCGTTGGTCACGAGCTCGGGCACGATCTGGACGAGATCGATGCCGCCCTGGGCGAAGTTCTCGCGAAAGTAGCGGCCGCGCACGGCGCCGACGCGGACTGCGGGGTGCGACAGCATGCGCGAGCGAATGTAGCCGACGGCCGCGACGCAGGAGCGCCCCGACGATGTGATCAGGGTGCGACGACGACGCGCCCGCGGCCGCTGCGCTTGGCTTCGTACAGCGCCTCGTCGGCGGCCTTCAGCAGGACGCCGATATCGCGCTCACCGGGGTCCGCCGCGGCGATCCCGATCGAGATGCCGGCGTTCCATCCCCGGATGCTGCCGGGCGGGAAGGCCTCGCGGACCTCGTCGATGATCCGCTCTCCCAGGGCTTCGGCCTCCCGCCAGGGCAGGTGGGCGAGCAGGACCAGCTCGTCGCCGCCGAGCCGCCCGGCGAGGCCGTGATGGGAGAGGATGCGGGCGATCTCCGACAGCACGAGGTCGCCGACGGCGTGTCCGTTCTTGTCGTTGACGCGCTTGAAGCGGTCGATGTCGCAGAGCATGACGACGCCTCCGGGGCGCTGGAGGCGCGCCTTCGCCCGCCGGTTCCAGTGCCGGCGGTTGGCGAGCCCCGTGAGCTCGTCGGTGCTGGCCTCCGCCTCGAGCGCCGCCATGCGCGAGGTCGCCGGGTCGTCGCCCGGCGCGGCCGCCGCGCTCGTGGGCGGGCCGCTGCCGGCAAAGACGGCGATGTCGTCGAGCACCGCCGCGTCGAGGCGGAGGATCGCGAGCGCGCGCTCCAGCAGCAGCGGGTCGGGATCGGTGCCCGAGAGCATGCCCACGACGGCGTTGGCGACCTGCACGCAGGCCGTCTCGCGGGTGATCCCGGCGTCGGGATCGTGATGGCCGAGAATCGCGGCGACGACCGCCGCGTCGACCTTCGAGGCGTTGGCGAGCATCGCTCCGGCGAGCGCGTGGTCGCAGCCGAAGCGCTCGCGCTCGAGCGCGACGCGCGCAGGGCCGGAGGGCGCCCGTGCTGCGATCTCGTCGAGCGCCTGCTCGCCGAAGGCCAGCGGCATGACGAGCTTGCCGATGTCGTGCAGGAGCCCGCCGAGGTGGGCGACCTCCATCGCCGCGCCGCTGCGCTGCGCGAGCTCGAGCGAGCAGGACGCGACGGCGCTCGCGTGGACGTGCATGAGACCCACCGATGCCCGCCCGTTGCCGGGCGCCTTCTCGAGGAAGCGGCAGGTCGCGGCCTCGACGCCGAGCCGGCCGACGGCGACGCGGCCGGCCATCGTCACCGCCTGGCGGATCGTGCGCACGGGTACGGGACGGGCGGCGTAGGCGGAGTTGGCGAAGCGCAGGAGGTTTGCGGCGAAGGCGGCGTCCTGCTCGAGCACCGCGATGAGCTCGCCGGTCGACGACTCGTCGTCGCGACACAGGGCGAGCACCCGCTGCACGGTGCGGTCGAGCACCGGCAGTTGCCCGATCTGCGCGACTGCGGCCACGAGCCGGCCGTCCCCGACGGCTCCGTTTTCCGAGGAAGCGAACATGCCGTAGACATCGGCCGGAGAACCCGATTGGTACAGCGTATTTTTCCGCAGGCCATGCCCATCTGGACGTGCGCTGCGGCGACCGGCTGCGGGTCACCCGCAGCGGATCGCGGCGGACTACTGAGCCGTCCCGGTCGCCGCGGGTCGATACGACGGGCATGGCTGCAGCCCTCGACCATCAGGCCGCCAGGCCCGCGCGTCGTCGTTGGATGGAATCCGACGACGCGATGGCGCTGTGGCGTGACTACCAACGCAGCGGCGATATGCGGCTGCGTGACCGCTTGGTGCTGACGTACGCGCCGCTGGTGAAGTTCATCGTGTACCGCAAGATCGGTGAGCTGCCCGCCAGCTGCGACGTCGACGACCTCGTCTCGGCCGGCCTGGAGGCGCTGATCAAGTCGCTGGATCGCTATGACCCGGCGAAGGGCGCGACGCTCGAGCAGTTCGTCTGGACGCGCATCCACGGCGCGGTCATCGACGAGTTGCGTCGCGGTGAT
>DATJEE010000281.1:0-6882 GCA_035496995.1 Solirubrobacteraceae bacterium | reverse complement strand
GCGCGTTCGCGCCCCCGGCGGGCGGCGCCGGCCTCGGCCCGCCTCCTGGCGCGACGCCGGGCGCGGGGGCCGGTGGGTTCCCGCGCGGCGGCGGCGGACCGGGCGGTGCCGGCAGCGGCACGCAGGCCGCGGCCGTGAGGTACGCCAAGGCCCACGGCGGCGGCACGGTCGTCACGTCGAGCCAGAACGGCACCTCGGCGCAGGTCGTCGCGGGCGCGGACATCGCCGCGATCGGCGGCTTCTCCGGCCGCGAGAGCCAGGTCACGGCGACCTGGCTGGCCGACGCGATCGACGCCGGCCACGTGCGCTGGGTGCTGACCGACGGCGGTGGCGGCGGCGCGCCGAACGACACCCGCGTCGGCAGCAGCTCGGTCATGGCGCTCGTCGCCAAGGCCTGCGCGCCGACGACGCAGAGCGGGCTCTACGACTGCGCGGGCAAGGCGGCGGCGCTGCGTGTCGCGGCGAAGGCGGGCTGAGCTGCAAAGAGCCGCGGCGCTACGGTGCCGCGGTCCACTTCACGACGCCCGACTTGCACGTGCGCAGCACCAGGCCGGTCGTCTTGTCGGTCGTGCGGTCGCTGAGCGAGAACGTCCCGTGCGCGCCGGTCTCGCCGAAGACGCCGGTGAAGCTGTCGTTGACCTTCACGATCGCGTTGCCCTGGCGGATCGTGAAGCGCTCGTGGTCGTCGACGCGCCCCTTGGAGTCGATCGCGGCGTTCGTCCGCGGGGCCTCGAGGCCCGCCGCCTGCGTGTCGTCGCTGCACTTCACGGACTCGCCGAAGAGCGCGCGGCTGATCGTGTCGCCCTCGTCGGAGATGCGCAGGACGATCGGCCGGCGGGGGCCGACGCCGCGCTGGCTCGTCGTGCCGTAGTACGTCGCGCCCGGCTGCGCGCCGGGCTTGCCGACGACGCCGTCCGGGCGCCGGATGCCGAAGCGCACCTCGCCCGAGCGGCAGGACTTCGTCGTGCCGGCGGCGCGGCGCTTGATCGTCGCCGACATGACGCCCGAGGCGGCGTCGGCGCTCGTGTAGGTCCCCGCGAGCTTGAACGTCGTCGTGACGGTCTCCCGCCCCGGCGTCGTGCGCACGGTGCCGTCGGCGCCGAAGCTGCCGTCCTCGGCGACGGTCGTGCTCGCCGCGATCTCGCCGCCGCCGCAGGACCCGCGGAACGTCGCCTCGATCTCGAGCTTGCGGCCCGGCAGCGCGCGCACGGCGATGACGGCGTTGCCCGCGCCGAAGTGATCGCGCGGTGGCGGGACGAGCCCGCCGCCGCCGAAGTTGCCGGCCGGCGCGGGCGCCTGCGCGACGGCCGCCCCCGCGAGCGCGGCGACGATCACCGCGGTGGAGAGGGCCATGCGAGCGCGCATCGAATCCCAACCATACGGATGTTGGCGGTCGCCGGCCGCGGCGCTACCCTCGTCCTCCGGTACTACTACAAGGAGCTTCCAGATGGATGACATCCGCGCCGGTTACGCCGGGCGCACGGGCGCCCGCGCAGAGGCCAGCACGGCCACGCTGCTCGGGCAGGTCATGTTCCTCGTCGCGATCGCGATCGGCTTCCTCGTCGTCGGCTCGTACGTCGGGCGCGACCTCGCCATCGGCACCGCCCGCATCCTCGGATTCGCGGGCTTCGGCATGCTCATCGCCTCGTCGTTCGCGGGCGACCGGCTGCGCGTCGGGGCGCTGGCGATCGGCTGGCTGTACGCGACCGCGCTCGTCATCGGCCTCGGGCTCGGCCCGATCCTCGCGTACTTCGTCGCCAACGAACCGTCGGCGATCACGCAGGCCGCCGGCGGCACCGCCCTCATCGTGCTCGGCATGGGCGCCCTCGGGTTCTGCCTGAGCAAGGACCTCGCGCCGTGGATGCGGCCGCTGTCGCTGATCGTCTTCGGCGCCGTGATCGTGTCCTTCGTGCTCGTGATGTTCTCCAGCGGCGGCAGCCCGATCGTCAGCATCATCATCGGCGGCCTTTCCGCGCTGCTCATCACCGTCGACTTCAACTACCTGCGCAAGCACGGCACCGAGGCCGACGCCGTCTGGCTGGCGACCGGGATCTTCGTCTCGATCATCAACATCTTCCTCGCGCTGCTGAACATCTTCAGCGACTGACGACACCCGCGCGGAATGCCATCGCCCTTTGCTCGATGATGGGCGGGCGATGGCCGCCCGCACCCGCTACGCCCACAACGGCGACGTCACGCTCGCCTACCAGGTCCACGGCGCCGGGCCGATGGACCTGCTGTTCGTCAGCGCGTTCATCTCGCACGTCGAGCACGTCTGGGAGGACCCGGGGCTCGCGCGCTTCCTCACGCGCCTGATGCACTTCTCGCGGCTCATCATCATGGACCGCCGCGGGACCGGTCTCTCCGACGACGGCCCGCTGGAGATCGAGAACGAGCTCGGCGACATCGACGCCGTCCTGGACGCCGCCGGCAGCGAGCGCACGGCGCTGCTGTCCTACACCGCCGGCGGGCCGCTGGCGGCGCTCTACGCCGCCCGCCGTCCCGAGCGCGTCACGAGCCTCGCGCTCTACGGCTGCATGCTGTGCGCCGTCGGCGACGACGACCTGCCGTGGCAGCAGACGGCCGAGGAGCGCGACCGGCGCTTCGCGGGAATCATCGCGGGCTGGGGCGAGGGCGCGAACCTCGAGCTGCTCGCGCCGAGCTCGGCCGCCGACCCGCAGCTGCGCGTCTGGTTCGGCCGCCTGGAGCGGCTCGCCGCCAGCCCCGGCCGGATGCGCCGGCTCGTCGCCGCGGCCGGCGACGTCGACGTGCGCCCCGCGCTGCCGGAGATCCGCGTTCCGACGCTCGTCGTGCACCGCGCGCAGGACGCGTTCATGGACGTCCGCCATTCGCGCGAGTACGCCAGGCGGATCCCCGGCGCGCGGCTCGTCGAGCTGCCGGGCTCGGACTCGCTGCCGAGCAGCGGCGACGCCGACGCGCTGCTCGGCGAGATCGAGGAGTTCTTCACCGGCGGCCGTCGCGGCGCCGAGCAGGAGCGCGCGCTGCTGACCGTGCTCTTCAGCGACATCGTCGGGAGCACCCAGCGCGCCGCCGAGATCGGCGACAAGCGCTGGCGCGACCTGCTCGCCGTCCACGAGGTCGAGGTGCGCCGGACGCTGCGGCGCTTCGACGGCGAGGTCATCCAGCGCATCGGCGACGGCTTCCTCGCGGTCTTCGAGGGCGCGCCGAGCCGCGCGGTGCGCTGCGGGCGCGCGCTCAGCGAGGCCGTCGCGGCGCACGGCGTGCGGGTCCGCATCGGCCTGCACACCGGCGAGTGCGAGATCATCGGCGACGACATCGGCGGCATGGCGGTCCACATCGCCGCCCGCGTCGGCGCGCTCGCCGGGACCGACGAGATCCTCGTCTCGGGCACGACCTACGGGACGGTCGTCGGCGCGGGCCTGGACTTCGACTACCGCGGCGAGCACCACCTCAAGGGCGTCCCCGGCCGCTGGCCGATCTTCTCGCTCAATCGCTGACCCGACGCGTGCTCAGTGCACGCGGCAGGCGAAGGCCACCTGCTGGGCGGGCGTGCGGTAGTGCGTGCGCATGTACGTCTCGAGGCCGGCGTCCTGCTCGGCGAGCAGCGCGTCGGCCTGGCGGCGGCTCATCGCGCCGACGCGGACGGCCTGGTCGTCGCGGCGGACGAGGATCGACCGCAGGGCGTCGCGGGCGGCCCGCGGCGAGCGGTGACCGGCGATCGCGATCCGGATCGGCGTCGTGCCGCTGTCGCGCAGCTTGCGGTAGGCCCGCGGGCTCATCCCGAAGATGTCCTGCGCGTGCCGCGGGATCGCGGGCGTGTGGAAGATGTGAAACAGCACGTGGCGGGCGAGGTGCGGCTGCGTGAGCATGTCCAGCGCCCGCGAGCGCAGCGTGCGCGCCATCGCCGGCGAGGCGGTCCGCAGCCGCGGCGCGGCGAGCGCGCCGGCGAGCGCGCGCCGGTCGTGAAAGCCGCGCCTGGCGGCGAGCTGCCCGAGCGAGCGGCGGTCGTTCAGCCACGTGCTCAGCTCGGCGCGGTTGGTGTGCAGCAGGGCGTCCAGGCGCGCCTCGTCGAACGGCAGCCAGCTCGACATGACCCACTCCGAGGTCGGCAGCCAGTCGCCGCGGGCGCCGCGTGGCGCATGGCTGTCGACGGCCTGGGCGGCGGCGGGGGCGAGGGCGAGGGCGAGGAGGAAAAAGGTCGCGATGAGCAGGCGACGGGGCATGGGGGCGGGCTCCTTGCGGCGGCGGGTTCACGACTCCCAACGGCGTGTCGGGCCCCGCGGCCGCGCCACCCTGGGTGGCGCGCTCGCACACCCTTGTAGCGGCGCGCTACATGTCCTCCCACCGCCCCCGCGCCCGCACGTACCGGATCAGCACGCCGAGCCAGTCGGCGAGGCCGGCGTAGAGGTGCCCGACGGGCCCGGTGACGAGCCAGGCGAGGACGACCTCCAGCGGGGAGCGCGTCCGGGGCATCGCGTGACGATAAGGTGCTCCCATGGCCACCGCAGTCAATACCACCGTTACCGAGCTGCCCGAATCGCGCGTCAGTGTCGACGTCGAGATCGCCGCAGATGAGATCCAGCGCACGCTGGAGAACCAGGCGCGCAAGCTCGGCCAGGAGATGAAGGTCCCGGGCTTCCGCACGGGCAAGATCCCGCCCGCCGTCGTCATCCAGCGCATCGGCCGTGATTCGATCCTCGACGAGGCCGTCCGCGGGCGGCTGACGGACTGGTACCTCAAGGCGGTCCAGGCGTCCGGCATCGCGCCGGTCGGCGACCCCGAGGTCGACCTCGGCGACCTGCCCGACGAGGGCAAGCCGCTGACGTTCTCCTTCGAGGTCGGCGTCCGCCCGACCGCCAAGCTCGGCGCCTACCGGGGTGTCGAGGTCGGCCGCCGCGAGCCCGCCGCCGACCCCGACGCCGTCGACGAGCAGATCGAGGAGATGCGCGAGCGCTTCGCGCGCCTCGAGGTCGTCGAGCGCCCGGCCGAGAACGGCGACTTCGTGACGATCGACTTCGTCGGCACGATCGACGGCGAGCCGTTCTCCGGCGGCGAGGGCCGCGACCAGCTCATCGACCTCGGCGCCGGCCAGCTCATCCCCGGCTTCGAGGACGGCATCATCGGCGCCGTGGCCGGCGAGGAGCGCGTCGTCGACGCGACCTTCCCCGAGGACTACGCGGCCAAGCACGTCGCCGGCAAGCCGGCGCAGTTCACGATCACCGTCAAGGAGGTCAAGCACAAGGACCTCCCGGCGCTCGACGACGACTTCGCCTCCGACGCGGCGGGCTACGACACGCTCGAGGAGCTGCGCGCGAGCATCGCCGACGAGCTGCTCGAGCACGACCGCAAGCAGGTCGAGATCGAGTTCCGCGCGGGCGCGCTGGACGCCGTCGTCGCCGAGGCCGAGGTCGACGTTCCGCCGGCGCTCGTCACGGCGCGCGCGCACGAGCTGCTGGACCGGATGATCCACGCGCTCAGCCACCAGGGCATCAACAAGGCGCACTACCTGCAGATCTCCGGCAAGACCGAGGCCGAGCTCATCGAGGAGTCCAAGCCCGACGCCGAGCAGGCGCTGCGGCGCGAGGCCGTCCTCGCCGCGATCATCGCGGCCGAGAAGATCGAGCCCAGCGAGCAGCAGCTGCTCGACGCGCTCGAGGGCGCCGCCGAGCGCGAGCAGATGTCACGCCAGAAGCTGCTGGACCGGCTGCGCAGCGCCGGACGCGTCGACGCGCTGTCCAAGGAGGTCGCCGCCGAGCAGGCGATCGAGATCGTCATCACCGAGGCCAAGCCGGTGAGCGTCGAGCAGGCCGAGAAGAAGCGCGCCGCCGCCGAGAAGAAGCGCGCGGCCGCCGAGGCGAAGAAGCCCGCCGCGGCCGCGAAGAAGAAGCCCGCCGCCAAGCGCAAGCCGGCGGCGAAGAAGGGCAAGGACGGCGACGACCTCTGGACGCCGGACGCCGACAAGCCCGCAGGAGACGCCGACAAGCTCTGGACCCCCGGGTCCTAGGGGAGGCGATCCGAAAGTTCGTCGGGTTTTCCCGGCGCACTTCCGGCCCCCTCCCCTAGACGCAGGAACAGACCTGCCGGGCGCGGACGGCCGGTTGGTAGGCTGCCCCGGCAGGAGTTCGACAGACGACGACTAACTGAAGCGAGGACCATGAGCCCACTTGTCCCCATGGTGGTCGAGCAGACGTCGCGAGGCGAGCGCGCCTTCGACATCTACAGTCGGCTGCTGAACGAGCGGATCGTCTTCTTGGGGACGCCCGTGGACGACCAGATCGCGAACCTCGTCGTCGCGCAGCTGCTGCACCTCGAGTCCGAGGATCCCGACAAGGACATCTCGCTGTACATCAACTCGCCGGGCGGCTCGGTCTACGCGGGCCTCGCGATCTACGACACGATGCAGTTCATCAAGCCCGACGTGTCGACGATCTGCGTCGGCATCGCGATGTCGATGGGGGCGCTGCTGCTCGCCGGCGGCGCGGAGGGCAAGCGCATGGCGCTGCCCAACGCGAAGATCCTCATCCACCAGGTCTCCAGCGGATTCCAGGGCCAGGCGACGGATATCGAGATCCACGCTAAAGAGATCATCGACATCCGCCGACGACTGGACGAGATCATCGCCCAGCACACGAAGCAGCCTTACGAGAAGGTTCGGACCGATACCGAGCGCGATTACTTCTTGAGCAGCGACGAGGCGCAGGCCTACGGCATCATTGACCGGGTGATCCACCAGCACTGACCTATGGCGCGTCCAACCGACTCCAACGAACAGCTCCTCTGCTCCTTCTGCGGCAAGTCCCAGCGCCAGGTCAAGAAGCTCATCGCCGGCCCCGGCGTCTACATCTGCGACGAGTGCATCGATCTCTGTAACGAGATCATCGACGAGGAGCTGACGGCTCC
>DATJEE010000280.1:0-3175 GCA_035496995.1 Solirubrobacteraceae bacterium | reverse complement strand
ACGAA
Organism: Solirubrobacteraceae bacterium; assembly: GCA_035496995.1. GTDB lineage: Bacteria > Actinomycetota > Thermoleophilia > Solirubrobacterales > Solirubrobacteraceae > CADCVQ01. Next base: position 3,170 of record DATJEE010000280.1, on the reverse strand, counting down.
CGCCCTGCGCGTCGGGTCCGGCGACGACGACGACCTCGGGCCCGTCATCAACGAGCGCCAGCTCGGCAACATGCTCGCGAAGGTCGCCGCGGCGCGCGACGCCGGCGCGACGATCCTCGCCGGCGGCGAGCGGCTGGGCCGCGACGGCTTCTTCATGGCGCCGACGCTCATCGAGGGCTCCGACGAGCTGTCGGCGACCGAGCTCTTCGGCCCGATCACGACGCTGCACCGCGTCGCCGGCTTCGAGGAGGCGGTCGCACTTGCGAACTCCACGCCGTACGGGCTGACGGGCGCGATCTGGACGGCCTCCGTGCATCGCGGGCAGGAGTTCGTCCAGCGCATCCGCAGCGGCGTCGCGTCGGTCAACGGGCCGACGTACGGCTCCGAGCCGCACTGGCCCTTCGGCGGCGTCGGCGACTCCGGCACCGGCTGGCGCGAGCCCGGCACCGAGGCGCTGGACGTCTACTCCGACTGGAAGACCGTCCACGTCACGCACGACCCCGGGCGGGTGTAGGCCGCGCCCCCCCGCTGCTGGGTGGGCTGAAGATCCTGGTGTCGCCCCGGTGCGCTGGCGGGGCGCTTCGCGCTTCCCGCATCGATAAGGGGCGACGCCCGCTCCGCCGGGGTGGAAGGGGGTTTGGTGGAAAACGACGCATATATGGACGCTTTCCACCACACCCCCCGGGAACGGCTCGCGCCGGGCCCCCACCCGTCATTGCTACGCTGTAGCACTATGGCTACGCCACGCCTCGTGCCCCAGCGCGAACTGCGCAACAACACCGCGGACGTGCTGCGCGAGGTCGAGGCCGGCGGCACGGTGCGGATCACGGTCAACGGGCGACCGGTCGCAGACCTGACGCCGATCCGCAGCCGCGCGCGGTTCGTGGGGCCCGACGTGCTCGACCGGCTCTTCGCGCTGCCCGAAGACGCCGGCTGGCCGGCGTTGCGCGAGGAGCTGCGCTCCGACGAGCCGCCGGACCCGTGGGAGACCGCCACGTGAGGGGCCTGCTCGACACGTCGGTCGTCATCGGGGGCCGGCGCCCGGCCGAGGTCGACGAGGCGTGCATCTCGGCGATGACCCTCGCCGAGCTGCATTTCGGCGTCCTGCACGCGCCGGACGCCGCGACGCGCGCCACCCGGCTGCGCAGGCTCGCCTTCGTCGAGAGCGCGTTCGAGCCCCTCCCGATCGACGGCGAGGTCGCGCGCGCCTTCGGCACGATCGTCGCCGGAGCACGCGCCGCCAGCCGCCGGCCGCAGACGGCCGACGCGCTCATCGCCGCGACCGCGGCGGCCAACGGTCTCACGGTCTTCACCCGCGACCGCGACTTCGATGGCCTGCCCGGCGTCGAGGTGGTCGTCGTTGACTGAATCACGTCCAGCCGGGGTCCGTGTCGTCGCGCTGATCCCGGCGCGCGCCGGCTCGGTCCGCGTCCCCGGCAAGAACGTCCGCGAGCTTGCCGGCCACCCGCTGCTGGCCTACTCGATCGCCGCCGCCCGCGAGAGCGGGCTCTTCGACGCGATCGTCGTCTCGACCGACAGCGAGGCGATCGCCGACGTCGGCCGCCGCTACGGCGCCGACGTGCCGGGCCTGCGGCCGCCCGCGATGGCGACCTCGACGGCCTCGGACATCGACTGGGTCGAGTTCGAGCTCGCGCGCCTGGACGCCTTCGACGCGTTCTCGATCCTGCGCCCGACGAGCCCCTTCCGGCGCGGGGCCACGATCACCCGCGCCTGGGCGCAGTTCACCGCGGTGCCGGACGCCGACTCGCTGCGCGCGGTGCGCCCGGTCCGCGAGCACCCCGGCAAGATGTGGCGCATCGAGGGCGAGCTCATGGTGCCGCTCTTCGCGCAGACCCCCGGCGAGGTCCCGACGCACTCGCGCCAGACCGCCGCGCTGCCGGCCGTCCACGTGCAGGACTCCTCGCTGGAGATCGCCTGGACGCGGATCGTCGCCGACCGCGAGATCGCCGGGACGCGCGTCGTCCCGTTCCTCACCGAGGGCGCCGAGGGGTTCTCGATCGACTACCCCGACGACTGGGAGCGCGCGGAGCAGATGGCGGCGGCGGACCCGGCGCTGCTCGCGCCCTGCTGACAGACTCCACCGCTGCATGGAAGCCGCCACCTTCGCCGTCGACGCGCCCCTGCGCCTGCGCTACGTCGCACCCGCCGAGCTCGCGCGCATCCGCGCGCTCGGTGACCCGATCACGCGCGCCGCGGCGTTCGCCGACGCCTGCCGCGTCAACGCGCTGTCGTCGATCATGGAGGCCGGCTCGGGCCACATCGGCACCTCGTTCAGCGTCATGGAGATCCTCAGCTGGCTGCATCTCGAGGTGCTCGAGGGCGACGACGCCGCCTTCTCCTCCAAGGGCCACGACGCCCCCGCCGTCTACGCCGTGCTCGCCGGCACCGGCAAGCTCGACTTCGAGCTCCTGCACCGGCTGCGCCGCCTCGACGGGCTGCCGGGCCACCCCGACATCGCCGCCGTCCCGGCCGTCACGACGAACACGGGCTCGCTCGGGATGGGCGTCTCGAAGGCGAAGGGGCTCGCGCGAGCCGCGCGCCTCGCCGACCCGCCGGCGCGCCGCCGCGTCTTCGTCGTCACCGGCGACGGCGAGCTGCAGGAGGGTCAGTTCTGGGAGTCGCTCGGCCAGGCCGCCAACGAGGGCTTCGGCGAGATCACCGTCATCGTCGATCACAACAAGATCCAGTCCGACACCTGGGTCGAGCAGGTCAGCGACCTCGGCGACCTCGAGGCGAAGGTCGCGGCCTTCGGCTGGGCGACGGCGCGCTGCGACGGCAACGACATGGCGGCGTTCGCCGCCACGCTCACCGACCTGCTCGAGCGCGAGCCCGAGCGCCCGAAGCTCATCGTCGCCGACACGGTCAAGGGGTCGGGTGTCGAGCTCTTCGAGCCGCGCGCGCTGGAACGCAGCGGCACCGCGCTGTACGCCTACCACTCCGGCGCCCCGTCGCCCGACGAGTACGAGGCCGCGCTCGCCGAGCTGCTCGACCGCCTGCGCGAGCGCCTCGGCCGCGAGCCCGAGGTGCTCGAGGCCGACATCCCCGAGCGCGCGCGCCCGGCGGCGCCGCAGAAGCTCGTCGCGGCCTACGGCGCGGCGCTCGCGGACGCCGCCGCCCGCGAGCTGCGGCTCGTCGCGCTCGACGCCGAC
>DATJEE010000279.1:0-2089 GCA_035496995.1 Solirubrobacteraceae bacterium | reverse complement strand
CCCGCGGCCACCCGGCCGAGCACCTCCGCGAACGCCTCGGGCGCGTTCGCCACGAGCACGCCCGGGTTGCGCCCCGGTTCGGGGTCGACGCCGATGACCGGCTGCCCGTGGAGGTACTTGGCGACGTTCGCGACGAGCCCGTCCTGGCCGAGCACGACGACGTCGTCGTCGGCGCCGAAGAGGAAGCGGTCGAGCTCGGCGCGCTGCACCGTCGCGGTCCGCCAGGTCGCGGGGATCGCGGCGAGCACGCTGGCGCGCGTCTGGATGTAGCGCAGGTGGCGCTCCTCGACCTCGCTGATGCGCAGCTCGCGCTGGGCGAGGAAGAAGCGCGCCTGCTCGCGCGTCCCGTGACGCGCGAGCAGCTCGCGGTACTCCGTCGGGCGCTCGACGAGGACGGCGCGCGGCAGCATCACGCGGCCTCGGCGGCGTCGGTCACCTGTGCGAGCAGGCGGGTGAAGAGGTCGGGTGTGATCGTGAGGTGCTCGACCTGGCCGATCTGCCCGGCGAGCTGCTGCAGCCCGAGCGCGAGCAGCGTGTTGGCGGGGATCGCCGTCTGGATGCGGGCGCGCTCGGCCTCGGCGCGCAGACGGGCCGTCTCGAGCGCCTCGATCGTCTGCGCCTCGCGCGTCGCGTGCAGGGCGGCGCGCTCGTCGGACGCCTGCGCGTCGACGAGCTGGGCGGCGGCCTGCTCCTCGGCGCGGCGGCGGGCGTTGGCGCCGTCCTGGGCGACGAGCTCCTCCTCGCGGCGCGCGAGCTCGATGCGCGTCTGCAGCTCGTTGTCGGCGATCGCGCGCTCGCTCTCGACGGCAAGCGCGCGGCGCTGGAACGTCGCCTCGTCGGCGCGCTGCTGGATCGACTCGCGCGTGGGCTGCTGCAGCGCCTTCTCGAGCTCGGCCGTCGGGGCGACGGCCGCGACGCGGACGGCGACGATCTCCAGGCCGAGGTCCGCGAGCGCCGCCTCGCCGGCGAGGCCCGTGGCGATGCGGCTGCGGATCGGCGCGACGCCGTCGGTGAGGATCGTCCGGACGTCGAGCTTGACGAGCTCGTCGATGACGAACTGCTGGGCGAGCTGCGTCAGCAGGCCGGCGACCTGCTCGAGCGGCGCCTGCGTCCAGCGGCCGGTGTCGAGGTCGATCGCGAAGTCGAAGCGCCGGGCGGTGCGCGGCGGGTCGGCGATGCGAAACGTGATGACGCCCTGGACGGTGAGCTGCTGGAAGTCGGCGCTGCGGGCGTGGAAGAGGAACGGGAGCTCGCGGTCGTCGACCGGGACCTCGGCGACGGCCGTGTCGATGGCGCGAAACCAGAACGCGAGGCCGGCGCCGTCGCGGTGCAGCGCGCCGCGGCGGTAGCGCAGGACGTGGCTCGTCGGCTCGGCGCGCAGATGGCGCAGCAGGGGGAATGTCTTGATCTCGGCCATTGAGGTGCTCCGGTCGTCGTCGTGTTGAAGTTTTGGGCGTACTGCCTATATCACCGTAGGTCTTGGGCTCCGCACCGTCAAGAGAAGTTTTGGGCAATCCGCCTATTTGGCGCGTCACCGCTCATGCCGTCGGCTATCGTCGGCCGTCATGACCTGGACGGCGACGAACAGCGAGGGCTACGCGGCGCCCGTCGCGCTGGCGACCGACATCGTCGTGCTGACGGTCCGCGACGCCCGCCTGCGCGTCCTGACGATCGACGGGCCCGGCGGCCGGCGCGCGCTGCCCGGCGGCTTCGTCGGCGCCGGCGAGGCGCCCGAGCAGACGGCGCGGCGCAAGCTGCGCGAGAAGACCGGCCTCGCCGACGTCTACCTCGAGCAGCTCGCGACGTTCGCCGACCCCGGCCGCGACCCGCGCGGCTGGATCCCGACGGTCGCCCACCTCGCGCTCGTCCCGTCGGCGACGACGCCGACGGACCCGGGCGCCCGCTGGACGAAGGCCCCCGGCCGGCGCCGCTGGGCCTTTGATCACGAGCAGATCCTGGCGGCGGCGATCGAGCGCCTCGAGGGCAAGCTCTGGTGGTCGAACGTCGCCGTCGGCATCCTCGCCGGCGCGTTCACGATGACCGAGGCGCGCCACGTCTACGAGGCGATCGCCGGGCGCGCGTACGACGC
>DATJEE010000278.1:0-6313 GCA_035496995.1 Solirubrobacteraceae bacterium | reverse complement strand
CCATGCCGCCCTCGAAGGCGTCGTCGAGCTCGGCGCGGTTGATCGAGAACGACTTCAGCTGACCGAGGATGTCGGTGAACCAGAGGCGGATGAAGCGGATGTCGCGCTCGGCGACGAGCGCTTTGACGTCGTCGGCCGTCTTCGGACGGTCGGGCATGGCCGTGGGCATGGCCGGGGAGCCTAGATCACGAACCGCGGTTTCGGCGCGTTGGAGCCGGAATTAAGCCAGCCAGCGCCGCGCCCAGCGCTCGAGCTCGTGCACGGCGGGCGCGAGCTCACGCCCCATCTCGGTGAGCGCGTACTCGACGCGCACCGGGCGCCCGGGGCGCACGGTGCGACAGACGACGCCGCGCGCCTCGAGCTCCTTCATGCGCTCCGACAGCAGGCGGTCCGACAGCTCGGGCACGCACTCGGCGATCTCACCGAAGCGCAGGGTCTGGCGATGGATGAGGACGCCGACGATGGCGCCCGTCCAGCGCCGGCCGATGAGCTCGACGGCCTCGTGGTAGTACGGACAGCAGGGCTTGCGACCGTCGCCCTCCGGTCCGCAGGAGGGCCGGCCCGGCGCGCCCTTCGGCCACGCCGGCTCCCGCCCTTCCTCCGATACCGCCATGCGGCTTACGCTGCCCGCAGCGTCCGCGTGTCCTCGACGGAGCCGTCGACCGGCACGTCGCCGGCGACGTTCACCATCGCGGTGAAGCGCTCGAGGGCGACGTATGCGATCGCCTCGAGGATCTGCTCGTCGGTCCAGCCGGCCTCACGCGCCTCCTCGTGGAGGTGCATCGGCGGGCGGCCGGGGTTCTCGACGACGGCCTTGAGGTAGACGAGCAGCGCGGCTGCGCGCTCGTCGCGGGAGTCGAAGTCGCGGGCGAGGGCGACCTCGTCGAGCGCGAGGCCCGCCTGACGCGCCGTGCGGCTGTGCAGCGCGACACCCGGGGCCGAGCCGTGGTACTCGGCGACGGCGAGCGAGATGCGCTCGAGCGTCGGTACGTCGAGCTCGCCGCGCCGCAGCTCGGAGCGGAAGCGCGCGTAGCCGCGCAGGGCCGCCGGCGAGCCCGCGAGCGCGCCGAGGAAGTTCGGGAGCTGCCCGCCCGTCGCAAGGGCGCCGCGCAGCACGGGGACCGAGCCCTCGGGGGCTGTGAGGTCGTCGTGAATCTGGAATCTACTCATCGGTGTCTTCATGGGGGTGGCCTTCTGATGGGGCGATGGAATGGCGCTTCGATGCGCCGCTGCTTTACTCGGAGCTCGTTGCTTACTCGATGTAAGTGTAGGCCGGGGACGACACCCACACAAGTCCCTGCTACTCCTACTACGCACGCCGGCCGGGGATCGGCTCATCGCGACCGCGTGCTGTCAGGGTGCCCGCGGATGCGCACGGGCAATCAACCGGTTGACGGTGTGACGAGGGTCGTGCGCTACGTCGGCGAGGACGTCGACAGCGCGACGAGGATCAGCACGAGGCCCATCATCAGTGCCCACATCGCCAGCTTGTCGGGGCGCGGGCCGACGCGCTCGATGGCGCGGCGCGGCGGGCGGCGGGTGCGATCGAGCTCGAGCGAGCGCGGAACCGCCGGCGCGGGGACGGTGCGGCCGCGGATCTCGATCGTGCGGCGGCCGGGCAGACCGACGGCCTCGCCGTAGCCGCCGCGACGGGGCAGGGACGGGGCCTCCGGGCGGCGCGGTGCCGGGCCGTCGGCGTGGGCGCGGCGACGGGACGGCGGGGAAGGGTCGGGCTCGAAGCGGCGCACGGGCGCGACCTCGGCGTCGACCTGGCGGCGTTCACGGCTCTCGCGGCGTGCGGCGAGATCGGCCTGATCGGCGCGGCGGCGCGCCTCGTCGGTGCACTCCGCGGCATCGCGGAGATGCTGGACATCTGCCCACCAGGCGCTGGTCCCCGTCTGTGACATGCGTATCTGGTCCTCTTTCTCTGGAGGCCTACGGGGTTAGCTGACGGGCTCGCGCTGAAAGAGTGCTGCGCTACATCCGGAAACCGGACGATTCGCCCCTGCGTTTGGGTCCCCCGCTCCCGAAGCCCTGCGGCTGCGGAACTCGGCTATCTGACGGCGCCATCGTAACACCGTTGGATTTCCCTGCATATGCGCAGTCTTATGGATACGGCGGACGGAATCCGCGCAGTTTGCGGGATCGCTGGTGGACGCCCCGCTGGACGGCCGCAGCGGCGATCGGCGGCCGGGGGCGGCCGCGCGGTCGGGCTCGGCCTGATCGAGGCTCAGCGGCCGGCGACGTCTTCGATGTACTTCGCGACGTCTTTGGCGTCCTGGCCGTCGAGCAGCTGGGCGGGCATCTGGCCCGTCCCGCGCGCACGGCCGTTCTTCAGGGCGTCGAGCGTCAGGCCCGACGTCGGCGCCAGGATGTCGAGGTCGGGACCGACCTTGCCGACGGCGTTGGCGTCCTTGAGCGTGTGGCAGGTCGCGCACTTCGCGTTGAAGAGCTTGCGCCCGTTGGCCTGCGCGGTCGAGAGCTTCTCGCCGCCGGGCCCGGCCTTCGCCTGGTCTCCGAGCAGCACGACCGCCGGAACGGCGAGGCCGAACAGCGCGATGACGCCTGCGACCGCGAACTCCGCCGCGTGCAGCGGGCGGCGCCGGCCGGCCTCGAGCGTGTCGCGCACCCCGCGCGGGCCGCCGCGCATCGCGACGAGGACGACGCCCAGGCCGAGCGTGAGAAAGAAGCCGAGGAAGAGCGCTGCTGCCATGCGGCGCGCAATCTACTTCACAGCGTGGTCGGGCGGCCTCACGAGCGGCCTCACCGCCTGCGCCCCGACCCGAAGTTCATGACCGGCGGGGCGACGGCGCGGAAGTCGTCGGTGCCCGTCGCCGCGAGCTCCCGCTCCTGTGCCTGGCGCGCGAGCTCGATCGCGTCCAGGAGGTCGAAGTCCTTGACCTGCGCCTGCATCGCCCCGCCGACGTGCAGCGGCGTGACGCTGCGCGCGACGACGTTGATCGCCCCGCCCGCCGCCGGATGGCGCTCGAGCCGGCCCTCGACGACGATCAGCGGCTCGGTGCGCACCGTCAGGCGATCGCGCTCGTAGATCCGCGGCGAGACGATGACGTTGATCGTGCCGTGCTCGTCCTCGAGCAGCATGAACGTGATGCCCTTCGCCGTCCCCGGCCGCTGGCGGGCGACGACGAGCCCGCCGATCCGCACGGGCGCGCCGTGCGGCAGCCGCGCGAGCGCCCCGACGTCGACGGCGCCCTCCTCGCGCAGGCGCTCGCGCAGGAGCCCGAGCGGGTGACCGGTCGCCGTCAGCCCGGTCGTCGCGTAGTCGGCGATCATCGCGTCCCACGGCGTCAGGGCCTCGAGCGCCGGCGCCGCGGGCAGGTCGAGCGCGAGCGCGAGCTGCGTCCCCGCGGCGACCTTCTGCCCCGGCGCCGTCACCCCGAGCTGCCACAGCGCGACGCGGCGATCGCCGCCGGCGAGCGCGTCGCAGGCGCCTGACCAGGCGAGGCGCTCGAGCGCGGCGCGGCCGCTGCCGGCACGCGACGCGAGGTCCTCGAGCGAGCGAAACGGCCCGCCCGCCGCGCGCGCGGCGACGAGCGCCTCGACCTCGTCGGCGCGCACGCCGAGGACGTAGCCCAGGCCGACCTGGACCGCGCCCTCCGCCGTCACGGTGCAGCCGACGTCGCTCGCGTTGACCTCGGGCGGCAAGACGGGGATGCCGCGGCGCTGGGCCTCGTGGACGAGCGCGTCGGGCGGGTAGAAGCCCATCGGCTGCTCGTCGAGCAGCGCGCAGAGGAACTCCGGGCCGTAGTGCACGCGCAGCCAGGTCGACTGGTAGGCGAGCAGGCCGAAGGCGGCCCCGTGCGCCTTCGGGAAGCCGAAGCCCGAGAAGCCCGAGACCATCGTGAAGACCTCCTCGGCGAGCGCCTCGGTCACCTCGGGATGCTTGGCCATCGCGCCCTCGACGAAGCGCCGGTGATGGGCCTCGATCGCCTCCGCCGAGCGCTTGCGGCTCATCGCCCGGCGCAGGCCCTCGGCCTCCCCCACGCTGAAGCCCGCGAAGGCCTGCGCGACCTCGAGCACCTGGTCCTGGAAGATGATCGTCCCGAGCGTGTCGCGCAGCGGCGGCTCGAGCGACGGGTGCAGGTAGGGGACCTGGAAGTCCGGGTCGACGCGCAGCCGCTGGCGGCGCTCGATGTACGGGTTGACCGCGCCGCCGACGATCGGCCCCGGGCGCACGATCGCCACCTGGATCGTGATCTCGTCGAGGTTCTTCGGGCGCGTGCGCTTCAGCGAGCCCATCTGCGCGCGCGACTCGATCTGGAAGACGCCGGTCGTGTCGGCGTTCTGGATGCACTCGTACGTCGCGGGGTCGTCGAACGGGATCCGGCTGAGGTCGATGCGCTCGCCCCGCCGCGCGGCGATGTGCTCCACGCAGCGCTCGACGGCGCTGAGCATCCCGAGGCCGAGCAGGTCGATCTTCAGAAAGCCCGCGTCGGCGCAGGAGTCCTTGTCCCACTGCGCGAGCTGGCGGCCCTCCATCGCCGCGGGGACGAGCGGGACGCAGTCGACGAGCGGCTGCGTCGCGACGATCATCCCGCCGGAGTGCTGGGAGAGGTGGCGCGGCAGGCCGTAGGCCTCGTCGGCGAGGCGGGCGAGCCAGGCCCAGCGGCCGGTGCGCCGGTCCGCGCCCAGCGAGCTGTCGATGTCGCGGTCGACGTCGCGCGAGGACCAGCCCTCGCTGCCGCGCGCGACGCGCTCGATCTCGCCCGGCGGCAGGCCGAGCGCCTTGCCGAGCTCGCGGATCGCCCCCCGCGCGCGGTACGTCGGGAAGGCGGCGACGAGCGCCGAGCGCTCGCGGCCGTAGCGCTCGTGCACGCGCGGGATGAGCTCGGCGCGGATGTCGCGCGGGAAGTCGAGGTCGATGTCCGGCAGCGCGGTGAGCTCCTCGTTGAGGAAGCGCCCGAGCAGGAGCTTGTTGGCGATCGGGTCGACGTGGCTCAGGCCGGTGAGGTGGCAGACGATCGAGGAGACGCTCGAGCCGCGCCCGCGCCCGGGCGGCAGCAGCGCCCGCGCGCTGTCCGGTCCGCGGACCTCCACGGCGATCTCGCGCGCGAGCTCGAGCAGGTCGCGGTGCAGGAGGAAGAAGCCCGCCAGACCGAGCTCGTCGATGACGCGCAGCTCCTCCTCGAGGCGCACCGTCGCCTCGGCGCGGTGGACGCTGCCGTGCGGGTAGCGCTCGTCGAAGCGCGCGCCGCAGACCTCGGCGAGCTTGCGGTTGGCCGTCGCGTCCTCGGCGCCGGGGTAGCGGTAGCCGAGGTCGCTCGTGAGGTCGAAGCTCAGCGTCTGCGCGAGCCGGACGGACTCGGCCGCCGCCTCGGGATGGTCGGCGAAGCGGGCCGCCATCGCCTGCGGCGTCGTGAGCACGTGGGCGTGGTTGCCGCGCCGCAGCGGCTCGGAGGCGTCGAGCGACGAGTGCTCGCGGATCGCGACGAAGGCGTCCTGCAGCCGCGCGCGCTCGGGCGAGTGGGCGTGGACGTTGCCGGTGGCGACCGTCGCGATCTGCAGCCGCGCGGCGAGCCCCGCCAGCCCGCGGTTCAGCGCCCGGTCGTGGCGGGCGAGCGGGCGCTGGAGCTCGACGCGGAAGCCGTCGCGGCCGAAGACCTGCAGCAGCCGGCGCATCGTCGGCTCGTCGCGCACGCCGTTGCGCGCGCAGCCGCTGAGGCAGACGAGCCCCGCGTGATGGGCCTCGACGTCGTCGAGGCTCGCCGCGGGCTCCGTGCGATCGCGCTGGGTCCCTTCGCGGGTGTGGGCGTGCGCGCGCGTCAGCAGCCGGCAGAGGTTGCGCCAGCCGGTCTGGTCGCGGACGAGCAGCGTGAGGTGGCGGCCGTCGTCGAGCGTCACCTCCGCCCCGTGGATCGCCCGCAGCCCGAGCGCCTTCGCCGCCTGCGCGAACTCCATCGATCCCGAGAGCGAGTCGTGGTCGGTCAGGGCGAGCGCCCCGTGGCCGCGCTGGAGCGCCGCCGCCACGAGCTCCCCGGGCTGCGAGGTGCCGTCCAGGAAGGAGTAGGCGGAGTGGCAGTGCAGCTCGACGTAGGGCGGTGGCATACGAACGCATGTTCGCATATGGGGCGGACGGTGCGCCGGGGATGCGACTCGCCGGCCGGTGGCGCCGCGAACAACATCTCTGAAGGAAGCGGGTTCGATCGCCCGCGGCGGCCCGCCAGGGGTTTGGCGGAAAACGTCCTGCATATGGACGTTTTCCACCACACCCCCCGGCCACCACGACCTCCCAGACCCCTCGTCGACGCAGTGCATCTCGCCATAGACCACAAGCGCCACCACCGACGCCCGC
>DATJEE010000277.1:0-4576 GCA_035496995.1 Solirubrobacteraceae bacterium | reverse complement strand
CGATCGCCAGCGAGACCCCGTCGACGGCCCGGATCGCGCCGACCGTCCGCCGGATCGCACCGCCGCGCACGACCGGGAAGACCTTCGTGAGGTCCGCGACCTCGAGCAGGGCCGGCGTCATCGCAGCTCCCCGGCGACGATCGTCGGCGGCTCGGCCGCGCCCGCGTAGTGGCAGGCACAGCGGTGCGTGTCGTCGCCGACCGCGTCGAGGATCGGGTCGTCGGTGCGGCAGCGGGCCTGCGCGCGCGGGCAGCGGCGCTCGAACGAGCAGCCCGCTGGTGGCGCGACGCCCGTGGCCGGCTCGCCCCGGATCCCGGCCGGCCGCTCGGCGCGGTCCGAGCGCGGGATCGATGCGAGCAGCGCGCACGTGTACGGGTGCGCCGGCCGGTAGAAGAGGTCGTCGACGGGCGCCTCCTCGACGATCCGGCCGCCGTACATCACGAGGATCCGGTGGGCGACGCCGGCGAGGATGCCGAGGTCGTGCGTGATGAGCAGCAGCGCCGTGTCGCGCTCGTCGCAGAGGCGCACGAGCAGCTCGACGATCTGCGCCTGGATCGTGACGTCCAGCGCCGTCGTCGGCTCGTCGGCGACGACGATCTCCGGCTCGCAGGACAGGGCGATCGCGATCATCGCGCGCTGGCGCATGCCGCCCGACAGCCGGTGCGGGTACTCGTCGACGGTCCGCGCCGGATCGGTGATCCCGACGTCGCCGAGCAGCTCGATCGCGCGCCTGCGCGCCGCCGCGCGGTCGAGGTGCAGGTGCTCACGCAGCGCCTCGGTGATCTGGGCGCCGATCGTCATCGAGGGGTTCAGCGAGGTCAGCGGATCCTGCAGGATCGTGCCGACGTGGCGGCCGCGCAGGCCGCGCCGCTCGCGCGAGCGCGGCCCGCCGACGTCGCGCCCGGCGAAGCGCACGCGCCCGGTCGCACGGGCCGTCGGCGCGAGCAGGCCGGTGATCGCCAGCGCGGAGACGGTCTTGCCCGAGCCCGACTCGCCGACGATGCCCAGCCGCTCGCCGGGCGCGACGCAGAACGACACGCCGCGCACGGCCTCGACGTCCTCGCGTCCGGTGGCGAACGTCACGGCGAGGTCGTCGACCTCGAGGATCGGGGCGCGCGCGCTCATCGGAGGTTCGGGTCCAGGACGTCGCGCAGCCCGTCGCCGAGGAGGTTGAGCCCGAGGGCGGTGATCGTGATCGCCAGGCCCGGCCAGAGCATGAGCTCCGGGGCGGTGGCGAGGAAGTCCTTGCCGTCGCTGAGCATCGAGCCCCACTCGGCCGTCGGCGGGCCGACGCCGAGCCCGAGGAACGAGAGCGTCGCGAGCGCGAGCAGCAGGCGCGAGGTCTGCAGCGTCGCGAGGACGATGACCGGCGGCGCGACGTTCGGCAGGATGTGACGGACCGCGATCCGCGCCGGGCTGAGGCCGAGCGCGCGCGAGGCCTCGACGAACGGCAGCTCCTTGACGCCGAGCACGAGCCCGCGCACGAGCCGCGCGTAGTCGACCCACCAGACCGCGGTCATCGCGAGCGCGAGGTGCAGCAGGCCCGGGCCGAGGGTGCCGGCGACCGCGAGCGCGAGGAGGAAGCTCGGGAATGCCAGCAGCACGTCGACGATCCGCATGATGAACCCGTCGACGAACCCTCCCGCGAGCCCCGAGAGGATGCCGACGGCGAGGCCGAGGGCGAGGATCCCGATGCCGACCGCGAGCGTCGTGAGCACCGACACGCGGCTGCCGTAGATGATCCGCGAGAGCTCGTCGCGCCCGAGGTTGTCGGTGCCGAGCGGGTGCTGCAGGCTCGGCGACTGGAGGCGGTGGACGACGTCCTGGAGGTTGGGATCGTGCGGGGCCAGCAGCGGCGCGGCGAGCGCCGTGAGCGTCACGACGGCGACGATCACGAGCCCGACGAGCGCCGTGCGGTCGTGCAGGAGCTGGCGCGCGAGCGGCGGCCGGTCGGTGATGAGGGCCTCGGTCTCCGACCACGGGACCTGCGCGACGAGCTCGGACGTCGCCGCCATCACGTCACCGCCGCGCGCCGCGCGGACGTCAGGTCGATCCGCGGATCGAGGCGCTGGTAGATGAGGTCGACGACGAGGTTGACGAGGATGAAGCCCGTCCCGGCGAAGATGACGAACCCCTGGATGACGGGGTAGTCGCGCTGGCTGATCGCCTCGACGGCGAGCCGGCTGATCCCGGGCCAGATGAACACGACCTCGACGACCGCGGAGTAGGCGAGGAGGAATCCGAAGACGAGCCCGATCTGCGTGACGACCGGCGCGAGCGCGTTCTTCAGCGCGTGGACGGCGATCGTCCGGCGCTCGGGCAGGCCCTTCGCGCGCGCGGTCGTCATGTAGTCCTGGCCGAGCACCTCGAGCATGCTCGCGCGCGCGAGGCGCGCGACGAGCCCGGCCTCCCCGAGCGCCAGCGCGAGCGCGGGCAGGATGAGGTGGTCGAGGCCGCCGGCGCCGAACGACGGCAGTACGTGCAGCTGCACGGAGAACAGGATGATGAGCAGGTAGGCGACCCAGAAGCTCGGCATCGACGCAACGACGAGCGAGCCGCCGCGGGTGATGTGGTCAAGCAGCGTGTTGCGGCGCAGCGCGGCGAGGACCCCGAGCGGCAGGCCGAGCCCGACGGCCAGCAGCGTGCCCGCGAGCGCGAGCTCGAGCGTCGCGGGGAAGCGCTCGACGAGCTCGGTCATGACCGGGCGCCCGCTGATGTACGACGTCCCGAGGTCGCCCTGGACGGCGTCGGCGACCGAGCGCAGGTAGCGCTGCGGCGCCGGGTCGTCGAGGCCGAGCTCGTGGCGCGTGCGCTGGACCTCGGCCTTGGACCCCTGGCGCCCGTGCTCGCGGGCGAAGACCGTCGAAGCCGCGTCGCCCGGCGCGAACTGCGCCATGACGAACGCCAGGAGCGTGATGCCAAGCCAGATCGGAACCAGGTAGGCGACACGCCGGGCGACGTACGTCATGGCGCGCTCAGGCGATCATGTGGACAACGCGAGGCGGTCGTAGCGCACCTGCAGCGTCGACGGCTGTGCCACGAAGCCCTTGACCTTCGCGCTGGAGGCCGCGATCTGGGGCACGCCCGCGAGCGGGACGACGATCGCGTCCTCGTCGATGAGCGTGTGCATCGCGTCGGCCACGAGCGACTTGACCTGGTTCTCATCGGGTGCCGAGAGCGACTTGTTGATGACGGTCTCGAACGCGCCGCCCGGCGCGAACATCGTCTGGTAGTCGCCGGGGCCGAAGAGGCCCTTCTTCGAGAACAGCAGCGCCGGCAGGAAGGAGGGGTTTGCGTCGTTCTGGTTTCCGCGCTCGAGCCACAGGTCACCGTCCAGCGACTTCGTCCGTGCGTCATAGGCGGCGCTGTCGGAGGTCTTGACGATCTTGACAGCGATGCCGACCCGCTTGAGCTGGTCCTGGACGAACTCGGGCACGCCGGTGTGGACCGCAGCCGACGGGAACCCCGAGATGAGCGAGATCTCCAGCGGCTTGCCGCCCTTGGACCGCGTCCCGTCGCCGCCGGCCTTCCAGCCCGCGGTGTCGAGGAGCTGCATGGCCATCGCCTGGTCGTACTTGTAGCCGATCACCTTGCTCGCCTGATCGCCCAGCACCCGCGACGGCACCATCGTCTGCTCGGCGACGGCCTGCCCGTTGAAGACGCCCGAGATCAGCGCGTCGCGATCGATCGCGTACTCGATTGCGTGGCGGACGTTGGAGTCCTGCAGCAGCGTGTGACCCTTCTTGCCGCCGATGTTCTGGTACATCGCCTCGTAGGCGCCGGCCGGCGAGACGTAGACGGCGAACCCGTTCTGCTTGAGGTTGGCCGCGTCGGCGCTCTGCACGCCGAGGATCAGGTCGACGTCCTTGGACTGGAGCGCCAGGCGCCTGGCGTTGTTCTCCGGCAGGAACTTGAAGATGATCTTGTCCAGGCGCGCGGGCGTGCCCCAGTAGCCCGCGTAGCGGTTGACGACGAGCTGCTGCTGGCGCTGGTAGCTGCCGTAGCTGAACGGCCCGGTGCCGGTCGGCTGCGCCACGGGGTCCGTCCCGTCGGCGACGATGTAGTTCTCGGGGTGGACGATCTGCTCGAGCAGGCGCAGGTTCGGGAAGGCCGGCGTGACGTCGACGGTGTAGGGGTCGACGATCTTCGTCCCGCCCTTCTTGAACCCGGGCGTCCCGCCGCCCTGGGCGGCGATGCGATCGAAGCTGTACTTCACGGACTTGGCGTCGAACGGCTGGCCGTTGTGCATCTTCACGCCCTGGCGCAGCACGAAGCGCCAGGTGTCGCCGCGGACGGTCCAGCTCGTCGCGAGGACGGGGATGATCCCGTAGCTGGGATCCATGCGGACGAGGCCCTCGAAGATGTTGGCGTTCAGCGGGTACTGGCCGACGTTCGCGCCGTCGCCCTTGAGGACGTAGGCATCCTCCTCGGCGCCGATCGTCACGGTCCCGCCCTGCTTGATCTGGCCGCTGCTCTTCTTGTCGCTGCTGCCGCAGGCGGCGAGGAAGCCCGCGGCGGTCAGCGCGCCGAAGCCGAGCCCCGCGCGGCCGACGAGCTGGCGTCTCGTCAGCGGGTC
>DATJEE010000276.1:0-11709 GCA_035496995.1 Solirubrobacteraceae bacterium | reverse complement strand
CCCGACGTCTACGTCCTGCGCTTCGACCGGCTCACCGCGCCGATGACGCAGTGCCTGCGCGACCTCGTCGCGCAGCACGTCTCACCGCACTGAGGGCGGACAGCAGAAAACGACGCCCGGGCTCGAGCCCGGGCGCCGCCGCGTCCGCGTGGTACGTCAGGCGCTGCTACGCCTGGGAGACGTTCGCGCCGAACTGCTTGACGAGCTGCTGGAGGACCGCCTGAACGGTTCCCTCGCCCATCGAGGCGGCCTTGCCGCCGACGTTCGCGGTGCCCTCGACGGTGCCGCCATCGCCGCCGATCTGGATCGTCACGGTGCCGTCGGCGTTGCTCTGCCCGCCGGACTCCTTCGCCTGGGCCTTGATGACCGCGCGCTTGGAGCCCGCGTCGGCCTCGACGATCTCGACCGGGCCGCTGAACGTCATCGCCATCGAACCCATGTTCACGTCGATCTGCGCCTTGGCCTTCGTGGCGCTCTCGGCCTCGAGGACCTTGCCTCCAGGAACGCACCCGATGAGCTTGTTCACGTCGGAGATCGTGCTCCACGCCTGATCGGGGTTGGACACGGTGAACGACTCTTTCAGCTGAGTAGCCATTAGTCAGAACTCTCCCTTAATTGGCTTCTCGATAGGGACTACCCACATCATGCGGCCTCAATCCCAGGGCGCGTGGTACCTCGCGGCAGCCATGACAGACCGCGCGGGAGATACCAGTTCCAGTCGCCGAGGAGCTTCATCGTCGCCGGCAGCAGGACCGCCCGGACGATCGTCGCGTCGATCAGCACGGCGGCCGCGAGGCCGACGCCCATCTGCTTGAACTCGATCGCGCCGAGGCTCGCGAAGACCGCGAACACGGCGATCATCACCGCGGCCGCGCTCGTGACGACGCCGGCCGTCGACTTGATGCCGTGCGCCACCGCCTGCTCGGTCGTCATGCCGCCGAGGAAGGCCTCGCGGACCCGGCTGAGGATGAACACGTGGTAGTCCATCGACAGGCCGAAGAGCACGACGAAGAGAAACAGCGGCAGCCACGACGTGATGCCGCCGACCGGCTCGAAGTCCAGCAGCGACGCGCCCCACCCGTGCTGGAAGACGAGCGTCAGCACGCCGTAGGCGGCGCCGACGGACAGGAGGTTCAGCGCGATGGCCTTGATCGGGATGACGAGCGAGCGGAACGTCATGAGCAGCAGGAGGAACGCCATCGTCAGCACGAAGCCGAAGACGAGCGGCAGGTGCGCTTTCATCGAGTCGTTGAAGTCCTTGCTGCCCGCGGTGTCACCGGTGACGTTCACCGTCGCGCCGGGCACGCGCTCGATCGTCGCCGGGACGACGTCGCCGCGCAGCGCGTCCAGCGACCGCAATGCCGCCTGGCTGTTCTCGCCGCGCAGCGGGATGTGGACGATCGCGAGCGTCCTGGCCGGGTTGACGGTCACGTCGATCGGCTCGACCATCCGCCCCGTCGCGAGCGCCGCCCGGCGCAGGTCGGCGATGCCGGCCCGGACCTGCGGCGACGTGACGTCGGCCGCCTGGACGACGACCTCGGCCGGCTCGGTCGTGCCGGGGAAGGCCGCCTGGACGCGCTCGTACGTCTGGCGGACCGGCTGGTCGGACGGCAGCCCGTCGATCCCGGGCGAGAGCGTGTGCATCCCGATCGCCGGCAGCGCCATCGCGACGAGCAGCGCCGTCGCCGCGCCGGCGGCGAGCGCCGGCCGCGCGAGGACGCGGTCGACGATCCAGCCCCAGGCCCGCGAGCGCCCGCCGCCGCGATGGCGCAGCCGCCCGAGGATCGGGACGCGGCCCTTCTCCGTCCAGCCCCTCTCGCCGAGCCAGGAGAGCATCGCGGGCAGGAACGTCAGCGACCCGACGACCGCCACGGCGACGACGGTCATCGTCCCGACGGCGAAGGAGACGAAGATCGGCGAGCCCGACAGCAGCATGCCCGCCATCGAGATGAGCACGGTGAAGCCCGACACGACGACGGCATGACCGGACGTCGCGGCGGCCGCCTCGAGCGCCGCGCCGGCGCCCTTGCCCTTGTCGCGCTCCTCCATCTCGCGGCGCACGTAGAACATCGAGTAGTCGACGCCGACGGCGAGGCCGATGAGCAGGATCACCGAGCTGATCTGGTCGCTCACCGGGGTCAGCTGGCTGATCGGGCCGACGAGGCCGAGCGTCGCGCCGACGGCGGTGAGGCCGAGCAGCAGCGGCAGGCCCGCGGCGACCATCGCGCCGAAGGCGAGCAGGAGGATGACGAGCGTCAGCGGGACCGACAGCGACTCGGCCCGCTTGAAGTCCGCGTCCAGCGACTTCGAGAACGCCTTGTTCGCCGACGCGGAGCCGATCTGCTCGACGCGCAGGCCGGGGTGGGCGCGCTGGACGGCCGCGGTCGCGGCGAGCGTCGCGTCGACGCGGTCGGCGGCGGCCTCGTCGTCGCCGGCGATCTCGAACGACAGCAGCGCCGAGCGCCCGTCCTTCGACACCTGACCGGTTGCGCCGGCGCCGTAGGGCGAGACGACCTGCTCGACGTGCGGGGTGTGCCTCAGGCGCGCGGCGAGCTCGCGCGCGGCTTCGCGCAGGTCGCCGGCGGCGGCGCCCGATCGAGCCTGCAGGAGCACCTGCTCGCCCGAGGTGTCGCGGAAGCCGGCGCGGTCGACGGCGAGGTCGGCGGTCTTCGACGAGCCGTTGCCCAGCTCGGAGTCCTTGAGCGTCTTCGTGCCGATCGCGCCGCCCGCGACGGTGGCGAGGATGACGAACGCGAGCCATCCGAGGATGGCGCTGCGGCGGTGGCGGGCGCTCCAGCGCCCTGCTCGTGCGGCGATGTTGCGAGGTGTCATGACGGCTCCCGGCGTCGAGGTGATCACGTGGGATCACTCTCGGCTCCGGGAGCCCCGAAATCGCTGCGGCGGGCGGGCGGGCGGGGGTGGGGAGAACCCCCGTGCGCCCGGCCCGCCAGCCCCCGGTCAGCGGACGAGCACGGACCCGATGGCGGTGCGGGCGACGCCATGGCGGGTCACGACGATCGTCAGGCCGTAGCGCCCCGCGGGCAGCGCCCGTCGCATGCGCAGCGCCAGCGTCGCGTGGCGTGCCCGCGCCGGCCCGGTCCCCGTCGCGTAGTTCGTGCCACCGCGGTTCAGGCGCACCGCGACGCGGGCCTTCCTGCCGCTCGCGAGGACGACCGATGCCCTGCACGTGCGCAGGCCGCTCGTGGTCCGGCACGCGACGGACACGCCGCGCACGCCGATCGCCGACGGCCGGGGCGCCCCCTGCGGACCGCGCGGACCGGTCGCGCCGGCTGCGCCCGCGGTGCCCTTGGCGCCGGTGGCGCCGGTGGTGCCGGTGCCGGTCGCGCCCGTGGCCCCGGTGGCGCCCGTGGCCCCGGTGGCGCCCGCGGCGCCGGTCGCGCCGGCGGTGCCGTCTGTGCCCGCCGTCCCGTCAGCGCCCGCGGTTCCGGCCGGCCCAGGGGTCCCGCCGGCGGCCGCCTGGTCGTTGAATGCCGTGTTCCTCGTCGTCGTGTCGCCGTTGGCGTCGGTCGCGACCCACTGCGCCGCGTAGCGCGTGCCGGCGATCAGGCCGGTGATCGGCACGCCCGCGACGGAGTTCGCGTTGCCCGCGACCGCGACCTGCGCCGCGCCGCGCGGACCGTAGGCCAGACCCACCGGGACGTCGAGGCGGCTCATGTCGGCGAAGGCGATCACGCCGTCGCCGTAGACGTTCTCGCCGTCGACGGGGGAGGTGTAGACGAACGCGGCCGGGGTGATGCTCGTCGTCCCGGGGCCGAAATCGTCCAGCGACCGGAGGATCGGTGCGGAGAGGACGGTGGAGGTGATCCTGTCCGTGAGGACGCCGTCGGCGGGGCACACGGTCGGCCCGAGGTTGGTCGAGGTCAGCCAGACACCCGGAACGCAGTCTGCGCTGGTGCCGGTCAGCACCGCGGTCACCGACTGGACGGTGTCGGCCCGCAACGTCGCCAGGCGCGTGGTCGTGATGGCGGTGGGCGCGCCCTGCGCGTGCAGCTCCAGCGTGTCGCCGGGGCGCAGATCCGGGAAGGCGGTCATGAGCGTGGCGCCGGACGCGGTCAGCGTCCGCATCACGTCCGCCGCGCCGGCGCGCACGCGGACGAGGTCGTAGTTCGCGGGCGCCAGGCTCGCGCATGAGGCGATCGCGGTCACGAGATCACCGGCGCAGCTCGGCGGCGTCACGCCTGCGCCCGGGAGGCCGACCCGCGTCCGGAAGACGACGGTCTGCAGCACCCCGGCGCCGTCGCTGAACGTGATCGGGTTGACGAACGTGACGACGTCGCTCAGCCCGACCGCCGGCGTCAGCGTCGCAACGCCCGAGGAGTTCGTGGCGACGTCCTGCGTCGCGCCGCCCGCGTAGTCGACGTGGAACGTGAGCCCCGTGACGTTGAAGCACGAGAAGCCGCAGGAGGCGGTGAGCGTGCCACCGCCGGCCGCGATGGTGTTCGCCGGGCCGAAGAAGAACGCCGACGACATCCCGTACTGGACGTTCGGCGGGGCGCCGGTCCCGGCGTATCCGACGAGGACGGCGTCGCTCTGGCTCGACGGCGCGTGGGACGGGAGCGTGACCGTCCAGTCGCCGGCGCCGTCGGTCGCCGTCGCCGCCTGGGCGACCGTCGCGCCTGAAGCGCGCTGCAGTTGCACCGTCACCGCCACGTCGGCGGTGGCCGTCCCGATGTTGCCGCTGATGGTCGGGGAGTACTGCGTGATCGAGACGATCGGCGTCGCCGCCTGCGCGGAGGCGGCGGCGCAGGCGAGCAGGCAGAACGCGAGCAGGCAGGCGCGGTGAAGCGTGCGAGACCGCAGCGGGCGTGACATCTAGACCTCGTTCCTCGGACGTGGATGAAGCACGACCCGAGTCCCCGCGGGCACAGCGCACGGCGGTCATCGGCATAAGCGCAGCCGGGCTGTAGCCGGAACCTAGACGAGCTCGTCGAGCGTGCGCCCGCTGATGACCGACGCGGGACGCTCGGCGACGATGTCCGAGCCGGGGCGGGCGGACTCGTCGCGGCGCTTGACGAGCAGCCACTGGGCCTTGGCGCCCCCGCGCGTGCGCTGCAGCGCGAAGCCGCCGGCGAGCTTCTCGCCGTGCAGGACGAACACGGCGTGCCCGCGCTCGATCGCCGCGGGCCACGGCACGCGACCGCCCTGCTCGTAGGTCCCGCGGTCCCAGACGATCACGGCGCCGTCGCCGAGTGCGCCCTCGAACGTGTTGTGCGACAGCTCGTGGTCGCCGACCTCGATCGCGAAGCGCTTGACCGCCGGGTCCAGCGACGGCCCCTTCGGCACCGCCCAGGAACGCATGACGCCGTCGACCTCCAGGCGCAGGTCGAAGTGATGGGCGGTCGCCTGGTGCTCCTGGACGACGAACACGCCCGCGCTCACCCCGCGGACAGCAAACTGCTCGTGGCCCTCGACCTTCGCGGGCGCGCGTTCGACGTCGCCGGCGAACGCCAGGAGCTCGTCGACGGCGCCCCCGTCGCCCTCGGCGTGCACGCGCACGACGCCGTCCTCGTCCAGGCGCGCCCAGCCGAGGACGCCGAGCTCTCGTGCGCGCGCGGCGATCGCGTCGCGCAGCGCGGCGTCGCCGCAAAGGCCGGCGCGGACCGCCCTCGCGCTCACGCGGCGCCCGCGCGCAGGAACGCCAGGACGGCGAGCACGCGGCGGTGGTCGTCGTCGCTCGCGGGCAGGTCGAGCTTGCCGAAGATGTTGCGCACGTGCTTCTCGACCGCGCCGCCGCTGACGACGAGCGCCCGCGCGACAGCGGCGTTCGAGCGCCCCTCGGCCATGAGCTCGAGCACCTCGCGCTCGCGCGGCGTCAGCGCGGCGATCGCGCCGTCGTCGGCGCCGCCGGCGAGCCGCGCGCGCATGAGCTCGGCGACGACCTCGCGGTCGAGCGCCGTGCCGCCCGCGGCGACGCGCTCGACGGCCTCGATGAACCCGCGCACGTCGCCGACGCGCTCCTTGAGCAGATAGCCGACGCCGGCCTCGCCGGAGGCCAGCAGCTCGGCGGTGTAGACCGGCTCGACGTACTGCGACAGGATCAGGACGCCGAGCCCCGGATGGCGCTTGCGGGCCTCGATCGCCGCGCGCAGCCCCTCGTCGCTGAACGTCGGCGGCAGCCGGACGTCGCAGATCGCGACGTCGGGCTTGTGGCCGGAGACGATCCGCTCGAGGCCCGGGCCGTCCTCGGCCTGGGCGACGACGTCGATGCCGTTCTCGCGCAGGAGCGCGACGATCCCCTCGCGCAGCAGGACGGAGTCCTCGACGATCACGGCCCGCATGGCAGCTCCGCGCGGATCGTCGTCCCGCCGCCGGGCGGGCTCGTCACCGTGAGCGTCCCGTCGAGCGCCTCGACGCGGTGGCGCAGGCCGGTCAGCCCGCCGCCCGCCGGGTTGGCGCCGCCCGGCCCGTCGTCGGCGATCTCGACGACGAGGTCGTCGCCGGCGCGCAAGACGCGCACCCGCGCCGCGGCCCCGCCGGCGTGCTTGGCGACGTTCGTCAGGGCCTCGGCGACGACGAAGTAGGCGGCCGTCTCGACGACCGGCAGCGGGCGCTGGTCGGGGTCGGCGTCGACCGTCACGGGGATCGCCGAGCGCCGCCCGAGGGCCTCGATCGCGGCGGCGAGGCCGCGGTCGGCGAGGATCGGCGGCGCGATCCCGCGGGCGAGGTCGCGCAGCTCGGCGATCGCCAGGCCGGCGTCCTCGCGGGCGCCGCGCAGCAGCGCGGCGAGCTCGGGCTGGTCGGCGACGCGCTCCTCGGCGCGGCCGAGCTGCATCGTCAGCGACACGAGCCGCGCCTGCGCGCCGTCGTGCAGGTCGCGCTCGATGCGGCGCAGCTCGGCGGCCTGGACGTCGAGCGCGCCGCGGCGGGTGCGCGTCAGGACGTCGACGCGCTCGGCGAGCTGCTGCTCGCGCGCCCCGAGCGGCAGCCGGTCGCGCAGGGCGAAGATCGCGTGCACCGCCCAGATGATCGCGAAGCTCAGGATCGCGAAGAACGGCCAGAACGTGCCCGCCCCCGCGACGAGCCAGATGCTCACGAGGAAGGCCGAGATCGCGACCCAGAACTCGCCGTGGGCGCGCAGCGCGCGCGTCTGGCTCGGCGGGGCCTCCTGCGCCCGGACGACGACGACGCCGATCGCGACCGTCAGGCCGAGCGGGAGCCAGACCCAGATCGGCCAGAAGTAGTGGCCGAAGCCCGTGGCGATCCAGATGATCCCCACGACCGTGCAGATCAGCAGCGCGAACGAGACGTGCAGCGACAGCGGCAGCGCGAGGACCCGGCCCGGCGTCGCGTCGCCGGGGACGGCCGGTGCGCCCTCGTCGGCCGGCGTGTCGTCACGGCGCGGCGTGAGGATCCAGCGCATGATCTCGACCTCGACGATCGTCAGCCCGCGGACGAGATAGCCGGTGACGGGGACGAGGATCACGCCGACGACCGCGACGGCGAGGGCGCGCGGCAGGCTGCCGATCTCCCAGACCCCGACGTCGGCGGCGTCGGGCAGCGTCCAGTACCACGCGGGCAGCGTGACGAAGCCGGCAACCAGCCCCCAGAGCGTCACGGCGAGCCCCGACAGCGGGAGCGCGACGACGCCCGCGAGGCCCGTCCAGGCGAAGTCGCGCCACGTCGTCGCGTCGCCGAGCAGCGCACGCAGCCGGGCCGTCCAGCGCGCGTCGGGCGCGGGCGCGTAGCGCTCGGCGATCGGCGCGCCGAGGACGATCGCCGCCCGGCGGCGCTCGACGCGGGCGAACCAGCGGCAGGCGAGCAGGCTCGCGACCGCCACGACGAGCCCGAAGAACGTGATCGCCAGGCCGAGGCTCAGCGGCACGAGCGTGCACCAGAGCACGAGGCCGAACGTGGCCGTGACGCAGCCCGCGAGGTGGAAGAGCAGATCGCGCGACCAGCGCGTCCAGACGGGTGATGGCGCGGAGGTGGACACGAGCAACAGCATCGTCCCAGCGCCGGGCGTCCGCAATGACGCCTGTGGGCGTCCGGGGGGTGGGGACAACCCCCGGAAACGCGCGCACCCGCGGCGCTCAGCCCGTCCAGCGCCAGGAGGCGAGGATCGCCCCGAACTCGGGGTCGGCCGCCGCGAACGAGTCCACCGGCGTCGTCAGCGCGATCGTGTAGGCCGTGCGGCCGTGGATGACGACGACCTGCCGGGTGCGCAGCTTCACGCCCGCGTCGCTCGTCGTGTCGTAGTGGTACGTGACGCCGCGCGCGCCGCTGACGGCGATCGGCGCGGCCGCGGAGGCCCCGCGGACGCCCTGCCGGTCGACCTCGCTGCGGCGCAGCGTGCGCAGCAGGTCGGCGGCGCTGACGTTCGCGGGCTGCCTGTCGCGCGTCACGAGCGTCACGGCCGGGGGGTCGGTGGCGGCGACGACGAGGTCCGGCGCGCTCGACAGCCCGGTGTCCTCCCTGCTTGCGTCGCGCCAGCCGGCGGGGAGCCGCAGGCTGTAGCCGGTGCCCTGCAGCGCCGCGCCCGTCGTCGTCGCCGCCGCCGCCGGGCGCGTGGCGGTGCCCGCGCGGGTGGCGGTGCTGTGACCGCCGCCGCAGCCCGCCAGCAGCAGGCACGCCGCGAGGACCGCGAGCGCGCGCATCAGAGGTACGCCCCGCTGGGCAGGTACGGCGCGAGCGGCCCGATCTCGCCGCGGACGAACATCGGGCCCTCGGTGCTCAGCGACAGCCCCGCCTCGAGGCCGACGCGGA
Organism: Solirubrobacteraceae bacterium; assembly: GCA_035496995.1. Lineage (GTDB taxonomy): Bacteria > Actinomycetota > Thermoleophilia > Solirubrobacterales > Solirubrobacteraceae > CADCVQ01. The sequence goes on along the minus strand of DATJEE010000276.1, from coordinate 2,985 downwards.
TCGCCCACTGGTTCTCGGCGGTGACGAACTCGTAGGAGCACCTCCCGCCGCGCGGGCCGCTCGTCATCGCGCCCCACAGCAGGTCCTCGGCCGCGGCCTCGCTGCGGGCGGCGAGCAGCCAGACGTCGCCGCCGCGCACGCACGCGAAGCCCTCGCCGTCGACGACGAGCAGCGTCGTGCCCGGGCGCTGCAGCAGCGTCGGCAGGTCGCGCATGTGCGAGGCGCCGCGCACGTGGCGCGAGGCGGCCTCGATCGTCGCGGCGTCGGCGGCGAGGTCGCCCGGCCGGCAGCGCAGCGCGGCCGGGACGCGCCGCGGGTCCCACGCGCCCGAGAGGGCGACGCACGGCAGCAGCCGGTAGCCGGCGCTGCGCGCGTAGCGGCGCATCGCGGCCGGATGCGAGGAGGAGAGGATGATCCCGGCGGGCTCGCCGGCGCCGTACTCCAGCGCGGGGGCGTACAGGCGGGTGCCGATCCCGCGCCCCTGGTAGGCGGGCAGCAGCGCGAAGAGGCTGAAGCCCCACAGGCCTTCGCGGATCAGCCCGAGCGCGCTGCCGACGATGCGCCCGTCGTGCTCGGCGACCCAGCAGCCGCCGGGGTCGGTGCGCTGCAGGTGCGCGACGCGCGCGGTGCCGCCGGCGACCTGGATCGCGTCCTCCTCGGGCGACGGCGCCTCCTGCACCGGATAGAAGTGCTCGAGCGACGTTCGCGCGCTCGCGGCGACGGCGGCCGCGTCCCGCGCGAGCAGCGGGCGGATGATCACGTCGGCGGAAGCGATCGGCGCCACCCCGCTGAGGCTAGTGCCCCGCAACGCACAACGGCCCGCCGAAGCGGGCCGTTGCGACTGCGACAAGTGCGGACTAGATCGTCTGCACGTTCCCGGCGCTGGGGCCCTTGGGGCCCTGCTCCGGGTCATACGAGACCTTCGCGCCCTCGGCGAGCGACTTGAAGCCGCTGCCCTGGATGGCGCTGTGGTGGACGAAGAGGTCCTTGCTCTCGTCGTCGGGCGTGATGAAGCCGAAGCCCTTGTCGTCGTTGAACCACTTGACGGTTCCTGTTGCCATGTGTCTTCCCTCCCGGGAGATATGTGGTGCTGCGAAACGCGGGAGGTGCTGAAGGGCAACAACTACGAACGCTGGCACTACTCGCCGGGACCGAATGCCCGGCGTTCACCACCGAGTGTACGCAGTCAGCCGACCGCGGCCCCGGACTGGGCGAACGCGCCCGCGATCCGTTCGAGCCCGCGCAGCCGCATCCCGGGCTCCGCCACCTGGCTCGTGAGCATGAGCTCGTCGGCCCCCGTGCGCTCGACGAGTTCGAGCAATCCGGCGTGGACGGTCCGCGCCGAGCCGACGATCGGCCGCGCGAGCGCCTCGTCGACCGTCGCCCGCTCGGCCGCTGACAGGCGCTCGACGAGCGTCGCCGCGTCCTGCACCGAGGGGATCGGCGCCGGGCGCCCCTGGCGCAGGCGCAGCATCGAGATCGCGCCCGGCAGCGCGAGCCGCGCGGCCTGCTCGTCGTCGTCGCCGACGACGATCCCGGCGGCGACGATCGTCCGCGGCGCGGCGAGCAGCTCGGACGGCTCGAACAGCGCGCGATAGAGCTCGAGCGCCGGCTCGGTGAAGTGCGGGTGGAAGTGGTGGGCGAAGACGAACGGCAGCCCGAGCTTCGCCGCGATCCGCGCGCCGCCGTCCGTGGAGCCGAGCATCCAGAGCTCGGGGAGCGTGTGCGCGCCGGCGACCGCGCGCATCCCGCCGTAGCCCGTGCCGAGGTGACCGCGCAGCTGCGCGAACTGCTCCTCGAAGAGCTCGGGCGAGGTGCTGCGCAGCGCCATCGCCGTGCGCATGTCGGTGCCCGGCGCACGGCCCAGGCCGAGGTCGATGCGGCCGGGGTGCAGCGCCTCGAGCATCCCGAAGCGCTCGGCGACCGCGAGCGGCGCGTGGTTGGGGAGCATGACGCCGCCGGAGCCGACGCGGATGCGTTCGGTGCTCGCCGCGAGGTGCGCGATCAGGACCTCGGGCGAGGTCGAGGCGACGGACGGGATGTTGTGGTGCTCGGCGACCCAGAAGCGCCGGAAGCCGAGCTCGTCGGCGCGGCGGGCGAGCGCGGTCGTCTCGGCGAGCGCGGCGGCGGCGGTCTGCCCGGCGGCGATCGGGGCGAGGTCGAGGACGGAGAGGGGAGTGTTCATCCCCTCCAATGTAGGCCGCTGCGTCAGCCGGCTTTCTGCGCGGCCTTCGGTGCCCGTTTCGGCTTCGGCTTCGGCGCCGGCTCGGCCGCCGGCATGAGCTCGGCGAGCGCCTCCTCGAGCCAGCCGATGAGCAGCGCCACGTCGGGCATCTGCTCGCGGTCGGCGACGATCCCGATGTCGAGGTGCCCGCAGTAGCTCATGACGGTGATGTTCAGGCCCATGCCGTCGGTGATGACCGAGACCGGGTAGTTGGCGACGAGCCTCGCGCCGGCGAGGTACAGCGGGAACTGCGGCCCCGGGACGTTGGAGATCACGAGGTTCCAGACCGGGTGCCCGGGCCCGCTCGTCGCGATGCCGAACGTCAGCCGCGCGGCGCGCGAGAAGATCGCCGGCGGGACGAAGTGGTTGGCGTCGGCGAGCAGGCTCGCGGGCAGCGCCTTGTGACGCTGCTTCATGTCGCCGAGCGCCTCGTGCGTCTTGCGCAGCCGGACGACGGGGTCGGGCTCGTCGGTGAACAGCGGCGCGCCCATGAGCATGATGCGGTTGCCGTAGGTCCCGATCTGCTCCTCGGTGCGCACCGACACCGGGATCTGCGCGACGAGCGGCTCGGCGGGCAGGTCGTCGTGCTCCTGCAGCCAGCGCCGCACGGCGCCCGCGCAGAGCGCGACGATGACGTCGTTGACCGTCACGCCGTAGGCGTTCTTGACGGTCTTGACGTCGGCGAGCGAGAGCTGGCCGAACGTGAAGCGCCGGTGCGCGGACACGCGCCCGCTGAAGAGCGTCTTGGGCGCGATCAGCCG
>DATJEE010000275.1:0-12511 GCA_035496995.1 Solirubrobacteraceae bacterium | reverse complement strand
CGTCGTCGTAGTTGATCGCCTGGCCCCAGAACGTCGAGTACTTCTCGGTGAAGTACGGGCCGAAGGCGGCGAGCGCCTTGTTGCCCGAGGCGCCGACGTGGTTGTAGACGACGTCGAGGACGACGCCCAGCCCGGCGCGGTGGGCGGCGTCGACGAGCCGCTGGAAGCCTGCGGGCCCGCCGTAGCTCGACTGCGCCGCGCTGAGGTAGACGCCGTCATAGCCCCAGCCGTGGCGGCCGGGGAACTCGGCGACGGGCATGACCTCGATCGTCGTGACGCCGAGTTCGGCGAGCCCGGGGAGGTACGGGATCGCGGCATCGAACGTGCCCTCGGGCGTGAACGTGCCGATGTGCAGCTCGTAGATGACGAGGCCGGCGAGCGGCGCCGGCGCGAAGCGCTCGTCGGTCCAGGCGAAGGCGCGCGGGTCGACGACGCGCGAGGGCCCGCGCAGGCCGCCGGGCTGGTGGCGCGTGGCGGGGTCTGGGAGCGGGTCGTCGCCGTGCGCGAGGACGTAGCCGTAGTCCTCCCCTGGCTGCGCGGGCACCTGGGCCTCGTGGACGCCGTGGCCGACATGCGCCAGCGCATGCTCGCGGTCGCCGACACGCACGCGGACCTCGTCGCGATCGAGCGCCCAGACGCGGAACTCGACGAGCCCGTCGTCGAGCGCCGTCGCGCCGAGCGGGCGCTCCCAGGGACAGGCTTCGCTGACATCGGGCATCCGCAGGACGGTACCCACCGACGGCGCGGGTTAGCCGGTCGCGGCGTTCAGGCGGGCGCGCAGGTGGATGTGCGAAAGTGACTGTCCTCGTACGGGAGTCGCCCGGTCGGACCGGCCGCGGCGCACGACCAGGAAAGGCGGATCCCATGTCGGCGCAGGAATCCGCGGAACGCCTCAAGCCCGCGTTCTGGCGCGAGACGCTGTCGCCCTATGCGAAGCCGGACCTCCGGCGCGCGCTGCTGGACGTCGCGACCTCGGCGCTGCCCTACCTCGCGGTGACGGCGCTGATGTACCTCGTCGCGCCGGTCTCGACCCTGCTCGTCGTGGCGCTCGCGATCCCGGCGACGGGCTTTCTCGTGCGGACGTTCATCGTCTTCCACGACTGCTCGCACGGATCGTTTCTGCCCTCGCGGCGGGCCAACACGTGGCTCGGCGTCGCCTGCGGGCTGCTCGTGTACTCGCCGTTTCACGCCTGGCGCCACGAGCACGCCGTCCATCACGCGACCGCCGGCGACCTCGACCGCCGCGGCATGGGCGACGTCGACACGCTGACGGTCGCCGAGTACACGGCGCTCCCGCGCGGCCAGCGCCTCGGGTACCGCCTCATGCGCAACCCGGTCGTGCTGCTCGGCTTCGGCCCGCTCTGGGCGCTGATCCTCGAGCCGCGGCTCGTGCCCCGCTGGGCGCGCGAGCGCTTCGGGCGCAAGATCATCGCGACCGACGTCGCCCTCGCCGTCCTGCTCGGCGGGCTGTGCGCGCTCTTCGGCTGGCACGCGGTGCTGCTGATCCAGCTGCTGCCGGCGATGCTCGCCGGCGGGGTCGGGATCTGGCTCTTCTACGTCCAGCACCAGTTCGAGGACGTCTACTGGGAGCGCAAGGAGGAGTGGAGCTACGCGGCCTCCGCGCTGCGCGGCAGCTCGCACCTGCGCCTGCCGAAGGTCCTGCAGTTCTTCACCGGCAACATCGGCCTGCACCACGTCCACCACCTCAACGCGCGGATCCCGAACTACAACCTCCAGCGCGCCCACGACGAGAACCCCGTCTTCCACGACGTCCGCGAGCTGAACTTCTGGCAGGCGGTGCTCGCGCTGCGGCTGAAGCTCTACGACGAGCGCAGCGGCCGGCTCGTGAACTTCGCGCAGGCGCGGACGGTCTAGCGCTTTTCGCGGGCGAACTGCTGGTGCCGGGTGGACGGCAGGGTTGGGGGCGCGGGCGCTTACAGCATCGGTGAGGGTGCGTGGGGCGCCCCCGCGAGGCCGGGCCCTCGCGGTTTGTGGCCGAGCGAGTTCGCCTGGCTCAGCCGGACAAGGTCGCCAATCGAGGGGGTGCGCCGGATCGTGCACGCCCAGCGATAGCCATTCGGCACACCCCCCCGCGGAGAACGCTCGCGGCGGGCCCACCCGTTTCCTGCACCGACGCAGTCAGCGCCCCACAACCGGCGGGCCAGCGCGCCGACCACGAGCCGTTCAGCCCTCCCGAAAGAGGCGAGCAGGCTGAACCCTGCTAGAGCGTGTCGATGCCGCTGCCCTGCGACCCGTACGGCGGGCGCTTCCAGGGATGGGCGCCGAGGGTGCCGTAGTGCTCGCGCAGGTAGGCGACGAGGTCGCCGCGGTGCTCCGGGCAGGAGTAGCGCGTCGGCCCGTAGGGCCCGCGCCCGTGCCACACGAGCCAGCGCTCGGGCATCGCGTCGATGTACGTCCCGAACTCCTGCTGGCGCACGGTCTTCTCGAGGCTCAGCTGCGTGAGCGGGTCCGGGCGCCGCTCGCAGAACTGGCAGCGGAAGACGAGGCTCGTCATCCCCCCGCATCTACCCCTTGATCGCGCGGCTGTCAACTGGTACAACCAGTTGCACGATGCCCGCCGCCGCCCGTACGCCGCTCTCGGAGTCGATCTTCGTCCGCCTGCGCGACGGGATCCTCGGCGGCCGGCCCGCGGCCGGCGAGCCGCTGCCCTCCGAGCGCGTGCTCGCCGACGAGCTGGGCTGCAACCGCCACGCCGTGCGCGAGGCCGTCAAGCGCCTGCAGCAGGCGGGCCTCGTCGCCGTCTCGCACGGCGGCGCGACGCGCGTCCTGGACTGGCGCGCGACCGGCGGCCTGGACCTCCTCGCCCAGCTTCCGCTCTCGGCGCCCGGCGCGGCGCCCGACCCCGCGCTGCTGCGCTCGATCCTCGAGTTGCGCCTCTGCGTCGGCGTCGATGCCGCGCGCCGCTGTGCCGAGCGCGCGCCGGACGCGATCGTCGCCGCCCTGCACGCCGCCGTCGAGGAGCAGGCCGACGCCGGCCCGGCCGTCGCGCCGCTGCTCTACGCCCGGCTCTGGAACCACGTCATCGACGGCGCGGGCAACATCGCCTACCGCCTGGCCTACAACAGCCTGCTCGCCGGCCTGGACCCCGACAGCGACGCGTCGCGCGCGCTGTTCACCGCCGAGGCCTGCGACCACGACGCGATCGCGACGCTCGTCGCCGCGATCGCCGCCCGCATCCCCGAGGCGGCCGCCGACGCCGCCGAGGATCTGCTCACGCGCGCCCTCGCGCTGAGCGACCCGACCCATCGCACGAAGGAGACGACCCATGGCTGAGGTCCTGTACTACGCGATCCCGGCCTTCGTGCTGCTGCTCGCCGTCGAGGCGGTGTCGTTCGTCGTCGCGCGCAACGAGGCGCTCGTCGGCTACGACCTGAAGGACAGCGCGACGAGCATCAGCATGGGCCTCGGCAACGTCGTCATCAACTTCGGCTGGAAGTTCGTCGTGCTCGTGATCTACGCGGGGCTCTACGAGCTGACGCCGCTGCGGATCCCGACCGACGCCTGGTGGGCGTGGGTGCTGCTGTTCTTCGCCGACGACCTCGCGTACTACTGGTTTCATCGCGTCAGCCACGAGGTGCGCGTCTTCTGGGCCAGCCACGTCGTCCATCACTCCAGCCAGCACTACAACCTGAGCACCGCCCTGCGCCAGACGTGGGTGCCGATGACGTACCTGCCGTTCTGGCTGCCGCTGGCGCTCGCGGGCTTCCCGCCCTGGATGATCCTCACGCAGCAGGCGATCAGCCTCATCTACCAGTTCTGGATCCACACCGAGCGCATCGGGCGCCTGTGGCGGCCGATCGAGTTTTTCTTCAACACGCCCTCGCACCACCGCGTCCACCACGGCGCCAACGAGCAGTACCTCGACCGCAACTACGCCGGCATCCTCATCATCTGGGACCGGATGTTCGGGACGTTCGCCGGCGAGGAGGAGCGCGTGCGCTACGGGCTGACGAAGAACATCCAGACGTTCAAGCCGACCGAGGTCGCCTTCCACGAGTACAAGGCGATCGCGCGCGACGTGCGCAGCGCGCCGGGATGGCGCGAGCGGGCGGGCTACATGCTGCGCGGGCCGGGGTGGGTGCCCGACGGCGCCACGGCTCCGGTTGCCGAGGGCGAGGCCCCGGCGCGGGCGGTCGCCTGAGCGCCTGTAACAATTGCGTTACGTAACGCTTGTGTTACTCTCGTCTGCGTGAGCGATCCCGGCACGTGCGAGCTGCGCCTCACCCGCCGCTATGACGCGACGCCCGCGGAGGTCTGGGCGGCGCTGACGGAACCGGGGTCGATCGGGCGCTGGCTCGCGCCGGCGGTCAGCGTCGAGCTCGCCCCGGGCGGGGCGTTCGTGCTCGCAAACGGCGTTGACGCGCGCGTCCTCGCGGTCGAGCCCGGGCGCGTCCTCGAGCTCGACTGGCGCCACGGCGCCGAGGACCGCTCGGTCGTGCGCGTCGAGCTGCGGGCCGACGGCGGCGGGACGACCCTCACCCTCGAGCACGGGCGCATCGAGGCGCCGCTGGGCATGGCCTACATGTCGCGCTGGAGCCGGGCGCTCGACCGGCTGGTGGCAACGCCGTGAACGCGCTCACCGCCCTCGCCGATCCCACCCGCCGGCGGATCGTCGAGCTGCTCGCGACGGGCGACGAGCTCAGCGCCGGCGAGCTCGCCTCGCACTTCGCCACGAGCCGGCCCGGCGTGTCGCGCCACCTGCGCGTCCTGCGCGAGCTCGGCGTCGTCAGCGCCCGCGACGCGGGCACGCGCCGGCTGTATTCGCTGGATCCCGCGCCGCTCGCCGAGCTCGACGACTGGCTCGGGCGCTACCGCAGCTTCTGGACGAACCGCCTCGACGCGCTCGACACCGAGATCCGCCGCAGACGAACGACGGACTGACCAAGGAGGTTCCGCACATGCCGACGCCCACGATCGCCCCCTACCTGCTCTACGAGGACTGCGACGCCGCCCTCGACTTCCTCGCCCGCGCGTTCGGCTTCCGGGAGGAGCTGCGCTACACGGGCCCCGAGGGCTACGTCAGCCACGCCGAGATGCGCATCGGCGACGGCGTCATCTACATGGGCGACCCCGGCGGCGACTACCGCAACCCGGCGAACCTCGGCGCGCGGACGCAGATGGTCTGCGTCAGCGTCGACGACGTCGACGCCGTCTTCGCGCAGGCGAAGGCCGCCGGCGCCGAGATCACCGAGGAGCCCGCCGACCAGGAGTACGGCGAGCGGCGCTTCATGGCCCGCGACCCCGAGGGCCACGCGTGGTCGATCTCCCAGCCGATCCGGGAGGTCGCGCCGAGCGACTGGGATGCGGTTGCGAGCTAGTAGTCCGGCGGCGCCGGCGCCGGCTCGGCGGCCCGCGTCCGCCGCAGGATCGCGGCGCCGGCGGCGCACACGCCGATCGAGATGAGCGCCGCGCAGAAGATCGCCGACGCCTGTCCCTGGTCGATCGCGCCGCTCGGCAGGCCGAGCGCGATCACCGCGGCCGGCACGCCGATCTGCGCCGACGCGAGCAGCCCGATCGCGGGAGGCGTGCGCAGGACGCGGCTCGTGATGAGGTGCACGGCCACCGTGCCGGCCGCGAGCAGCAGCGCGAGCAGCACGGCGCGGCCGTCGTGGCCGAGCGCACGGAGGTCGAGGTGCGCACCGAGGAGCACGAAGAACACCGGGACGAAGAACCCCTGCCCGAGCCCGAGCACCTCGTGCGACAGGCGCTTGGGCCCGCCGATCCAGCCGACGACGAGGCCGACCCCGAACCCGGCGACGAGCAGGCTCGCGCCGACCTGCAGGGCGAGGTAGGACAGCCCGACGAGGGCGACGAGCGCGACGCGCAGGTCGATCGCCCAGCCGCGCTTCTTGCTCTCGTGGCGGATGTGCGCGACGAGCGCCGAACCGCGCACCCGCGACGCCGCGAACGCGAGCGCGGCGACGCAGGCGGCGACGATCAGCGCCCCGCCCGCCGCGTGCAGCGCCCGCCCCGGCGTCAGCGCGAGCGGGATCGCGAGCGTCGCGACGACGTCGGCGATCGTGATCCAGGCCATCGCCGCCATGACGTTGGGCGAGCCCTCGAGCCGGTTCTCCTGGATCACGGGGAGCGCGACGGCGGCCGAGGAGGAGACGATGACGACGGCGTAGACGAGTGCCGGGCCCGTCCCGGCGAGGTGGCAGAGCTCGCCGGCGACGAGCGCGAGCGGGATCGCGACGAGCGTCGCCCGCGCGCCCGCGCCGAGCGCCGCGCGCAGCCGGTCGTCGTGCAGCGGGATGTGCATGCCGACGGTGAACATCAGCGTCGCGAAGCCGACGTCGTAGAGCAGCGTGAGACCGGGCCGGGCCGGGTCGACGACCCCGAACAGCGTCTGCCCGAGCAGGACCCCGGCGAGGAGCTGGCCGACGATCGCCGGCAGCACCCCGCGCGACAGCAGCGACAGCGCCGGGCCGAGCAGGGCCGCCGCGCAGATGAGCGCGAGGAGGCCGAGGTCCATCTACGCGTCCGTCGCCAGCAGGAGCTTGCGCAAGAGGCCGGCCAGCTGTTCGCGCTCACGCGCATCGAGCCCGCCGACCAGCCGCTGCTCGGTCTCGCTGTGCAGCGTCATCGCGCGGTCGACGATGTCGCGCCCGGCGGCCGTCAGCCCGATGAGCGTCCCGCGGCGGTCCGCCGGGTTCGGCGCCCGCGCCACGAGCCCCCGGCGCTCGAGCCGGTCGAGCGCCGCCGTCATCCCGCCCGAGGTCATCATCCGCTGGCGGGCGAGCTCCGTCGGCGTGAGCTCGTGCGGGGCGCCCGCGCGCCGCAGGGCGGCGAGCACGCCGTAGTCGCCGTCGCCGAGCCCGAGCGTCGCGAACGCCGCGGCGTAGGCCTGGCCGAACAGCGAGCCGAGGCGCACGATGCGGCCCGCGACCTCCTTGGCCGACGGGTCGAGGTCGGGGCGCTCGCTGCGCCATTGCTCGACGATCGCGTCGACGGCGTCGCGGGAACTAGTTTTGTCGAAAGTATCTTGACGCATTGCTTTCTCTGGTTTATCTTGCTGGCAAGCAAGCTACCACGTCAGGAGGCGGTCATGAGCCAGGTTCTGCAGAGCGGCGTCGAAGTCGAGATCCAGGCGACGCCGGACCGCGTGTGGAGCGTCGTCAGCGACTACGCGAGCGACACCCGCTGGCGCAAGGGCATCGTCGAGATGACGCCCGACGTCGCGGGCGCGCCGCGCGTCGGCACGAACGTCCGCGAGGTCCTGCGCCTCGGCGGCAGGACGTACACGACCGACACGACGGTGACCGGCACCGGGCCCGGCATGAGCTACCGCTTCGCCGGCGCCGGCACGAGCGGGACGGTCCGCGGGGGCCGCAGCGTCCGCGCGGGCGAGCGCCCCGGCAGCGCGCGCTTCCGCTACGACGTCGAGCTCGAGCCCGACGCGCTCCCGCGCGCCGCGGCGCCCGTCCTCGCCTGGTGGCTGCGTCACAGCCTCCGGCGCGACGTGCGCCGCCTGCGCGGGATGCTCGAGCAGGCTTGGCCTGAGATTCAGGCTTAACGTCGCTTCGTGACGGGCGCGCTGCTCACCGGCACCGCCGGCCGTGCCTCCGGCACGAGCCACACGACGCCCAGCGGCGGCAGCGTCACCTCGGCCGAGCACGGCTGACCGCCCCACGGCATCGCCTCGGCGACGACGCCGCCGAGGTTGCCGGTGTCGGTGCCGCCGTAGAACGACGAGTCGGTGTTCAGCCGCTCGACCCAGCGCCCGCCCTGCGGCAGCCCGATCCGGTAGGCCGGCCGCGGGACCGGCGAGAGGTTGGCGACGCAGACGAGCACGTCCTGGGCCGGGTCCTCCCCGGCGCGCGCGAACGCGACGACGTTCGCGTCGGCGTCGTTGGGCTCGATCCACCAGAAGCCGCGCCCGTCGAAGTCGACCTCGTAGAGCGCCGGAGTGTCCTTCAGCACGCCGTTGAGGTCGCGCACGAGCGACTGGATGCCGGCGTGCTCGGCGTGCTCGAGCAGGTGCCAGTCCAGCGAGCGCTCGTGGCTCCACTCGGCGCTCTGGGCGAACTCCTGGCCCATGAACAGCAGCTTCTTGCCCGGGTGCGCCCACATGAACGCGTACAGCGCCCGGAGGTTGGCGAGCTTCTGCCAGCGGTCGCCGGGCATCTTGTCGATGAGCGAGCCCTTGCCGTGCACGACCTCGTCGTGCGACAGCGGCAGCATGAAGTTCTCCGTGAAGGCGTAGACCATCGAGAACGTCAGCTCGTGGTGGTGGTAGCGGCGGTGGATCGGGTCCTGCTGGAAGTACGCCAGCGTGTCGTGCATCCAGCCCATGTTCCACTTGAAGCCGAAGCCCAGGCCGCCGAGGTACGTCGGCCGCGAGACTCCCGGCCACGCCGTCGACTCCTCGGCGGCGCTGATGACGCCCGGCTCGTCGCGGTGCAGGACCTCGTTGAGCTCCTTGAGGAACGCGACCGCCTCGAGGTCCTCGCGGCCGCCGAACTCGTTGGGCACCCACTCGCCGGCCTCGCGCGAGTAGTCGAGGTACAGCATCGACGCCACGGCGTCGACGCGGATGCCGTCGGCGTGGAACTCGCGCGCCCAGTACAGCGCGTTGGCGACGAGGAAGTTGCGCACCTCGCTGCGCCCGTAGTTGAAGACGAGCGTGCCCCAGTCGGGGTGCGCGCCGCGGCGCGGGTCGTCGTGCTCGTAGAGCGCCGTGCCGTCGAAGCGCGCGAGCGCCCAGGCGTCGCGCGGGAAGTGGGCGGGCACCCAGTCCAGCAGGACCCCGATGTCGTGTTCGTGCATCCGGTCGACGAACGCGCGGAAGTCGTCGGGCGAGCCGAAGCGCGGCGTCGGCGCGTAGTACGAGGTCACCTGGTAGCCCCATGACCCGCTGAACGGGTGCCCCATGACCGGCAGCAGCTCGACGTGCGTGAAGCCGAGGTCGGCGACGTAGGCGGCGAGCTCGTCGGCGAGCTCGAGGTACGTCAGCGAGCGGTTGTCCTCGAGCGGGTTCAGGCGCCAGGAGCCGAGGTGGACCTCGTAGACCGACAGCGGCCGCTTCAGCGGCGTGCCGCCGGCGCGCTTGGCGAGGTAGGCGGCGTCGCGCCACTCGTAGTCCGACGCGTTGACGATCGAGGCCGTCTGCGGCGGCAGCTCGGTCTCGAAGGCGAACGGATCGGCCTTGAGCAGCAGCTCGCCGGACTGCGCGCGGATCTCGAACTTGTAGCGCGCGCCGGCGCCGATGCCGGGGACGAAGAGCTCCCAGATGCCCGAGCCGCCGAGCGCGCGCATCGGATGCAGGCGCCCGTCCCAGAAGTTGAAGTCGCCGACGGCGCTGACGGAGCGGGCGGCCGGCGCCCAGACGGCGAACGACGTGCCGCTGACGCCGTCGATCTCGCGGACGTGGGCGCCCATCTTCGTCCAGAGCTGCTCGTGGCGGCCCTCGCGGAAGAGGTGCTCGTCGAGATCGGAGAGCGTCGGCGCGAAGCGGTAGGGGTCGGGCGTCGTGAACGTGTTGCCGTCCGGGAAGCGGATCTCGAGCTCGTACGCGTAGGGCAGCGTCGCCCCCGCGATCTCGCCCGCGAAGACGCCACCCGGGTGCACGCGCTCGAGCGCGACGCCGGCGGGCTGCACCGTCACGGACTCCGCCGCGGGGTGCAGCGCGCGGACGATCACGCCATCGTCGCCCTCGTGCGCCCCGAGCAGCGCGTGCGGGTCGTGGTGGTCGCGGGCGACGAGCCGGTCGATGTCGGAGGCGATCATCGCGCGCACTCCCGTCGAGATTGACCAGCGACCGCCGTCGAGCAATGACGCGCTGTCATGAGCTCACCTCCTGGTCGAGCAGCCGGCGGATTCCGGCGACCGGGATCGGCACCCAGTCGGGACGGTTGTTGAGCTCGTATTGCAATTCGTAGACCGCCTTCTCGAGCTCGAAGATCGACAACAGCTTGGACGTCGCCGCCTGCCCGGCCGGCAGCAGCGCCCCGTCGACCGCGGCGAGGTAGGCGTCGAGGAAGGCCGTGCGCGCGCGCTCCTCCCAGCCCTCCGGGGACGGCACGCCGCGCAGGAGCTCGGACGCCGACGCGGCGTAGGCGAACGAGCGCAGCATCCCGGCGACGTCGCGCAGCGGCGAGCGCTTGCGGCGGCGGTCCAGCAGCGAGCGGGCGGGCTCGCCCTCGAAGTCGAGGATGACCCAGCCGGCGTCGCGCAGCATGGTCTGGCCGAGGTGGTAGTCGCCGTGATGGCGGATGAGGCGCCCGCCGACGCCGACGTGCGACATGAGCTGCAGCCGGTCGCGGATCTCCTCGCCGCGGCCGAGGATCGGCGCGAGCGCCGGGTTGTCGCGCGGCAGGTCGATGAACACGCGCTCGATCTGCTCGTCGATCGTCGCCGTCAGCAGCGCGAGCGCCTCGTCGCTGGGCTCCTCCGGGGCGAACGCCGGGTCGCTCGGATCCGACGCGAGGATGGTGTGCATCCGGCCCGTCGCGGCGCCGAGCTCGGGCAGGCGCTGCAGGAGGCCGAGCGGGTCGTCGAGCGCGAGCTGCCAGCCGTCGCGGGCCTCGCCGATGAACTGCTGCAGGATGCCGAGCGTCGCCTGCATCAGCTCGCCGTTGTAGTCGTACCAGCCCGTCAGCGTGGCGATGTTCTCGAACTCGCGCGTGGAGAGGAAGCGCAGCATCTCGAGCTCGGGGTTGATCCCCGGCTCGACGCGGCGGAAGACCTTCAGCACCTGCTCCTCGCCGAAGACGATCGACGTGTTGGACTGCTCGGCCCCCATCGGGCGGATGTCGCCGCTCGGCGTCACGCCGCCGTGGAAGGACACGCCGTCGGCCGCGCTCTCGTTGCCGAAGAGCTCGGCGAGCGCCCGCACGGCGCCCGGCTCGCCGGGCAGCAGCTGGTAGAGCTCGTGCGTGCCGGAGTTGAAGCGCAGTTCGACGATCTCGAGGTCGAGCACCGGCGCCGCGCTCAGCGGCACGCGCCGCAGGACGTTGACGCCGGCGACCTCGCGCGACTTGGAGGCGAACCAGCGCTGCTCCATGAGCCACTGCTCCAGCGGCTCGGTGGTCTGGTCGGGCAGCGAGGTCATCGGTCGTCCTCCTCGAGGCGAAACCAGAAGAAGCCGCGCGGCGCGAGCGTCAGGAGATACGGGAGCTCGCCGATCCGGGGAAACGCGGTGCGGCCGAACATCTCGACGGGGCGCCGGCCGTTGTACCAGCTCAGGTCGAGCTCGACGGCCTGCGCGGAGCGCGCGAGGTTGTGGACGCACAGCACGACGTCGTCCTCGTACGCGCGGATGCAGGCGAAGATCTTCGGGTTGCCGGGGGTCAGGGCCTCGAAGCTGCCGAGGCCGAACACGGGATGTTCCTTTCTCAGGGCGATGAAGCGCCGCAGCCAGCGCAGCAGTGAGCTGGGCGTGCGCAGCTGGGCCTCCACGTTGACGGCCTGGTAGCCGTAGACGGGGTCCATCAGCGGGGGCGCGTAGAGCTGGGCGAAGTCCGCGCGGCTGAAGCCGCCGTTGCGGTCGCCGGTCCACTGCATCGGCGTGCGGACGCCGTCGCGGTCGCCGAGGTAGACGTTGTCGCCCATCGCGATCTCATCGCCGTAGTAGAGGACCGGCGAGCCCGGGAGGCTGAAGAGCATCGCGTGCAGCAGCTCGATCTCGTCGCGGCCGCCGTCCATGAGCGGGGCGAGGCGCCGGCGGATGCCGACGTTGAGCTTCATGCGCGGGTCCTTGGCGTACTCGGCGTACATGTAGTCGCGTTCCTCGTCGGTGACCATCTCGAGCGTCAGCTCGTCGTGGTTGCGCAGGAACAGGCCCCACTGGCAGTTGGGCGGGATGTGCGGCGTCTGGGAGAGGATCTCGAGGATCGGCGTCGCCTCCTCGCGGCGCAGCGCCATGAACATGCGCGGCATGACCGGGAAGTGGAAGGCCATGTGGCACTCGTCGCCGTCGCCGAAGTAGTCGACGACGTCGGCCGGCCACTGGTTGGCCTCCGCGAGCAGCACCTTGTCGGGGTACTCGACGTCGACGACCCGGCGCACCTCCTTGAGGAAGGCGTGCGTCTCCTCGAGGTTCTCGCAGTTCGTGCCCTCGCGCTCGTAGAGGTAGGGCACCGCGTCCAGCCGGAAGCCGTCCATGCCGAGGTCGAGCCAGAAGCGCAGGACCTCGATCAGCGCGTCCTGGACCTCGGGGTTGTCGAAGTTCAGGTCGGGCTGGTGGGAGAAGAAGCGGTGCCAGAAGTACGCGCCGGCCTGCTCGTCCCAGGTCCAGTTGGACGTCTCCGTGTCGGTGAAGATGATCCGCGCCTCTTCGTAGAGCGTCGGATCGTCAGACCAGACATACCAGTCGCGCTTGGGGTTGTCGGGGCTCGAGCGCGCCTGCTGAAACCACTCGTGATCTGACGAGGTGTGGTTCATGACGAGGTCGGCGATCACGCGGATGTGGCGCTGGTGGGCCGCCTCGATGAAGTCGCGGACGTCGTCGACCGTGCCGTAGTCGGGCTGGATCGTGAAGAAGTCCGCG
>DATJEE010000274.1:0-7613 GCA_035496995.1 Solirubrobacteraceae bacterium | reverse complement strand
GGGGATGTACGAGCCCGCCGAGGTGGGGCCGGACGCGCCGCCGGTGCTGACCGCGCAGGCCAAGCGCCTGCTCGAGGACGCGTTGCACGAGGCCGCGGGCGCGGGCGGGCGGTTCATCGAGACCGCGCATCTCGCGCTCGCGAACGTCGTCCGCACGCAGCGGGCGCAGGTCAAGCGCGACCTGAAGGCCGGCCGTGTGGCGATTCACACGCTGTTGCTCGATCCCCCGGCCTTCCTGGAGACGGCGAAGGTCTTCGACGTGCTGCTCGCCGTGCCGACGTTCGGTCGCGTCAGGGTCCACCGCCTGCTCACGCAGTGCCGCATCTCGCCGAGCAAGACGATCGGAGGCCTGTCCGAGCGCCAGCGCGACGCGCTGGTCGAGCTCCTGCGACCGCGCTGAGCCGCCGGCTACGCCAGGCTCGGCGCCCCCTCGGGCAGCGCCCCGACGGCCGCGTCGAAATCGGCCCGCGAGAACTCCGGATCCTCGAGCGTCCCGGCGAGGTAGGCGTCGTAGGCCGCGAGGTCGAAGTTGCCGTGCCCGCAGAGCCCGAAGAGGATCACGCGCGCCTCGCCGGCCTCCTTCGCGGCCTCGGCCTCCTCGATCGCCGCGCGGATCGCGTGCGCGGGCTCGGGCGCCGGGATGATCCCCTCGTGGCGCGCGAACTGCAGCGCGGCCGCGAACGTCTCGTTCTGGCGGTAGGCGCGCGCCTCGATCAGGCCGGCCTTCAGCAGCGCGCAGACCATCGGCGCGTCGCCGTGGTAGCGCAGGCCGCCCGCGTGCACGGGCGGCGGGACGAAGCCGTGGCCGAGCGTGTACATCGGCATGAGCGGCGTGAGGCCCGCCGTGTCGCCGAAGTCGTAGGCGTAGACGCCCTGGGTGAGCGTCGGGCAGGCCGCGGGCTCGGCGGCGAGGAAGCGGGGGGTGGGTGGGGACGGGGTCATGCGCAGCTTGCGCCGCATCCACGGGAACGTCAGGCCGCCGAAGTTCGAGCCGCCGCCGACGCAGCCGATGATGACGTCGGGCTCCTCACCCGCCATCTCCATCTGGGCGATCGTCTCCTGGCCGATGATCGTCTGGTGCAGCAGGACGTGGTTGAGCACCGAGCCCAGCGCGTAGTTGGTGTCCTCGTTCTGGGCGGCCACCTCGACGGCCTCGGAGATCGCGATCCCCAGTGACCCCGTGGGGCTGGCCGCGTTGGCCTTCCCCGACTGCGTGAGATCCGACGGCGAGCGGTGCACCGTCGCGCCCCAGGTCTGCATCATCGAGCGCCGGTAGGGCTTCTGGTCGTAGCTGGAGCCGACCATGAAGACCTCGCACTCCAGGCCGAAGAGCGAGCACGCGAACGCCAGCGCCGAGCCCCACTGGCCGGCGCCGGTCTCGGTCGTGATCTTCTTCACGCCGGCCTGCGCGTTGGCGTAGGCCTGCGGCACGGCGGTGTTGGGCTTGTGCGAGCCCGCGGGGGAGACGCCCTCGTACTTGTAGTAGATGTGGGCGGGCGTCCCGAGCGCCCGCTCCAGGCGCCGCGCGCGGTACAGCGGCGACGGGCGCCAGAGCCGGTAGACCTCGCGGACGGCCTCGGGGATCTCGATGTCGGGCTCGCCCGAGACCTCCTGGCCGATGAGCTCCATCGGGAAGATCGGGGTCAGATCCGGCGGCCCCGCGGGGGCCATCGTCTGCGGGTTCAGCGGCGGCAGCGGCTCGCCCGGCAGGTCGGGGAGGAGGTTCACCCAGTGGGTCGGGATCGCGTCCTCGGAGAGGAGGAACTTCGTCGTCTCGGCCATCGCGCGAGCCTAGATGGTCGGTCCCGCGACCTCCACCGCCAGCTGCACGCGTCTCGCGGCGCAGGATCGCCACGCGCCGAAGGCGGCCGTGCCGCTGGCACTGTCCACCTTCGGCTCGCGGCGCCCTGCATCCGCGATACGCGCACATCTGACGGCGCAGGCCACGGGACACCGACCATCAAATGAACGTGCGGGTTCTCGCACATCGCTGTGGGGCCAGCCGCACCGGCGCTCTCGTGGAGGCTCGCTTTCGGCGCCCGTCGCCGGGCGAGAAGGTTGCACCCGCAATGACGACCACGAGCCTCCCACACCTCCACGCCCCCTCGATCCTCTGGTTCGAGGATCCCGCCACCGCCGACGCACGCCGCACCGGCGGCAAGGCCGCGGCGCTCGCCCGCCTCGCCGACCGCCTCCCGGTCCCCGCCGGGTTCGTCGTCGTCGGCACCGTCGACCCCGCGATGGTGCAGCGCGCCTACGCCCAGCTCGCCGCCCGCGCCGGCCATGACGAGCCGCTCGTCGCCGTCCGCTCGTCGGCCGCCGACGAGGACGGCATCGCGACGTCGTTCGCAGGCCAGCACGAGACGATCCTCGGCGTCCGGGGCATGGACGAGCTGCTGGCCGCGATCGCCGCCTGCCGCGACTCGGCGCACACCGACCGCGCGCTGAGCTACCGCCGCGCGAACGGCCTCGCCGCGCCGCGCGCGCCGCTGCCGGTGCTCGTCCAGCTGCTCGTGCCGGCCGACGCCGCGGCCGTCGTCTTCAGCGTCGATCCCGTCGCCCCGGCCCGCGGCGAGGTCCTCGTCAACGCGGCCTACGGTCTCGGCGAGAGCATCGTCGGCGGGACCGTGACGCCGGACGAGTGGGCGCTGCACCGCCGCACCCTCGCCGTAACGCGCGAGCGGATCGCCGACAAGCGCCGCATGACCGTGCGCGCCCCCGGCGGCAGCCGCGAGATCGACGTCCCGCCGTTCCTGCGCCGCCGGCCGTCCATCACCCACGAGCAGGCGCGCGAGGCCGCGACGCTCGCGCTGCAGCTCGAGCGCGAGCTCGGGCTCCCCGTCGACCTCGAGCTGGCCTGGTCCGGCAGCGAGATGCATCTCCTTCAGTGCCGTCCGATCACGACCCTCGCCCAGGAGGCAGCATGACCCCCCAGACGACGATCCCCGCCGCGCCCGGCTTCGACCTGGATCCCGCCGATCAGCAGTACTTCTGGCAGCAGGACAAGATGCACTTCCCGGACCCGCTGGCCCCGATGGAGTCCGCGATGCTCGAGCGCTCGCTCGGCGCCGGCTTCGGCTACGGCGCGCGCGCCTACAACGCGCCGATCGAGAGCGTCCAGATCCGGACGGTCGGCGGCTACCAGTACCAGTCGATGATCATGGCCACCGGCACGCCGGAGGAGATGGCCGCCAACGGCGCCCGCGCCGAGCAGGCCGTCCGCGCGACGCTCGGCCGCCTCGACGAGCTCTGGACCGAGGACATCCTCCCCGAGGTCCGCCGCCACATCGGCTTCTGGGACGGCTTCGACCTCGCCGGCGCGACGCGCGCCGCGCTGAGCTCGCACGTCGCCGAGACCTGGCGGCGCCTGGAGCGCATCTGGGAGCTGCACTTCGAGATGGTCCTGCCCGCCTACCTGGCGATCAGCGAGTTCGACGAGCTCTACCGCGGCCTGTTCCCCGACGCCGGCCCGCTGGACTCCTACCGCCTGCTCGAGGGCCTGCCGAACATGACCGTCGAGGTCGGCCAGGCGCTGTGGCGGCTGAGCCGCCGCGCCGTCGCGAGCCCCGAGGTGCATGCGGTGTTCACGAACCACGCGGCCGTCGACGTCCCCGTCGCGCTCTACGCGACGCCCGAGGGCCGGGCGTTCCTCGCCGAGCTCGAGGCCTACGTCGACCGCTACGGCCGCCGCGCCGACAAGTGGACGCTCCTCGCCCCGAGCTGGACCGAGGACCCGACGCCCGTCGTCGAGCGCCTGCAGGACTTCGTCCGCCGGACGGAGATCGACGAGCCCGCCGTCGTGACGGCCGCCGCGGCCGCCGGGCGCGAGCAGGCGATCGCCGCCGCGCGCGAGCAGCTCGCGGGCTACCCGGCGGCCGTCGTCGGCCAGTTCGAGGGCCTGCTGGCCGCCGCGCAGGCGGGCACGGTCATCAGCGAGGACCACAACTTCTGGATCGACAACATGTCGATCCACCACCTCCGCGCCGTCCTGCTCGAGGGCGGGCGCCGGCTCGTCGACGACGGCGCGCTGACGCACGCGACGGACGTCATGATGCTGACGCCCGAGGAGCTGCAGGAGGGCCTCGACACGCCGGGCGCCGACTACCGCCCGACGGTCACCGAGCGCGCCGACCGCATGGCGCAGGCCGCGCGCATCACGCCGCCGCCGGTGCTCGGCACGCTGCCCGCCGGCCCGCCGCCGACCGACGACCCGTTCGGCCGCTTCGCGATGAAGTTCAACGGCCTGCCGCCGGCCGCGGAGACCCCGGCCGGCGAGATCCACGGCTCCTGCGGCTCGTCCGGCAAGGTGCGCGGCACGGCGCGGATCATCGGCTCGATCGCCGAGGCCGGCCGCTTGGCGCCCGGCGACATCCTCGTCGCCGAGACGACCGCGCCGCCGTGGACGCCGCTGTTCGCGACCGTCGCGGCCGTCGTGACCGACACCGGCGGCGTCCTGAGCCACTGCGCCGTCGTGGCGCGCGAGTACGGGATCCCGGCGGTCGTCGGGACGCAGGTCGCCACCGTCACGATCAAGGACGGCGATGAGATCGAGGTCGACGGCGATGCGGGCATCGTCCGCATCGTCTAGCTCCGATCGGGCGGTTCTCGCGGCCGTCGCGTTGAGCGGGACGCTGCTGCCGCTGAACTCGACGATGCTCGCCGTCGCCCTGCCCGACATCGCGTCGGGCGTGGGCGGCGGCGTCGCCGCGTCGACGTGGCTCGTGACGGCCTACGTCGTCGCGATGGCGACGCTCGGCCCGTTCGCGGGCCGTCTCGGCGACCGCCTCGGCCGGCGGCGCGTCATCCTCGCAGGCCTGGGCGCCTTCGCTCTGGCCTCCGCCGTCGCGGGCCTCGCGCCGTCGCTCGGCGTCCTGATCGCCGGCCGCCTCGGCCAGGCGATCGCCGGCTCGCTCGTCTTCCCGAACGCCATGGCGCTGCTGCGCGACGCCCTGCCCGAGGGACGGCGCGCGTCCGGCTTCGGCGTCATGGGATCGGCGATCGGCGCCGCCGCGGCGGCCGGGCCCGTCCTCGGCGGCGTGCTCACCGGCGCCTTCGGCTGGCGCGCGATCTTCCTCGTCAACGTGCCGGTGGTCGCGGCCGCCGTCGTCCTGATGCTGCGCGCGCTGCCGGCCGCCGCCGCCGGCGCCGCGCCCGCCCCGCGCGCGCCGCGCGGCGACTGGGCCCGGCCGCTGCGGGCGCCGGCCTTCGCCGCCGCCACCGGCGCCGTCGGGCTCTCGAACCTCGCGATGTACGCGACGCTGCTCGCCGTGCCGGTCGTGCTCGCCGAGCGCGCGGGCTGGTCGGCCGCCGACGCCGGCCTCGCGCTGGCGATGCTGTCGGTCGCGATGATCGCCGTCGCGCCGCTCGGCGGCCGGATCGCCGACCGCCGCGGCAACCGCGCGCCCGCGGTCGCGGGGCTGTCACTGCTGGTGGTGTCGACCGCCGCGCTCGCCGCGATGGGCGCAGCGCCGACGGCGCCCGGGCTCGCGGCCGCGCTGCTGCTCGGCGGCATCGGCCTCGGTCTCTCCGGCGCGGCGATCCAGACGGCGGCGATGGAGGCCGTCGACGAGCGCCACGCCGGCGTCGCCGCGGGCCTGTACTCGACCGGCCGCTACGCCGGCAGCATCGGCAGCGCCGCGCTGCTGGCGCTCGTGCTGGGCCACGGGACCGCGCACGCCGGCGCGTTCTTCGCGGTGACGGCGGTGGCGGCCGCGGGTGCGGCGCTGCTGGCGCTGCGGCTGGGCCCGGGCGGTGCGCTCACAGCGGAGCCCGAGCCCGCCCGCTGACCCGGACGGCCCGCGCGCCGCGACGCGCTTCCTGAATCGATGAGGGCACGGACGGGCCGGGCGCGGGCGTTCTCCGCCGGGGGGTCTGGCGGATTGCGTCCCAATAGGGGACGCGAGACACCAAACCCCCTCCGGGAGGGGGGTCTGGCGGATTGCGCCACTATGCGTGTCGTTTTCCACCAGACCCCTCAGGACGCCACCGGCTCCGGCGTCGCCGGCGACCTCTCGACACCCTTGTCGATGCGGGAAGCGCCGGGCCCCGAGCAGGCGCCCAACAGGCGCGCGGCCGCCTCAGTTCACCGACGGGTCGACCGGCATCCGCGCCACGACGCGGTAGTGGCCGCCCTTGCGATCCAGGACGCGGCTCCAGAGCACGTCGGCGTCGGGATCGAAGATGTCGTCGATGCCGGCGGGCGCGACGAACCAGTCGTCGCGCTGCAGCTCGGCGTCGAGCTGGCCGGGGCCCCAGCCGGCGTAGCCGGCGAACGCGCGCGCCCGCCGCGTCACGCCGACGAGCTCGGAGATCTCGCGGCGGTCGCCCATGAGCCCGACGCTGCCGAGGATCGGCATCCCGGCCCAGGACGCGTCCTCGAACTCGCCCAGGACGAGCAGCGCGTCGGGCTGGACCGGGCCGCCGGAGTCGATGACGGCGTCGTCGCCGACGAGCGGCGCGAGCTCGGGCGCGACCTCGCCGACGACGAGCTCGCCGGGGCGGTTGAGGACGAGCCCCAGCGCGCCCTCGTCGCTGTGCTCGCACACGAGCACGACCGTCCGGGCGAAGTTCGGGTCCGGGAGCGTCGCGCCGGCGACGAGCAGTTGTCCGCGTAGCGACTCGATATGCGGTTTGTACCCGGTCGCGGGCTCCGCCGACCTGGCCCTCCGGCCAGCCGCGACGTTTGTGGCGTTCGGCACGGGGGAACGCAACGAGCAGGATGAAGGGAGAACCGAGTCGCTGGTGGTACGCGCTCCTCGCGCTTCCGCTGCTCGGGCTGCTCTACCCGCCGCTGTACGCGACGCGTAGCCCGGAGCTCGCCGGCGTCCCCTTCTTCTACTGGTACCAGTTCGCCTGGGTCCTGGTATCGGCAGTCCTGACGGCGGTGGTCTATCGCGTGATGAGGCGGCCGTGACGCTCGCGCTGATCACCGAGGCGCACGGCACGAACACGACGGCGCTCGTCGTCTTCGTCGTCCTCTTCGGGCTCGTCACGATCCTCGGCTTCGTCGCGGCGGGCTGGCGCCGGGCGAAGCTCGACCACATCGACGAATGGGGCCTCGGCGGGCGCAGGTTCGGCACCGTCGTCACGTGGTTTCTCCTCGGCGGCGACCTCTACACCGCCTACACGTTCATCGCCGTGCCGGCGCTCGTCTTCGGCGTCGGTGCGATCGGCTTCTTCGCGCTGCCCTACACGATCGTCATGTATCCGCTCGTCTTCATCGTCATGCCGCGGATGTGGAGCGTCTGCCGCGCCAACGGCTACGCGACGCCGGCGGACTTCGTCAGGGGCCGCTACGCCTCGCGCGAGCTCGGGCTGCTCGTGGCCTTCACCGGCCTGCTCGCGACGATGCCGTACATCGCCCTGCAGCTCGTCGGCATGCAGGTCGTCCTCGGCGCGCTCGGCGTGTCCGGCGACTGGCCGCTCGTCATCGCCTTCGTCATCCTCGCCGCGTACACGTTCAAGTCGGGCCTGCGCGCGCCGGCGCTCATCGCGATCGTCAAGGACACGCTGATCTACGTGACGATCCTCGTCGCGGTGATCTACATCCCGTCGAAGATCGGCGGGTTCGGCGCGATGTTCGACGCCGCCGAGAAGGCGCTGCCGACGCACAC
>DATJEE010000273.1:0-4603 GCA_035496995.1 Solirubrobacteraceae bacterium | reverse complement strand
CGGCGTTGGCGGCTGAGGCTGCGGCGGCGTCGGCGGCGGCGTATGCGCGGTACAACGCGCCGGCGTCTGCGTCTTCGCCGGTGGTGGCGGAGGAGCCTGTTGTGGAGGCGCCGGTGGAGGATTTTGCGGCGTTGGCGGCTGAGGCTGCGGCGGCGTCGGCGGCGGCGTATGCGCGGTACAACGCGCCGGCGTCTGCGTCTTTGCCGGTCGTCGAGGAGCCGGTTGCGCCGGCGGTCGAGGACGCTACGGATGAGCCGGCGTCGGCGTCGGCGTCGGCGTCGGCGCCGGCCCGGCTGCGCCTTGGGGGCGCGACGTACGGCGGCGTGGTCGTCGACGCGCCCGTGAGGGCCGAGCCCGAGCCCGAGCCCGAGGGCGAGCCCGATCTCGTCGTGGACGCGGCCGAGGAGGCCGTGGATGAGACGCCCGCGCCCGCGCCGGAGCCGGAGCCGGTCCGGCTGCGTCTCGGCGGCGCGACGTACGGCCGCGTGACGGTCGCGGCAGCGGCCGAGCCCGATCTTGGAGAACCAATGGCAGATGTGGCGGCAGTTTCGGCTGCCGTGGACGAACAGGACGTCGTCGCGCCGGCGGACCCGCCGGCGGGCGACGAGACGGCAACGAATGCGGGAGAGGTCATGAG
Source organism: Solirubrobacteraceae bacterium (assembly GCA_035496995.1). Lineage (GTDB taxonomy): Bacteria > Actinomycetota > Thermoleophilia > Solirubrobacterales > Solirubrobacteraceae > CADCVQ01. The sequence continues at coordinate 3,966 of DATJEE010000273.1, read as the reverse complement.
CCAGGCTCAGCAGGAGACACGCGGCGCCGGTCACGGGAAGATTCGCTTGCGAGGGCGTGAGGAGGCGCCGGCCGCCGAGACCCCGGCTGCGGAGGCGCCGACCGTCGCCGTCGCGCTCGTGGGCCACGGGCCGATTCGCCTGAAGGGGCGCGTCGTGTCCGCCGCGCCGGCGCCCGAGGCGCCCGTCGCGGCCGCCGACGCCGCCGCCGTCTCCTACAGCGGCGCGGGCCACGGGACGATCCGCCTGAAGGGGCGCGTCGCCCCGGCCCCGGCGCCCGCAGCACCCGAGGCCGCGGCGCCCGCGCCGGCGGCCCCGCCGGCCGAGGGCCACGGCCACGGCCGGATCCGCCTGCGCGGGCAGGGCGCAGCCGCCGCTCCGCCGGCCGCCGACCCGGTCCCGATGGCCGAGTCGCTCGGCCACGGGCACGGCACGATCCGCCTGCGCACGCCGGCCGCGGCAGCGGCCGCCGAGCCCGAGCCCGAGCCCGCGGCCGCGGAGGCACCGGCCGCGCCGCCGGCCGAGCGCCACGGGCATGGCACGATCCGCCTGCGCACGCCGGGGGCCGCTCCGGCGGCTGCGGCCGAGGCGGTCGCCGCCGAGCCCGAGCCCGAGCCTGAGCCCGCACCCGCGCCCGAGACGCACGGGCACGGCACGATCCGCTTGCGCACGGCCGCCCCGGCCGCGCCCGCGGCACCCGCGGCGGAGGCAGCGCCGGCACCCGCGGCCGAGGCGCCCGCGCCCGCGCCCGCGGCCTCCAACGGCCACATCGCCGAGCTCGAGGCGGCGGCGAAGGCGGCTGCCGACGCGGCCTACGAGGCCTACAACGTCAGCCATGGGCGCCTGCCGGCGCCCAACGCCGGCGCGCTGCTGGAGGCGGCGGCCGCCGCGCAGGCCGCACTCGACGAGGCCAAGCGGGGCTGAACGGCGGGGGCGCCGTTTACTCTCTAGTCACCGATGTCGACGACCCCGAACAACCCGGGCAGCGGCGCGCCGCTGTCCGGGAGCGACGAGTACCGCTGGCACACCGGCGTCAAGCGCCCCCACGGGGCCAAGGACGCCGTGGAATTCGTCGACGTCCACAAGGCGTTCGGGCGCAACAAGATCCTGCGAGGCCTGAATCTGGGCCTGCCGGAGGGCAAGATCTCGATGATCCTCGGGCCCTCCGGGACCGGTAAGTCGGTGTGCATCAAGCACATGGTCGGCCTGCTGTACCCCGACCAGGGCGACGTCCTCGTCCACGGCGAATCGGTGCCGAACATGGTCGACGACGAGCTGTTCAAGATGCGCCAGAAGTTCGGCGTCCTCTTCCAGGACGGGGCGCTGTTCGGCTCGATGAACGTCTTCGACAACGTCTGCTTCCCGCTGCGCCAGCACACGGAGAAGAGCGAGGAGGAGATCGGCGAGATCGTCAACCGCCGGCTCGCCGAGGTCGGCCTCCAGAACGCGCACGACAAGATGCCCAACGAGCTCTCGGGCGGGATGCGCAAGCGCGCAGGCTTCGCCCGCGCGCTCGTGCTGGACCCGGACATCGTGCTCTTCGACGAGCCCGACTCGGGCCTGGATCCCGTCCGCACCGCCCTCCTGGGCGAGCTCATCCAGGAGATCCACGAGGACATGATGAACGAGGCGCGCAAGCGCGGGACGCCGCCGCCGGCGTTCACGCTCATCACCCACGACATCATGACCGCGCGCCGTGTCGCCGAGCACATCTCGGTGCTCTGGAAGGGGCGCATCGTCGAGTCCGGGCCCGCCGCCGAGCTGTTCAACTCCGACAACCAGTTCGTGCGCCAGTTCCTCGCGGGCGAGTCGCAGGGCCCGCTCGGCATGGAGTGACCCGGCCGCTGCACCGGGCCGCGGCGCTGTCGGCGCGCCGGCCCGTGCTCGTGCTCGGCCTGATCGCCGTCCTCGCCGTCGCCGGGTTCGCCTTCGCGCTGCGCCTGCAGCCCGACGCCGGCGTCGACACGCTCGTCGGCAAGAGCACCGCCTCCTACGGCGCCACCGCGACCTACCGCGCGCGCTTCGGCGACGACCCGATCATCGTCCTCGTCCGCGGCGACCTCACGAAGCTCCTGCTGACGCAGGACCTCGAGCGGCTCATCGGCCTCGAGGGCTGCATCTCCGGCAACACGCCGGCGAAGGTCACGCCGCCGGGCGGGCCCGACGGGCCCTGCGGCCGGCTGCGCGCGACGCATCCGGTGAAGGTCGTCTTCGGTCCCGGGACGTTCATCAACGAGGCGACGCGCCAGCTCGGCGAGGGCTTCGCGCGCCGCCTGCAGGCGACCAAGCAGCGCAGCGAGGATGCCGCGACGATCGCCCGCCGCTTCGCGCGGCGCCAGGGGCTGAGCCCGGCTGCGACCGCGCGGGCTGTCCGGGCGGCGCAGACCGTCGTCGCGCAGGACTTCCAGGCCGAGGTCATCGGGCTCGCCGTCCGCTACGGCCTGCGCTCGATCCCGCAGCTCGACGACCCGAGCTTCATCTCGACGCTCGTCTTCGATCAGACCAAGCCCCCGGGCACGCCGAAGCGCAAGTTCGCCTACCTCTTCCCCGTGCAGGGCGACGGCCCCGGGCACACGGCGCTCGTCCAGGTGCGCCTGAAGGCGGGGCTCAGCGAGGCGGCGCGCAGCGACGCGATCGCGCTCATCCGCGCCGCGGTGAAGATGAAGGCCTGGGCGCCGCGCAACGGCGCGACGTACACCGTCACCGGCGCGCCGGTCGTCGTCTCCGACCTGACGGCGTCGATCGCGGGATCGATGATCGCCCTGCTCGTCGCGGCGCTGCTCGTCATGGCCGCGACGCTCGCGCTCGTCTTTCGCAGCCGGCTGCGGCTGCTGCCGCTGGCGATCGCCGTCGCGGCCGCGGCGCTGACGTTCGGCGGGCTGTCGCTCGCCGGCGCGTCGCTGACGATGGCCTCGATCGCCGTGCTCCCGGTGCTCATCGGGCTCGCCGTCGACTACGCGATCCAGCTGCAATCGCGCGTCACCGAGGAGCAGGGCGGGGCGCTCGGCGCGGCGCCGGCGGCGCGCCGGGCTGCGCTGCTCGGCACGCCGACCGTCGCCGTCGCGGCGGCGGCGACGGCCGCCGGCTTCCTCGCGCTGACGCTCTCGCCGGTGCCGATGGTGCGCGGCTTCGGGATCCTGCTCGTCGCCGGGATCGCGATCGCGTTCGCCTGCGCGCTGCTCGCCGCGCCGGCGGCGCTCGTGCTCGCCGAGCGGCGCGGGCCGCCGCGGCGCGTCCCGCGGGCCGCGCCCGCGTTCCTGAGCGGGGCCGGCGCGCGGGTGCGGCGGGCGGGCGGGGGGGCGCTGGACTACGCGACGCGCAACCCCGGCCGCGTGCTGGCGATCGCCGTCGCCGTGGCCGCCGCCGGCTGGGCCCTGGACACGCAGACGCGCGTGGAGTCCGACATCCAGAAGCTCGTGCCGCAGGACCTCCCGGCGCTGCGCGACCTCGACGCGCTCCAGCGCTCCAGCGGCGTCGGCGGCGAGATCGACGTCGTCATCGAGGGCGCCGACCTCACGCGCCCGCAGGTGCTCAGGTGGATGATCGCCTACCAGTCCGGCGTCCTGAAGCACTACGGCTACAGCGCCGCCAAGCGCGGCTGCGGGCGCGCGGAGATCTGCCCGGCGTTCTCCCTGCCCGACCTCTTCACGACGCCCGGCTCGCGCACGAGCGCCGCGCAGATCCGCGGCCTGCTCGACGCCGTCCCGCCGTACTTCTCCTCCTCGGTCATCACCGCCGACCGGCGCACGGCGACGCTCGCGTTCGGCATCCGGCTGATGACGCTCGACCGCCAGAAGGCGGTCCTCGACGAGCTGCGTGCGCGGCTGGACGACGGCCGTCCGCCGGGCGTGCAGGCGGCCGTGGCGGGGCTGCCGGTGCTCGCCGCCGACGCCAACGCCGAGGTCTCCTCGAACGCCCGGCGGCTGCTGACGCTGCTCGCCGGCCTGGCGGCGGTCGCGCTCGTGCTC
>DATJEE010000272.1:0-10123 GCA_035496995.1 Solirubrobacteraceae bacterium | reverse complement strand
CGCCGGGTTCATGTCGGCGACCATGCCGCACGTCTCCATCGGGCACGGGTGACAACGAGCGTGCTGGATGTCGCGCGTGACGATCGTGTCGGCCTCGGCGAACACGCGGTCACAGGTGGCCTTGTCGCCGGCCTCCCACGTCGGAGACGCGAGGTTGTCGGTCTGGCCGACCTTGTCGTCGCGGATCAGCGGGGCGTCGGGATCGAGCGCCTTGCGGCAGTTGACGATCGCCGGCAGGACCTCGTACTCGACGTCGATGAGCTGCAGCGCGTCCTGCGCGGCGTACGCGTCGACGGCGATGACGAAGGCGACCTCCTGGAGGTGGAAGCGGACCTTGTCGCCCGCGAGCACGGCCTGCGTGTCGTAGGAGATCGTCGGCATCCAGGCCAGGCCCAGCGTCTCGAGGTCCTTGGCGATGACGACCGCCGCGACCTTCGGGTGCGCGAGCGCCGCCGACGTGTCGATCGACACGATGCGGGCGTGGGCGTACGGGGAGCGCAGCAGCGCGCCGTGGACCATGCCGGGCAGGCGCACGTCGTCCATGTAGTTGCCGAGGCCACGGATGAAGCGCGCGTCCTCCTTGCGCTTCATGTGGCCGAAGCCGATCGGGGCGTCGGCGATCTTCCCGAACGTGTCCCCGCTCGCGTGCCCGAACCAGCCGGGGTGCTTGCCGGGTGCAGTCTCAGTCGTAGCCATGAACTAGCTCCTCCCCGCGTGCTCGGCCTCGTAGGCGGCCGACCAGCGGATTGCCTTGATGATGTTGTCGTAACCCGTGCAGCGGCACAGGTTGCCCGAGATGCCGTCGCGGATCTCGTGATCTGTCATCTGGGTCGGATTGGGATGCGTGTCGATGAGCCAGCGGGCGGTGCTCATCATGCCCGGGGTGCAGAAGCCGAACTGCAGCGCGTGCATCTCGTGGAACGCCACCTGGATCGACGAAAGCGAGCCGTCGGCGTTGCCCATGCCCTCGACGGTGATGATGTTGAAGCCCTGGGCCGAGGCCGCGAGCATCGTGCAGGACTTGATCGGGTAGGGCGGGTCCGCGCTGTTGGGGTCGTCCATCAGCACGATGCAGATGCCGCAGTTGGACGTGTCGCAACCCCAGTGGGTGCCGTGCAGTTCGGCGTACTCGCGGATGTAGTGCACGAGCAGCAGACGCGGCTCGATGTCGTGCGAGTACGACTCGCCGTTGATCGTCATGGAGACTTGCATGCGTGGACCTCCTAGCGCATGGCCCGGGCCGCGGCGCGGCTCAGGGCACGGGTGGAAAGGACGCCCGCGACGTGGCGCTTGTAGTCGGCGGTACCGCGACCGTCGCTGTTCGGTGAGCAGTCGGCGGCGGCCATCTGGCCGGCCTGGGCGAAGAGCTGCTCGGACGGCGCCTGGCCGACGAGCATGGACTCTGCGCGACCGATGTGCATCGTCGTCGGGCCGACGGCGCTGCAGGCGAGACCGGCGTGCGTGATCTTGCCGTTCTCGATCGAGAGCGCGGCCGAGGCGGCCACGATCGCGAAGTCGCCGGCGCGGCGCTCGACCTTCTCGTGGGCGCTGCCGTGACCGTTGCGGATCTGGAAGCGCACCTCGGTGAGCATCTCCGTGGAGCCGACGGCCGTCATGTAGGGCCCGAGGTGGAACTCGTCCATCTCGATGAGCCGCTCGGCACCGCCGGGGCCGCGGACGACCGCGGTGCCCTTGAGCGCCGTGACGACGCCCGACAGATCCTCGGCCGGGTCGGCCTGGCACAGCGAGCCGCCCATGCTGCCGCGGTTGCGGACCACCGGGTCGGCGAGGACTGCCTCGGCCTCCCGGAAGATGTCGGGGAACGTCTGCGCGAGCAGATCGGACTTGAGCATGGCGACGTGGCGCGTCAGCGCGCCGATGCGGATCTCGTTGCCCTCCTTGCGGATGTAGCTGAGCTCCGACTCGAGGGGGTTGATGTCGATGACGTGGCCCGGGTTCGCCAGGCGCAGCTTCATCATCGGGATAAGGCTGTAACCGCCGGCCAGGATCCGGGCGTTTCCACCCTTTGCCTGCAGTTGCGCGACGGCATCGTCCACGCTCGTCGCCCGTGAGTAATCACAGGGTGCGGGGGTCTGCATTGCCAAGGTGTGACGCTCCTCTCCTCCAAAGGGGGTACTGGGCGGGCAGTATGCACGCTACGATGGCGCGGTCAATGCTCATGAAGCGAATGCTTAATTGACCCTGTCGCAGCTTCGGACGTTCGTGACGGTGGCCCGGCTGGGGTCTGTCAAGGAGGCCGCGAAGGCGCTGAACGTCAGCGAACCGGCCGTCTCCGGCGCCGTCGGAGCGCTGCGCCGCGAGTTCGGAGATGCGCTGTATGTGCGCGCCGGAGGGGTCATCGAGCTGACCCCGGGAGGGCGCCAACTTGCGCGCGCGGCCGGCGAGATCCTCGGATTGGCCGACGACACGCGCCGCAGCGTCGGCGAGGCCCATCCGGCGCTGCGCGTCGCCGCGACGCCGTCGTTCGCCGAGTTCGCCGCCGGCCCGCTGCTGCACGCCTTCAAGCAGCACCACCGCCAGATCGACGTCGAGCTGCAGGTCGCGCGCCGCCGCGAGCTCGCCGACCTCATGGCCGACCGCCGCGTCGACATCGTGCTCGGGCCGCCGGTCGCGTCGACGACGACGGGCCCGGAGATCGAGGCCGAGCCGTTCCTGCGCTACGGCCTCGTCGTCGTCGCCGCGCCGCGCCACACGCTCGCGGGGTCGCGCGGGGTCGCACCGGCCGCGCTCGTCGGCACACCGTGGCTCCTGGGGCCCTTCGAGGCCGATTCCGACACCGACACCGGCGCCTTCCTCGCGCGGCAGTCGATCGCCGGCGCGCGCACCCGCGCGTATCCGAACTTCGCCGCCGCGCTGGCACAGACGGCGGCCGGGCGCGGCGTGACGCTCGCCGTCGCGCACACGATCCGCGACGAGCTGGACCGTGGCGCGCTCGTCGAGCTCGACGTGCGCGGGACCCCGATCACGGGGCTCTGGTACGTCAGCGTGCTGCCGCCCGAGCACCGCACGCCGAGCGTCGACGCCCTGCGCGAGTTCGTCGCCACGCCCGAGGCGGCCAAGGCGATGCTCGCCCGCGCCGGGGGCGTGCCCGCGGAGCGGTTCGTCCAGATGGGCCGCTGGAGCTAGGCGGCGTCGCCGCCGGCGCCTTCCTCTTCCAGCCGCTTGAGCTCCTGGAACGTGCTCGCGGCGTTGTGCTCCTCGAGCTCGCAGTAGCGCGGCGGGGGGCCCGTGCGGCCGTTGACGGCCGTCTTGGGGCCCTCGACGGCGAGGTTGTCGCATCCCGGGTAGAGGCAGGTCGCGCGCTCCGCCTGCTGCTCTGCGTCGGTCTCAGTGGTGCTCATGACGGGTTCTCCTCGTGTGGCTCTCGATGCGGTTCTCTCCGCAGAGCGAACGTAGCAATCACATCCGCGGTCCCGGCGCCATGTTCGGCGGGGCCCGGAACGCAGGAGAGCCCGGCCGGGTGGCCGGGCTCTCCTGACGAATCAGCTGTCCCGGGCGTCTACTTCTCCCAGGGACGGTTGCCCTTTGCCGACAGGCGTCCCGCGGCCGGAGCCGGGGGCGGCGGCGCGGGCGCGGCGGCGGCCGGCGCGGGCGCCGGAGCCGACGGTGCCTGCGGAGGCGCCGGGGCCGGGGTCTCGACCTTCGCACCCGTGGCGTCGCGCAGGCGCGCGCCGGGCGTCAGCGCGGCCTCGTACTGGCGCGGCGAGTTGGAGCCCACGACCGGGGACTTCGGACGCGCGCGCGGGTTGCCACCGGGCCGCGGGTAGAGCATGCTCGCCGCGGTCGTCGAGTACTTCGGATCGCGGACGGCCGGGCCCTTGGTGTGCGCGGCGCCGATCGGCGCGCCGCGGCCGAGGGAGGCGAGGATGCCGACACCGCGGGTGTAGACCGCGCCCGTGTTGACGACCTTGCCGGACTTCCCGACGCGCTGGAGGAACTTCGCGCCCTCACCGGGGAACAGCGACTCGACGAGGCCCGCGGAATCGGGGCCCGCCTTCTTGAGCAGCAGTCCCTCGAGCAGGTTGCGGCCCGTGACGAGGTTGTTGTTGATGTTGTCCACGACGCCGTTGACGGGCGAGCTCTTGGCGACGATCTCGCCGACCTTCCCGAGCACGACGTCCAGGCCGGCGTTGATCGTGAACAGCTGCTGGATCGTGGCGATCAGGTAGATCGCCAGGGCGCCGATGATGGCCGCCACCAGGAGGATGATGAGTGCAACTTGAATCGACACAAGCTCCCCCTAGTAGTCCGGGAGGGCGACGTTGAGCGAGCCCCCGTAGTTGGCGACGGAAGCCACGATCTGGCTGATGTAGTTCTGCGTCGTCAGCAGGATCACGACGGCGTCGAGATCCGATGACGCCGCGGTGGCGACACCGGCGATCGCGTCGATGCGCGGCGGAATGCTGCGCGCGGCGCCGAGGACCTTCTTCAGGAGGCCGACGACGACCGGGATGACGGCGATCAGGACGATGACCATGATCCACAGAGCGGTATCAGCCATGTCAGCCACCTGCCTTGCGCACGACGAGCGCGGCCTTGGCGGCAATGCCCGGCAGCGTCGCGTTGATGGTGTTCAGCGGGCCGTTGATGTCCGCCACGAGCTTCGACAGCGGGCGCAGGTGCTGGGACTCGACCGTCGCCAGCATGCCGCCGAGATCTCCGAGGCCGTTGGAGATGATGTTCAGTCGCTTCTGGACCTGGTTGAGGCCGACCGCGAGGCACAGCACGAGCACGATCGGCTCGACGATGCTCAGGATCGTCATGAGGTCTGTGCTCACAGCGTCTCACCTGCCCCGATGTAGCCGTCCGTCAGCGCGTTCATGTAGCCGTCCTGGATGATCGCTTCCTCGATGATGAGGTTGAGCACCGGAGGCGTGGCGCCGAGCTTCGGGATGTTTGCCGTGTACGAGGCCACGATGGGCGCGGTCTCGAGCAGGGTCGCGACGCTCGTCTGGATGTCCTTGACGAGGCTCAGAAGGAGCATCAGCAGGATGATTACGACGACGATGACGACGGCGCCCATGCCGAGCACGACCTGCCAGGCAGCGTGCGTGTCAAAGGCTGCTAGTGCGCTCATGTTCCCGACACCGCCCTTCGGTGTGTCGCGTTGGTTGCCAAGGTGTGACGCTCCTCTCCTCCGAGATGGTGGTACCGATGGCGCAGTATGCACGCACCCCCCGTTCCGTCAATTCGGATGAAGAGATCGCTTAATCCGGCCCCTATCCCGTGTTCTGGGCACATTAAGCACTTGCTTAACTCCGTCCCGGGGCGGGCGCGGCCGTGGCTACGATGCCCAGATGCGGGTAGGCACCCAGTAGCGAGATGACCGGCGACCTCTTGACACACCTGGACGCGGACGGCACGGCGCGCATGGTCGACGTCGGCGCCAAGCCCGAGACGCTGCGCGTCGCGGTGGCGCGCGCCGTCGTGCGGATGCACCCGGACACCGCGGCAGCGGTCGCCGCCGGCGATGCGCCGAAGGGCGACGTCGTCTCGACGGCGCGGATCGCCGCGATCCAGGCGGCCAAGCGCACCGACGAGTGGATCCCGCTCGCGCACACGCTGCCCCTGGACTCCGTCGACGTCGACATCGACGTCGATGCCGGCGCCGGGGCGGTGACCCTCACGGCCACCTCGCGCGTGACGGCCCGTACGGGCGTCGAGATGGAGGCCATGGTCGCGGCAGCCGCCGGCGCGCTCTGCGTCTACGACATGGTCAAGGGCATCGAGCGCGGTGTCGTCATCGAGCGCGTGGAGCTGCTGGAGAAGAGCGGCGGGCGCTCGGGAACCTGGAGGCGTGATGAACAAGATTGAGCCGCTGCGCGACGGGCACGACCGCCGCATCCGCGACGTGCGGGTGTCGGTCACCGACCGCTGCAACTTCCGCTGCCAGTACTGCATGCCCGCCGAGGGCCTGCCGTGGCTGGAGCGCGACGAGGTCCTGAGCTTCGAGGAGATCGAGCGCCTAGTGGCCGTGCTCGCCTCGATGGGTGTCCACGACATCCGCCTCACCGGCGGCGAGCCGCTCGTGCGCCGGGAGTTCCCGCGCCTGGCCGCGATGCTCGCCGCGGTGAAGGGCGTCGAGGATCTCAGCGTCACGACCAACGGCTTCTTGCTCGAACGCGACGCCGCGGCCCTCGTCGCCGCGGGCATCAACCGCTTCAACGTGTCCGTCGACTCGCTGCAGCGCGACCGCTTCTTCGAGATGACGCGGCGCGACTCGCTTCCGCGCGTGCTGCGCGGCCTCGAGGTCCTCGCGGCGTTCCCGGAGGCGCACCCGATCAAGATCAACGCCGTCGGGCTGCGCGACTTCACCGAGACCGAGATCCTCCCGATGGCCGAGTTCGCGCGGACGCATCCCTACGAGGTCCGCTTCATCGAGTTCATGCCGCTCGACGCCGACCACACGTGGGACCGCAGCAAGGTCCTCAGCGGCGAGGAGATCCGCGCCGCGATCCACGCGGTCTATCCGCTCGAGGCCGAGCCGCGCGAACCGAGCGCTACCGCGCGCGTGTACAGGTTCGCGGACGGCATGGGCAAGATCGGCTTCATCAACCCGGTCTCCGAGCCCTTCTGCGGCGACTGCGACCGCATCCGGATCACCGCCGAGGGCAAGTTGCGGACGTGCCTGTTCAGCTTGCACGAGTACGACCTGCGCACGGCCCTGCGCGACGGGACGTCCGACGACGGCCTGCGCCAGCTGGTCCGCGACGCCGTGTGGAAGAAGGAGCTCAAGCACCACGTCAACGATCCCGGCTTCGTCCAGCCGACGCGGACGATGTCGCAGATCGGCGGCTGACCCCGCCGGATGATCTAGGGCGTCGTGCTCTTGAGCGAGCCGGCGATGCGGTCGAACGTCGGCTCGACCTGCGACAGCGCCCGGGCCGGCAGCGCCTGGAAGACGAGCTGCAGCAGGAGGTCGTGCTTGAAGAGGAAGTAGTGGACGTGCGCGCCGGTGCCGCCGTCCTTCGTCGTATAGGTGTAGCGGTAGCGGTAGCCCGGCAGTCCGCCGACCTCGATCGGCTCGGCCGCGGTGAGCAGGGTCGCGCGCTTGTCCGCCGCGACGAGATCGTCGGTGAACTGCTTGACGACCGGCAGCGTCTGCGCCGTCACGTCCTTGAGCTGGGACTTCGACGCGCGCAGCGACAGCGAGGTCGACGGCGACAGCGCTGCGACGAGCAGGACCTGCGGGTCGCGCGACTGCAGGCGCGTCCAGGTGGACGGATACGTCATCGTGATCCCGACCGCCGCCGAGGCGAACTGCGTCGGCGGGGGTGTCGTCAGCGTCCTGGGGTGGTCGTCGCCACCGGAGGGGATGATGCTGCGGCCGACGGCGGCACCCACCACGAGCGCAAGGACGGCCGCCACCCCGGCGGCGGCGACCATCCCCTTGCGATTCACAGCTGCACGTACGAACACGCTGGGCCCGGCGAGCGCCGGACCCGGAGTGTTCTCAGCGTTCCCAGGGCCGGGAGCCCTTGGCCGACAGACGCCCGGGAATGCTCGGCTCCTCGACGACCGTGGCCGAGGGAGCAGACCGGCCGCGGAGGGTGATACGGCCGCCCGACGCCGCCGGAGCCGCGGGAGCGGGAGCGGCCGGAGCCGGAGCAACGCCGAGCAGCGAATTGAGAATCGCCGCACCACGCGGGTACTCCTCGCCGATCGGGACGACGGTCCCTGCACGCCCGATGCGCTGCAGGAACCGGGGTCCCTCGCCGGGGAAGGCGGACTCGACGAGACCCGCTGCGTCGGGGCCGGCCTTCTGGTAGAAGAGGCCCTCGAGCAGGTTGCGTCCCGCCACCAGCGTGGTGTTCACCGCATCGAGCACACCGTTGACCGGTGCTGTCTTCGTCGCGATCTCGCCGACCTTGCCGAGCACTTCGTCGAGCCCGGCGTTGATCTTCAGCAGCTCGACGATCGTCGCCAGCAGGTAGACCGCCAGCAGCAGAACGATGAGCGTGACGAACAGGATGATTATGGCAACAGGAAGTTCCATCGTCATCCCCTAGGCGTCGGGGAGGGCCACGGCGAGCGACCCTCCGTAGTTGGCGAGGCCCGCGACGACCTGGCTGATGTAGTTCTGCGTGGTCACCAGTTCGATGACCGCGTCGAGATCCGTCGACGCCGCGGCGGCGACGCCGGAGATGGCGCCGACGGTTGGCGTGATGCTCTTCGCGGCGCCCAGGACGCCCTTGAGCAACATCGCCAAGACGGGAATCGTGAGGCCGAGTACGACCACCATGAGCCAGAGAATCGCCATCACTAACCCCCCGTGACCTTGCGCACGACGAACGCGGCCTTGCCGGCGATTCCCGGCAGGACGGAGTTGATCGTGAACAGTCGTCCGTTGATCTCGCCGACGACCCGGCGGAGCGGCCGCAGATGCTGCGACTCCACCGTGGCGAGCGCGCCGCCAAGGGCCGTGAGGCCCGAGGAGATCCCTGCGAGGCCCTGACGCACGCGCGTCAGGGCGATCGCGAGGATGAGGACGAGGAGAACGGTCTCCGCAATCGTGGCGATGATCATCGCTTCGCGGCTCATGCGATGACCTCCCCCGGTGCTGCGTAGTGCCCTGCCAGGACGTCCATGTAGCCGTCCTGGACCAGGGCCTCCTCGATGATCATGTCCAGCACTCCCGGCGTCGCCGCGAGCTTGGGCAGGTTGGACGTCTGCTTGGCGAGTATCGGAGCAACCTCGAGCAACGTGTCGACGCTGGACCGGATGTCTCTGATGAGGCTGAGCAACAGCAACATCAAGACGATGACAACTGCCAGCACAACGGCACCCATCCCAAGTGACACCTGCCACAGGGCGTGTGTGTCGAATGCGGCGATGCTCTGGGTCATTTTCCGACCGCCACCTTCCTGAGTGTCCGGGCCATGTGAAGGATCCGGACTGCCGAGTCGTTGACTTTGTCCACTCCGGTTTCGAGGCTCGTTGTCTGAGCCCGTACGACATCCACTCCGGCGGCCGCGCTGCTCGCCTGATCGGCGATGCGTGCCGCCATCGTCAGGATGATCGCCACGATGATGACGACCACGACGATGACGATGAACGCCAGCGCCATCCCGATGTACCAGTCACTGTACGTAGAGGCGATCATTTCTTGCACCCCGCACCGCTGACGGCAAGCGCGCAGTCGATGCTGTTCGTGTGCTTGGTGATGTTGTTGGTGTTGCGACCGTCCTGACCCACGTTGCGATCGATGCCGACGAAGTCCGTCGCCACGTTCTTGAGGGTCCCGTCGATGCTCGTCGCAAGGCCGATCACCGTCGCCACGGCCCTGTCAATGCTGTTGACACGGTCGAGGATCGAGTTGCCACTGCTCAGGATGCCCCGAGCACTGGCGTTGATCTCCTTCGTCGCGGTATCGACCGCGTCGACGGATGAGCCGATCGACTTCACGTGCTTGTTGATCGAGCTCGCGCTGCTGAAGATCGAGTCGACGGTCGAGCCGATCTCCAACACCGTCCCGTTGATCGAGCCGGCGGTCTCGTTGATGTTGCCGACCTTGCCGAGGATCGACTTGAGCTTCGGGTCGATCTTCTTATCAGCGGTATTCAGCGTGCTGGCGAGGTGACCGGACAGCGGCGCAGCCGCTGCCCGGATCTTGACGGTCGCATCCGCGATCGTCTTCGCCTGCCGGATGAACGCGCCCTCATCCCCAATTTCGATGACATTGGGTTTGATGATCGCGACCGACCGGTCGATCGAGCGGGCGGCCAGCAGTGTTCCGGTGAGGAACAGCACTGACAACAGCGCCCACGCGATCAACACGACGAGCACCACTGGCGACATGCCTCGTGCTCCACTGAGAATGCCACGCATCAGGCGCTCAGCACTTATTCGGGTTGCCAGCGGTGACTGCGAGCACCTGGATCGCGGCGGACTTGCAGATGCTGGTGAGGTGTGCCTCGGCATCCGACAGGCCGGCGTTGATCTTGTGGGTGTCGGCGAGGATTCCGCCCGCCGACGTGTTGATGGTCGCGACGAGCGGGACGACCGCGCCGGTGCCCTGGCTGGACGGGGACTGGGCGTTGTGGAGGACCTGGTTGATGGTCTTCACGCGGCCGCTGACCGTGACGAGCACACCCGACGTGTC